>QHBP01000240.1 GCA_003244175.1 Chloroflexota bacterium | reverse complement strand
CTTTTTCTCTCCGGATGATGTGCTGCTCATCACCGGTTCCCCGTCCGGCCGCCGCCGCTATATGGACCTCATGCTGTGCCAGATCGACCACCGCTACCTGCGCCTGCTCCAGGAGTACGCGCGCGTGCTGGTCCAGAGGAACTCGCTGCTGCAACGATTACGTGGCCGGCCCGATCCGGCAAGCCTTCTGGAGTTTTGGGACGAGAAGCTAGTGGCCGTGGGGCTGGAGATCATGATGACCCGCAAAGCCATGCTTCGCGTTCTTTGCAGCTTCGCGCGGGAGGCGTATTCCGATCTCTCGGGAACGGGCGAGGAGCTGGGCATCGCGTATAAGCCGAGTCTGGAGCCGGCGGGAGAGTTGCCGGATATCCAGATAGCCAGGGCCTTTGAGGAGCGGCTTCAGCAGCTGCAGACCAAGGAGATATTCCAGGGCATGACTCTGTGCGGCCCGCACCGGGACGACCTCGAGATTCTCATCAACGGCGTCGAGGCGCAGTCCTTTGGAAGTCGTGGTCAGCAGAGGAGTACCGCTCTATCGCTGCGTTTGGCGGAGCTGCGCTATATCACGAATCGGACTGGCGAACAACCCATTCTACTGGTGGATGAGGGAATGGCTGAGCTCGATGCCCACCGGAGCAGGCTTCTGCTCCGCACCATGGAGAGCTATCCGCAGGTGCTCGCGACCGCCTCCAACGTCGACGCATTCCCTTTGGAGTTCAGGCAGCAATCGACACTGCTCCACGTCGAGACCGGTTCGGTAGAGATAACTCAGCCGGAGCGATTGCGTGCCGGCTGAGGCGCGGGGCTCGCGCCACGTGACATTACAGAGCCGCCACCGCTGGTTCCTCGCCACGCCGGGCGTCCTCAAGGGATAGCCTCAGCGCTTCCAGCACATGGTCGACGTCTGCCTCGTGCACCCAACCCATATGGCCAACACGGAAGATCGAGCCTCTGAGCCAGTCCTGGCCACTGCCCAAGACAACGCCATGCCGCGTTCGTAGATCGCGAAGCAGAGAGGAGGCGTCGACGTCCGAGGGCACGCGGACTGCCGTGACCGTGTTGGAAGCGTGAGCCAGGTCCGCGAACAGCTCCAGTCCCAGGCCGACGATTCCGTCTCGAATGCGATCTCCGACACGCGCGTGGCGTACGAAGACCGCCTCCGGCCCCTCCTCCAACATCATGCGCAACGCTTCCTGTAACGCGCGCACAATGCCCACCGCCGGAGTAAATGGGGTTGTACGCTTCTCGCCATTCTTTCGCGCCTTCGTGAAATCCCAGTAGAAGCGCGGCATACGCGCCTGGGCGTGCGCCCGCCAACCTCTGTCGCTCACAACCACCATGGCAAGTCCTGGTGGCGACATCCACGCCTTCTGAGAGCCTGTGATGGCGACGTCGACATCCCAGGCGTCCATGAGAAACGGAATAGCTCCGATCGAGCTGACGCCGTCGACGAGGATGACGGGATCGATCCCGGGTTGGCCCCGAATGGCAGCGGCGATCGCCGCGACATCGTTTGCGACGCCTGTGGACGTCTCGTTGTGTGTCAGGATGACCGAGTGTGTCTTTGGGTGGTCGCGAAGTGCCTCTGCCACCGCCTCGGGCTCGGTCGCCGTTCCCCACTCTCCATACAATCTGTGCACGTGTGCGCCAAACGCCTCGGCGATGGCGGCGAATCGTTCTCCAAATACCCCCGCAGTGATTGCCAGGACCTCGTCCCCTGGAGAGAGCATGTTAACGACGGCTGCTTCCTGGGCTCCGGTGCCGGAGCCCGTAAGGAGCAAGGCCTCCTGTGCGGTGCCGAAAAACGGCACGAGTCCTGCCAGCACCTCGCCCATGATGGCCGCGAATTCCGGGCCTCGATGATTGAGCATGGGCTGAGCCCCGGCCTCGACCACCGCCTCGGGAACGGGGGTGGGACCGGGCACGCGCAGATTGACACTGGTCTTGAGCATCGTCACACCTTTATCAACACGGATGGATTGATGGGATACGTAGCGGGTCTCCCCGCGAAAAAGTCGAGCACGCCTTCGGCGATGTCGACGGACACTTGCGCCTGAGCCTCACGCGTGGAGGCGGCGACGTGGGGCGTAACAAGGAGATTGGGAGCCGAAAGGAGTGCGAGATCGCGCGGAGGCTCGTCTTCAAACACATCCAGCGCCGCGCCGGCGAGGTGACGCGAGGTCAGCGCCTCGACGAGCGCGCTCTCGCGCACTAACCCTCCTCGCGCACAGTTGACGAGATAGGATCCTCTCTTCATCCGTCGAATCTGACCCGAATCGATCAAGTAGCGCGTGTCGTGGGAGAAGGGGACGTGCAGGCTGATGACATCACTGGTCGCCAAGAGCTCCTCGAGACTCACGCGCAGCATGCTCATGTTCGGCCACGCCTCGGCCGGCACGTAGGGATCGTGAGCCACGACGGACATCCCCAGTGCGAGCGCAAGCCGGCCCACGGTTCGCCCCACCTTTCCGACACCGACAACACCCAACTGCTTGCCGGACAGCTGCACACCCTCGTAGCCGGTTTTCCCAAAGCCGTCTCGCACCGCTCGATCAGCCTCGATAACCCGCCGAGCAAGCGCAAATATCAGGGC
>QHBP01000220.1 GCA_003244175.1 Chloroflexota bacterium | reverse complement strand
AGAGGACGCCGCCGGGCTCGCGGAAGTACACCGATTTGAAGTAGTAGCGGTCGATCACCGGAGTGACTCCAACGCCCGCGCCGGCTAGCCGCTCCCGCCAGTGGCGATGCTCCTCCTCATTTGGTGTTCGGAACGCGACGTGATGCACGCCGCCGACGCCGACTTGAGCACGGCGCCGACCTCGCTGCTCCTCCAGGTGAACTTCCGTCCCGAGCCCACCGTCACCCGTCTCGAAGACGGCAAATCGTCTACTCCCGTCGGGTGACTCATAGGTCCGGGTCTGTCGAAAGCCGAGCACCTCACGCAAGAACGTTGAGCTAAGCTCGATGCTCGGCACCGCGAGGTGGAGAGCCGCGAAGCCGTGAACCGCCATCTCCACCGGTATGGGGGACTTGCTCCAGGGAGAGGCGCCGTCTCTCTCGCCCACGACAAGTTCGAGTCGCTGACCCTCGGGATCGGTGAATGGAAGGGTAGGCCGGCCGGTCCACTCCTCGATCTCTCCGCGCGCTACTCCGAGCTCGTCGAAGCGCTGCACCCACCATTCGAGCGCCGGCCAATCGGGTACCACAAAGGCGGTCGTGGTCACATCTCCGGCGCCGATTTGATGGGGCGGAACATCGGGCCACTCGAAGAAGGTCATGTCGGTGCCGGGCGTTGCGACTCCATCGGCGAAGAACAGGTGGTATGTCGAAATGACATCCTGGTTCACCGTCTTCTTGACCAGTCGCAGTCCGAGCAGCTGTGTATAGAAGTCGACGTTGGCGCGGGCGTTCCCCGACACCGCCGTCACGTGATGAATTCCTGTCAGTTCCATTGGGTGACTCCTTCCTCCTCGGTGTTGGCCCTACGCGGGAACGAGCTCGCGCTCCCGGAGGGTCTTCAGAGCGGCCGCCACGCGCTGCAGCTCATCGAGCATTGCGTCCGCCGCCATGTGCATTGTCTCATTGGGCTGCAACCGTCCGTCATCTCCTATGAACTCCCGGACAAATGGGATAGAGACGGCTTCGGACAGGAGCGAGGGCTTCACGATGCAGATCGGACGTGGCACTCGTATACGTTTACTAATCTTAGTTTAGTACTAAACCTCCCTACGATCAAGGTGTTGTCCCCGGTCCTCTCACCCCCTCGACCCCTCACTCGACCCTCTCCCATTCTGGAGCGAGGGGTGCCTGAAGAAGAGTATCTGATGCGGATGTTGTGCGACTTGGACGTGTACAGATGCGTAGGGGCCGCTCGTGAGCGGTCCGGGGCCGCTCGTGAGCGGTCCACGTCGGCGACCGAACTGTGCGAGACCGTTCGCAGCTGAGGATCTCCCGACCCACGTTCTCGGGAGCGGGCAAACAGCCTTTGGAGCACACTCGATCGCGGATCTTCGAGGAGGAGACATGTCGGCGGCTGAGGTGGGCCGCTCACGATCGGCCCCTACCGGCTATTTGGCGTGCCAGGTTCACCGGTGTCACGGTTCTAAGTCGGTACGGACGCTGCGCTAAACCCGCTCAAGCTCCCCTCTGCCAGGACGCCCGTTCTGGAGCGAGGGGTGCCCCGGGGAGAGATGCTTCAGAGTGGGGGTCGTTGTACCTTCACCCAGACTTGGGCACGATGAGTAAGCGACCCTGCCGTTGAATCGCGTACCCCGCCGCTTCATGGCATGCTAGATCATGACAAATCCGCCCGACTTTCCGGAGGTGAGAAACAGTTCCGCTGGCGCTCGCAAATCAAGGCGTGTCACGCGGATCGTGGCGATTGTGATAGCGGCACTGGCGACAGTCGCGGTCGTGGCTGTCGTTGCCTTCGTCGCCGTGGTCCGCAAAGCACAGCCCTCACGGCCGGGCTCGTTCTACTCGCTTCCTGCGCCCCTTCCCAAAAAGCCGCTGGGAACCGTAGTTCGCTCGGAGGTGCTGGGAGGTCTGCCGCCGGGGGCAAGGGGATGGAAGATCCTGTACATGTCCACGAGCTACACCGGCAAGCCGACGGCAGTCAGCGGCATGGTGATCGTTCCGGCCAGGGCGTCATCGGGGCTGCGCCCCGTCGTGGCGTTTGCGAATGGAACCGTCGGGGTCGCCTCGAACTGCGCCCTCTCGATCCAGGGCGCCAAACACCTGGACTTTCTCCACGGGCTGCGTGCCTATCTCGACGCCGGCGATGCCGCGGTCATGACCGATTACCAGGGGCTCGGAACTCCAGGACCACACCCTTACCTGGTGGGCAGGTCCGAGGCGGAGACCGTCCTCGATAG
Source organism: Chloroflexota bacterium (assembly GCA_003244175.1). Classification (GTDB taxonomy): domain Bacteria; phylum Chloroflexota; class UBA5177; order UBA5177; family UBA5177; genus QHBP01. The sequence goes on along the minus strand of QHBP01000220.1, from coordinate 6,772 downwards.
CGTCCGGGCAGCGCATAACCTGACGGAGGCCCATGCCGGGAGGACGTTCGCGGTAACCGGTCCCTCGCAGGGAGGGCACGCCGCCCTGTTCACGGGGCAGCTTGCCGCCACCTACGCGCCGGACCTAAAGCTGGTCGGTGTTGCGGCGTCCGCACCGCCAACCGACTTGAAAGAACTATTTCGTCTGAAAGTCGAGCGTCCGTTTGGCAAGGTGCTGTCGGCATTCGCCCTCGATGCATGGTCACACGCCTATGGGCATAACCTTGACAATGCGTTCACTCCCGTCGCGCGACCCATCGTGCGTCGCATGCTCCGGCTCTGCATCCATAACGAGACGCAGGTTCTCGGTTTTTTCCCACTGACGCAAATCTTGAAGATTGGCTATCTCAAGAGCCTGCCGTGGAAAACCGAGCCCTGGAAGACCGATCTGGAGCAGAACACGCCGGGAAAGACAAAGATTCCCGCACCGGTCCTCATCTCTCAGGGTGATGCCGACCTCCTCGTTCACCCACCGGTTACCGCTGCCTTTGTCAAGCATCTCTGCGCCATGGGTGAGAAGGTCGAATATCGGGTCTATCCGGGTGTGGTCCACGATGCCGGCGCCCAATCAGCCTCGAACGTCGCCGCATGGATCGCGGATCGCTTCGCGGGGAAAATACCGCCGAGTAATTGCTAGAGCAGAGGCGGCGCCACGCCAATCAGACTCCCAACCCAGCTTGGACACTCGGGCCCCGAAAGACAAAGTTTTTATCTTTTGTAATCACCGGCGCGTATCGGGTGGCTGCGGCAAACACAGAAGAGAAGCCGGAGCGCTCGCGCTCCGGCTCCTCCGTGCGAAAGGGAAGGAAACTACGGGGTGTCGGTCTGGCTCTGGGACTGGACGTTGTCGGTGTCCGGCTGAGTCGAGGCCGCCGCCTCGGCCGTGTCAGCGGCGCCTAGATCCTGCTGACTGCCGGACTGGACCTCCTGCTGTACCCGGTCCGTATCGGGCGCCGTCGAGCTGGGCTCGGCGGCCGTCTGCCTGATTGCGGGTGGTGTGCCGGCCGCGTGGACCGCGTTGTGTCCGGCGACTCCAGCAATACCCGCCAGGCTGAGAAGTCCGGCCGCCCCGAACGCTACAGTCTTTCGTCTGATTCTGTGCATCGGTCGTTCCTTTCACCAATGGTCCGTTGTGTTGTGTCCCGAGGGACGACTCCATGATCCCGCGGGCACGTTAAGCGCACATGAAGTGGGAATGAGGGTCTCCCCATGTCTGAAACCTCCTTAACCCAGCTTTAATGTGCCGGCCCTACGATGATCTCGGAGGCACTCAATGCGCTTGTTGCTGATTGAGGACGAGCCGAAGATCGCGCGCTTCATCAAGCGTGGTCTGGAGGAAGAGCACCACGCGGTGGATGTGGCGGACAATGGGGAGGACGGAATCGCTCTCGCCGGCGTCACTCCGTACGACCTGGTGATCCTCGACCTCATGCTTCCGGATACGGACGGCGTCGACGTCTGTCGCCGGCTGCGGCAGGGAGGAGAGTTGGTCCCCGTCCTGATGCTCACCGCCCGCGGCACTCTGGAAGACAAGGTGACGGGCCTTGACGCCGGCGCCGATGACTATCTGACCAAACCCTTCGCCTTTGCAGAGCTGCTGGCCCGCGTGCGCGCCCTGCTCCGCCGTCACGAGGGGGCGAAGACGGCCCAGCTGCACGTTGCCGACCTGACCCTGGACACGGCGACTCACGACGTGAGACGCGCGGATAGACGCGTCGAGCTGTCGAACAAGGAGTACGCAGTCCTGGAGTACCTCATGCGCCATGCCGGCCAGGTCGTGACGCGGACGATGCTGCTGGAAGCGGTGTGGGACTACGACTTCCACCCGGGCTCGAACGTGGTCGACGTTTACATTCGTTACCTACGCCGCAAAATTGATGACCCGTTTCCGGTCAAGATCCTCGCGACCTTGCGTGGGAGCGGATATCGGTTACGCGCTCCCGATGATCCGTAGCGCCCGCGTCAAGCTCACGCTTGCTTATACCGGGGGCATCGCCCTGATAATGGCGGCCTTCTCGATGGCGCTGTATGTGGCGCTGGAGAGTGTCGCAATCAGCAGTCTGGACGTAGGAGGAAACGCCACCGCTCGGGTTGAGCAAGCGCTGCTGGCCGCCGACCTGTCGCGCGCTCGCCTCGTTCTTCTCAGCGTCAACGCGGCCGGCTGGATCCTCTCCGCCTGCCTGTCGCATATCGTCGCGAGACGGACGCTTCGTCCAATCCAAAAGGCGGTAGAGCGTCAGCGCCAATTCACTGCCCATGCTTCCCATGAGCTGCGGACGCCACTCACGATCATGAAAGGGGAGATCGAGGTGACGCTCGCGCGCGAGCGATGTCCCGGGGAGTATCGCCGGACGCTGGATCTGGTGAATGCCGAAGTCGACCACATGGAGCACTCCGTCAATGACCTCCTTGGCCTGGCCCAGGCTGAAGTTAGTCGGGATGTCAGCATGCGCGAGCGGCGCCTGGTGGCGGAGGCGATCGACGAGGTGGTGAAGTCGGTTCTCCCCCGTGTCGAGGGGCATGCGATTCGGCTGACGTGCGATGTGCCCTCTGGATTGGAGGCAGGCCTGAACTGGGAGCGCGTCCAGCATCTCCTGCGCAACCTCATCGACAATGCCCTCCGCTACGCGTCATCCGGGGGTGAGATCCGACTCCAAGCCAGGGCCCATGGCGGAGAGCTCGCGCTGATCGTCTTCAATAGCGGTCCCCACATTCCCCCGAACGACCTTCCATACCTGTTTGTGCCGTTTTACCGGGGACGCGCGAGCGTCAACGGAACTGGAGCGGGTCTCGGCCTCGCGCTGTGCGATTGGGTGGCGCGGTCCCACGGAGGATCGATCACGGCCCAGAACCGGCCTGGCGGTGTGTCATTCGTGGTTCACCTGCGCATGGCGAAATAGCGGTGTTTTAATCCGCCTCTCACATTGGCGCGTTATGGTAAGAACAGAGCCCGGGAGAGGCGCTCCTCCTCACAAGGGGCTCTCCATTTTCAGGAGCATCAAGGAGAATCATCATGACACTCAGTTTTCTGGTGGTGACTGTCGCGCAAGTCCTGACCATCGCAATTATCATTCGTGCCCTCTTGAGCTGGTTTCCAGCTTCGCGAACGCTCACCCCGGTGACAGCCGCGCTGAACCAGGCGACCGATCCACTGCTCAGACCGATCCAACGGCGACTCCCGACCTTGGGCGGATTCGACCTCTCGCCGCTGATCGCAATTCTCCTGATCGGCATAGTTGAGTCGATGGCCCTGAACCTGCTTGCGGGTCATTAAGTCATCAGCAGCTCTTGCTGGTAAGTAATGTCAGCGCCGAGGACGCGATCGCGCTCCCGGCTTTTGTCTCGTTCTTTCCTTTGCCACCTCAATCGCCTATTTTTCGCAATTGATTCTCCGTACATTGCAAAGGCGAACGATGGGTGCAGTGAACCTCAAGTTCTGGATTTCGGAGGAGGACCGCAATCGATTGGAGCATCTGGTCGACTATTTCGCTCGCGGAAACCGAAGCGCATTCCTACACTTGGCGATGAAGCGCATGGAAACGCTGGAGCGCACCGAGCGGTTCCGCGATTTGCAAGCGCACGGGCGCCACGCCGATCGGAACTTGGTCTCGATCAAATGCCGATCGAAAGCATCGTTGAGCGAGTACTCGTCAATCGGAGCCTCGGTCCGCAGTAGGAGATGATGTTGCGCCATGGAGGCATCTCTCCTTTCGACACGTAAGGCGTAGACAACCGACGGCCGGTCGACCGAGCGATCGGCTGGCCGGCGCCCACTTCGTGTCTTGGGCTGTTAGGGCGGCGGAAGCCGGGGTAGTTCATCCGGGTTCGCGCGCGCGTATTCGAGGGCCTCCTCGATCAAAGCATGATTGATGGGAGAGGCTTCAAGATGGCGGGCCAAGGCATCCACATCTCCTTCGTACACGCGCGAGAGCCAGGCGATCTCCCAGACGGCAAGTCCAGTTCCGGGAAGGTAAGGTTCGGGCTGGTCGTTGACGATCCGTATCGTGGCGTGTGGGAAGGTGTCGGGATGGTCTCTCAACGTGGCCATTGGGCAAGGCTCCTTGGCTATTCTACCGATGCGGCACATCGAGCCGCGCCACGTCGATCTGCCCAGGGACGGCTGCGCTGATGAGGACCTGGCGGCGCTCTGTCAATAGCCGGATTTGCTGCTCGAGCCTCTGCGCCTTCACAGACAAGGAATCGTCTGAGCGTAGTTCAAAAAAACTTGATCCGGTCACGCGGGTCAAAATCCATCTCCAGCAGTCATCTGTTGTCCGCCCTGACCGTCCCCCAGTGCCAGCCCACATTGCTCGCCAGGGTCGTCACGTCTCACCGTTCGTGCCTCTCCAATCCATAGGTCGCGGCTCCCAAGAGAGCAGCCTGTGGATGCATGATGACGTGGACGGGGATGCTGCGCAACATGCCGGCGAAACGCCCCTTGGCACTGAACAGCTCCATGAAACGGGCGGACTTGAGGAACGGCAGGATGCGCGGCGGAATGCCGCCACCGAGGTACATCCCGCCCACCGCCAGAACCTTTAGAGCGAGGTTTCCCGCCTCCGCCGTGAGAATCCTCGCGAACATCTCGACCGTCGCGATGCATAAGTCAGCACCGTCGCTCCCGTCTGAGGCGCATGTGACGATGACAGGCGTGGGATCTGCCACTCCCGCGATGCGCTGCCCCAGCCACGCGGGCTCGGGAGCGAAGTGGGTGTCCCGCAGATACGCGTAGATGTTGGGGATTCCGAGTCCGGAGCAGACTCGTTCGTAACTGACGTGCTCTCCCTGCGTGTGCAGATAACGGAGCAGGCCGATCTGCAGGTCGTCCAGCGGCGCGAAGTCGGTGTGCCCACCTTCGGACGGATGTACACGGTACCGCGAGCCCTCACGCGTGATATATGCTTCTCCCAGCCCCGTCCCAGGTGCCACCAGACCAATCGCTCCCCCTTCGATCGCGCGGCCTTCGTTTACCGTGTGGAGATCAACCGCCTGGAGATGGGGCACGCCGTTCGCGATGGCCTCGAGATCATTGAGAAGCGCGACGGTCTCCAGGTGGAGCTCGGTGGCAAGTCGATGTCCATCGACCTCCCAGGGAAGATTGGTGATCTTCGCGGTCCCGTTCATCACGGGTCCCGCCACGCCGAAGGACGCCTCCGTTACGGGTAAATCGAGGCCGCTCAGGAATTTATGGACCAGCGCCTCCAGGCTCACATAAGCGCCACTTGCGAACGTGGCCGTCGCCAGCGGCTTTCGCGGTCCATCTTCCCGGGAATAGATGCCAAGGCTTGTCTTGGTACCGCCCACATCGCCAGCCAGTAACATTGTCCCCCCGCCACCACGCGCAGTCTCGTCACACGGATTATCCCCTCTCTTTCAATGTTCGCGCCTCGGGCCGATAATGGGGTGGGCGCGGCAAAGCTACGCACCCTGTTGACCGACGATGCAGTACCGGCGACGCGGGAGGAGTTCCGATGGCGACAGAAACCGACAGTTCGACCCGGGTTCAGATCACGGAGGACCGACAGCATCCGCCTTCGAAGGAGTTCACGCAGCAGGCGAACGTTCGCGACCCCAAAGTGTACGAGGAGGCAAATGCCGACTTCGAGGGTTTTTGGGCAAAGCACGCCGGCGAGCTCGACTGGTTCCAGAAGTGGGACACGGTACTGGAGTGGGACGTTCCGTGGGCCAAGTGGTTCGTCGGCGGTAAAATCAACGCGTCGTACAACTGCCTCGACCGCAACCTCCAGGAAAGAGGTCAGAAGAACGCGATCATCTGGGAAGCCGAGGACGGTGGGCAACGGTCGTATACGTACCAGCAGCTTCACCAGGAAGTCTGCAAGTTCGCTAATGTCCTGAAGGGCCTGGGCCTGACGACCGGCGACCGCGTCGCGATCTACATGGGCATGGTTCCCGAGCTACCGATCGCGATGCTGGCCTGTGCTCGCATTGGATGCCCACACAGCGTCGTCTTTGGCGGGTTTGCCCCCAACTCGATCTCGGACCGCATCAATGACTGCGAGTCGAAGCTCCTCATCACCCAGGATGCGGGATTCCGCCGTGGCAAGCCGGTACCTCTCAAGGAAAACGCGGACGAGGCACTGAAAAACACCAAGACTATCGAAAATGTCATCGTGCTGCGGCGAGCCGGCGATTCCGTCGACGTCACCATGCAGCAGGGCCGGGATCACTGGTGGCACGACCTTATGGCCGCCGCGTCCCCGGAGTGCGAGGCCGAGCCGCTCGACTCCGAGCACATGCTCTACATTCTCTACACCTCGGGAACAACGGGCAAGCCCAAGGGCATCGTCCACACCACCGCCGGCTACCTGCTGCATACGGCCTTGACCACCAAGTGGATCTTCGATCTCAAAGACGACGACATCTACTGGTGCACCGCGGACATCGGGTGGGTGACTGGGCACAGCTACATCGTCTATGGGCCGCTGGCGTGCGGCGCTACCAGCTTCATGTACGAAGGGACACCGGACTTCCCGGACAAGGACCGCTTCTGGGACATCATCGAGCGCAACAAGATCACGATCATGTACACTGCGCCCACGGCCATCCGCGGCTTCATGAAGTGGGGCGCGGAGCACGTCGACAAGCACGACCTGTCGTCCCTCCGCCTCCTGGGCACGGTCGGCGAGCCAATCAACCCGGAGGCATGGGTCTGGTACAACGAGAACATTGGCAAGGGCCGTTGCCCAATCGTGGACACGTGGTGGCAGACGGA
>QHBP01000053.1 GCA_003244175.1 Chloroflexota bacterium | reverse complement strand
CTACAGCGATGAACAACTGGTCTAGCGGGCTGGGCCCCCAATCGTTCTCATTCTCTGCCCGCAACAATGACTCTTGGGACTACTTCAAGATCGACAACACCATCATGGCACCGAACGGTTACACGTACAACTGCGTTAGCGGCGCTTGCCCAAATTCGAACCCCATGAAAATTCAATGGAGCGAGGTGTACGTGACGCCCTCCGATCTCAACTGCGGCACTTGCCACAACGGGCAGATCGCTATCTCCATTTTTGCCCACGAGATAGGGCACACGTTAGGGCTTGATCATCACTTCGACACCGGAGCGGTCATGCAGCAGGGAACCACCTTGCAGGGCCCGACAAGCGAGGATGCGGAGATTCTGCCTCCATGCAGTGGAACGAGTTCGAACCTAGGCGTCCGCTGCGTCTATAACTGGGGCTACTAAGGGCACGTCATGAGGAAAATGCACGTAATGAAACTGTACATTCGCAAGTACAACATATTTGTCGGCCTCCTAACACTCCTGGTTGTCGGCGCCGGCTTAGCTACCAGTGCCGTGCTTGCACAGAGTATCGGCGGTGGAGGAAAGACTGCCCACAACGCCGAAGCTGGACTGTCGGATAGCCAGCGAGAGGCGATCCACGCGGCGGCTCATGCGCAGAACAACGCATACCTCCGCACTTTCGTCGCACAGCATCAAGATGCGCATGAGTTGCCCGTTGTGTGGGTGCAGAGCTGGGCCGCGCCGCCGGCGACTCTCCAAGTCGCTGCACAGGCCGCTGGGACAATCGTGTTGGGAAACGTTCTCAACGTCAACTTTGCACCGAACCCATCAGGTGGCTTGCCAATTGCGACCGCGCGTGTCCAGGTAGCAAGGACGATCAAAGGGCGGGCGGCATCAGTTATTACCGTAACGCAGTTGGGTGGACCCGTTGCCCATGGACAAGGAGGCGCGCTAGCCGAACTCGACGCTGACCAGTTGATCTTGCCGGGCGATCAGGTGGTCCTGTTGCTCGTGCCGCTAGCGGCCGACGGCATGCTACGGACGGTGCAGGGCGGCGGCGTCTACTTCGTTCGAAACGGGGTCATGGCGAGCGAGAACAGTGAGTTTTACAAAGTTACGGGGCACTCCCTTGATCAGTTCATCAGCGAGCTTGTCGCTGCCAGGTGAGGGAAACACCGGCCCAGAATTCCAAACGGCAAGAGCATGAGCTACTCCGAATTCACGAGAACGGAACCCTGGGTGATCGACCATACATCACCCAGAGTCGGTTGAGTGCAGAGCGCGGACAGGTAGAGTCGGGATCGCCCGATTCTGCTTGCGCTTTCTGCAACATCAGTGATGGACCAGCCAGACACTGAGGGGCTCTCCCTTGAGATCGAACTTGCGGTGGGAGCGTGAACCGCAATCACCACTGGGCAACTTCAGCGCCACAAACCAAGTCTACAACTCGCTTTACAAGGGTGAGATCGTAAACGGCTGCTAGGAGCGTCAAAAGCGGTGCGGCGATGGGAGAGTTCGAGTTGCCGCTCGAGCGCACCGTACCGCTTACCATCCGGCCCGGTCACGTTCGTCCCCACGGCGTCGTGAAACCATAGCCAATGACTGCCATGATGATCCGAAAGGTAACGCAAAACATGAAACGCAGGCGTATGTGGATCTTGCCTCTCTTTGTGGTACTGGCCATCGTTACTTCGATAGGTGCTACTGCTGTCATAGCTCGTCCGGTTCTCGGCGACCAATCCACTTCGCCGTCCCCAATACAGCACACGGCAAGCAAAACCCTGACCACACGCGCACGCACGGTCCTTGGGCAAGGGCCGGAGCTTCACTTGCTGCCGAATTTTGGGCCAGTGGGGACTCGAGTTTCGGTTGTCGGACTAGGCTTCCGGCCAGGAGCGCACGTCAATATCGCGTATGGATCGCCGAATGCCGAATTCATGCCACAACCCATCGCCGCCGGCACTGCCTCGATGACCGGGAGATTCCACACCACGTTCACGGTAACGTGCGCCTTCGTGGTTGTTGGCTCCACGCAAGCATTGCACCCTCCGCGGCACTGTCCCCTGTCGTCATCCAACCCATTCCGCGCCGTTATCGTGGGCGCAATCCCAGATGACCACCGCTCATTTCGGCGGAGGACGGAGACGCTAGGTTTTATTGTCAAGGGATAGGTCTTGGGACACACAGACATGGCGCCGGAGATGAGCAGGCTTAGGTCGAGATCTATTCGCCGAAACCTTGTGCGGACGATGAATAGAGGTTTTCGGATAATCGCGGTCAGCGGACTCCTCGTGTTGTTGCTCGGCTGCGCTACAACCGGTGGACAGACTCCCGCCTCGGCTACACAATCTCACTGTGGAGCGATTTCCTATGGTGCTATCACTACGTGCTATGCTCCCGCTATGCGGATGGAGGCGGAACGCGGATTTGCCGTTCGACCGATAGACCCTTCCGCCATAGTCTTCCGTGTGGCGGGGCTTCGACTTGCGCGCGTGGTGGTGTACCAGCTGTCCTTCGCTCCCCACGCGCCGGGTGGTATCGAGTATGATTACGGCGTTTTTCCCGCGAGCTGGCACGGCGCTATCCCGAGCCCGTTGCCGATGAAACCGAGGATCTTGGTCATATCGGAGAACGCGCCGGTGCATCTTTCCGGACCGTGGCGGGTGTCTCGAACCGTGGGCCATCTGGCGAACGGGAAGGTTCGACGCGATCCCTGGCATTTCTACGCACATAATCTCGACGTGGGAGGAAGCGTTTCGCGTCTGCAGGTCAAAGACATCGGGCTGAAGATTCTGGGCAAGTCGCGTTAGTACTCCATAATCTTTCATGGCAAGGAGAATAATTCGCGGCGCGCTGCTCCTCGATGCCGAGTACACCGCGCTCGGCATTGTCCGCAGTCTGGGACGGCGCGGTATTCCAGTAGCCATCATGTCGGGGGACCATCGCATTGCCGCGACCTCCCGCTATGTCCGGCGTCGCATACCTTGGTCGGACACGAGCGACGCGGGGCGAGTCGCTCAACTTCTCAGCCTGGCAACCGAGCATACGTGGGCCGGCTGGACACTGTTTGCCAGCAGCGACCGCAGCGCACGCCTCGTCGCCGAGCATCACGCCGAGCTTTCCTCCTACTTCCGCCTCACTACCGCGCCGTGGGATGTCGTGCGTTGGGCGTACGACAAGCGCCTTACCTATCAGTTGTGCGCTGAGCTGGGGATCGACGCGCCCTGGACGGCCTATCCTCGATCCCTCGCTGAGGCGGCGGCCCTGGACCCGGAGTATCCGGTGATTCTCAAGCCGGCGGTCAAGGAACAGTACAACCGCTTCACGCGTGCCAAGGCCTGGTTGGTCCGTGACCGCGGCGAACTCTTAGCACGGTATGCGGACGCTGCCACATTGGTTGCCGCCGGCGAGATCATGGTGCAGGAGGTCATCCCGGGTGGGGGCGAAGCGCAGTTTTCCTACTGCGCTCTCTGCGACAGGGGCGAGCCCCTGGCCATCACGATTGCTCGTCGCACCCGGCAGTATCCCCTGGACTTCGGCGCCGGGAGCACCTTCGTGGAAACCGTCGAGTGTCCGGCGATCGAAGAATCGGCGCGGCGTTTCGTAGAGGCCATTGGCTACTCCGGTCTCATCGAATTGGAGTCAAAGTACGACCACCGTGACGGCCGCTACAAACTTATGGACGCGAACCCGCGGGCCTGGGCCTGGCACTCGCTCGCCCAGCGTGCCGGCGTCGATTTCCCCTACCTGCTGTGGCAGCAGGCGCATGG
>QHBP01000392.1 GCA_003244175.1 Chloroflexota bacterium | reverse complement strand
ACCGATGCATTGACGGCGGGTCCATTTCCGAATGAACCGGAAGTCGCCGTACTCGTGAAGATCGTCGTTGCGCCCCAATCGTTCAAAGGCAGCTTGGACGCCGCCAGTGTGGCCGAAGCGATCGCGCGTGGGGTTCGCCAGGTGTTCCCAGAGGCTGATGTGCTCGTGCTGCCGGTGGCCGATGGAGGCGAAGGAACGGTGCGCGCTCTGGTGCGCGCCAGTGGGGGACGCACCGTGACGACGCGTGTATGTGGCCCACTGGGACGGCCGGTCAACGCCACATGGGGCCTCCTCGGCGATGGGCGCGTGGCCGTCATCGAAATGGCGGCAGCCTCGGGATTGCCGCTCATCCGGCGCGACCAGCGCAATGCCTCGGTGACGACGACCTTCGGCACGGGCGAGCTCATTCGTCACGCGCTCGATCTTGACGTGCGGAAGCTCATCGTCGGAATCGGCGGAAGTGCAACAAATGATGGCGGCGTCGGCATGGCACAGGCCCTCGGCGTCCGCTTTCTCGATTCCGATGATCACGAGCTGCCCTTTGGCGGAGCCGCGCTCGCGCGTCTCACACGCATCGATGCGCACGGTCTCGACGCCCGCTTGCACAACGTCGAGGTCGAAGTGGCCAGCGACGTCAACAATCCACTCTACGGGGCGGCCGGAGCTTCGCACGTGTACGGTCCCCAGAAAGGTGCGGGCGCACATATGGTACGGCAGCTAGATGCAGCCCTCGAGCATTATGCGCACGTGCTGGCACGAGATCTGGGTAAGGATGTGGGCCAGGAGCCTGGTTCGGGCGCGGCTGGGGGTCTGGGCGCCGGCTTGCTCGCCTTTCTGAACGCGAGGCTGTGTCCCGGTGTCGACATCGTCTTTCGCGCCATCGATCTCAATGGCAACCTGAAGGGTGCCGCCTTGGTCATCACCGGAGAGGGACGCATCGACAAGCAAGACATCTACGGAAAGGCGCCGATGGCCGTGGCTCAGGCCGCCGCTCGACAGGGCATCCCGTCCATCGCGATCGTAGGAAGCAGCGGCCGTGACTACCGCGTCGTGTACGAGCACGGGCTGGACGCCGTCATTGGGACCGTCAACCGCCCGATGGCACTGGACAGAGCGATAGCTGAGAGCGCCCGCTTGATCACCGAGGCCGCCATGCGAGCCTGCCGGCTGGTGCGTGTGGGCATGGCCGTACAACGGACGGCGATGGACAGTGACGAGCCGGCATAGAAGGGTCGCTGGTATACTCGGTGCGACATCGTCGGCAACACCCTCGTTTTCGGAGGTGTTGCCTCTTCATATAAGGAACCAGCGTGCGCAATCTTTTCTCCCGTCGGGAACGGAAGACGACAATCACGGCCGGCGAGCAGGAACAGCTCGAACACAGCGTCGAGAAGACCAAAGAAGGCGTGTTCGGACGAATCGGCGACCTGTTTCGACAGCCCATCATCACCGACGAAACTTGGGAGGAGCTGGAAGAGCTGCTGATTCAGGCGGATGTGGGTCCCGTGACTGCACAGCAACTGGTCGACGATGCTCGCAAACAGGTACAGCGTGAGGAGCTGAAAACGCCCGTGGAGGCGGAGACGGCTGTGCGGCTCCAGATGGTGGACATTCTTGGCCAGGACGACCACACGCCTCTGGAAGACATGCCGGAGGGGACGATCATCTTGATGGTCGGAGTCAACGGTTCCGGCAAGACGACCAGCATCGCGAAGCTCGGGCGGTACCTGGAACGCCGAGAGCGGTCCGTGCTGTTCGCTGCCGGCGACACGTTTCGGGCCGCCGCCATCGACCAGCTTCGCGTGTGGGGAGAGCGCGTCAAGGCACCGGTCATTGCTCATCAGCAGGATGCGGATCCCGGCGCTGTCGTTTATGACGCGGTCAAAGCGGGGCAGTCCCGGGGTGTAGACGCCATTCTGGTGGATACGGCAGGCCGCCTTCACACCAAATTCAACTTGATGGAAGAGCTTCAAAAAATCAAGCGCGTAGCGCATAAGGCGAATCCAGAAGCTGACGTCGTATCGCTGCTCGTGTTGGACGCGACCACCGGCCAGAACGCCATTCTCCAGGCCAAGGCCTTCCTGCAGTCGGTCGACGTGGAAGGCATCATCCTGGCGAAGCTCGACGGTACCGCCAAGGGCGGAGTGGCGTTTTCGGTGTATAACGAGCTGCGCGTCCCCATCTGGTACGTCGGTACGGGCGAAAAGGTCGATGACCTCGCGCCGTTCGATCACCTCGGTTTTGTCAACGCGTTATTCGAATGAAGAAGACAGAGAGGTAGCCAACGGAACGAGTCGGGTCCCTGTGCCGGCTTGTGAGGAAACCATGTTCGAGAGCTTATCCGACAGACTGAACGATATTTTCACGGGTTTGAGATCAAAAGGGATCTTGACAGAACGGGACGTCGACCAGGCGATGCGCGAGATTCGCATGTCGTTACTGGAAGCCGACGTCAACTTCAAAGTCGTTAAGGAGTTTGTCTCCCGCGTCAGGGAGCGCAGCATCGGAGCCGAGGTGCTGCAGAGCCTTTCACCTGGTCAGCAAGTCGTCAAGATCGTCCACGAAGAGCTCCTGCAGGTTCTGGGAGAACCCGCCCGCCTCGACCTCTCCAACACGCCTCCGTCAATCATCCTGCTTGCGGGTCTGCAGGGATCGGGCAAGACGACCACCGCAGCCAAGCTCGCTCTCACGCTTCGCAAGCAGGGACAGCATCCCTTGCTTGCGGCCCTGGATGTGTACCGGCCGGCGGCCATCGACCAGCTCATGTCGTTGGGCAAACAGTTGAATGTCCCGGTGTACACGGAAGGCACCAAGGCGGATCCCGTCAATGTCGCTGCCAACGCCGTTCAAGAGGCGCGTAAGAACGCCCAAACCGTCGTCATTCTGGATACCGCCGGCCGCCTGTCGATTGACGAGCAGATGATGCGCGAGCTGCGAGACATTGAGCAACGGGTGAAGCCACACGAGGTCCTGCTGGTGGCGGATGCCATGACCGGTCAGGACGCGGTGCAGACCGCCAACGCCTTTCATGAAAGTGTCCAGCTGACCGGATTGATTCTGACGAAGATGGACGGCGACGCGCGTGGCGGCGCCGCTCTGTCCATTCGATCCGTCACGGGCGTGCCTATCAAATTTCTGACAACGGGTGAGAAGACGGATGCGCTTGAGCCTTTCCATCCAGATCGCCTGGCGCAGCGCATCCTTGGCATGGGCGACGTGCTCACCCTCATCGAGAAAGCCCAAGAGAACATCACCGAGGAAGAAGCCAAGAAGCTCGAGAAGAAGATGCGCAGCGCGTCTTTCGACCTCGAGGACTTTCTCCAGCAAATGGGCCAGGTGCGAAAGATGGGTCCTCTCACGCAGCTGGTGGAGATGATTCCGGGCATGCGAAACGCGATGAAGCAGATGGGGGGCATGCCGGACCTCGACGACAAGCAGGTCAAGCACGTGGAAGCCATCATCACGTCCATGACGGTCCAGGAGCGTAGAAGGCCGGACATAATCGACGGAAGCCGCCGCCGCCGCATCGCACGAGGGAGTGGCACCACAGTGCAAGAGGTCAATCAGCTTCTCAATCAGTTCAGAGAGGCGCAGAAGATGATGAAGCAGTTGACCTCCGGGAAGATGCGCATTCCTAAGGGCTTGCTTGGAATGTGAGGGGAGGGAGGCGACGTGCGATTGACCGCACTTCCCCCTACCTCTATACTGGCGATGCCCACCCGTCCATACACTACGACAAGGACCTCACACCGTGCTTTTCGGTGAGTACGAACGGACGGTCGACCACAAGGGTCGTTTCTCTCTGCCCGGCCATCTCCTGGTGGCCCAGGAGGGCGATTGGGCGCAGGTCATGGTGATCAGGGGTGAGCAACAGTGCTTGTACGTCTACGACGTCGGCACGTGGAAGGCGGTGCTCGACGAGGCGTATCGCACCATGGACGACGACGAAAGCCGGCTCTTCATGCATCGCGCTCTTGCCGACGCACATGTGTCGGACGTCGACAGCATGAAGCGCATCTCGGTCCCAGCCCCTTTGCTCGAGCATGCGGAGATCGAGAAGCGAATGATGATCGTGGGAATGTTCAACCGGCTGGAGCTGTGGAGACCAGAGGCGTGGACGTCCTACGTGGAGACCCTGGAGGACGTGCAAATCCCTTCGATCGCCGATCTCTCTCGCGCCCGTATCCGCGAGGTGTCCTGAATGCTCTGACTATATCCCTGATCCCACAATATTGTCTATAATGGTGAGCGCGGAGTCCACCTCCGCGCTCCCCTTTTTCCCCGAGGTTCTTCACGCACGCTTTCGATATATCCGGTCTGACTCAGCGTCTCGCACGTCTTGACGCCTTCACGGACCTTGCAACTTCTCCTGGTGCTCTGACCGCGTACGGCCTTCTGCATGCCGCGAAACCGGCTTTTGTTGCGGCGCTTGCCGCTCGCACTGGCCGGCCGATCCTCTACGTCACGGCCCATCCGCAATCCGCTGCCGAGATCGCACAGGAGATTGGCCCATGGATCGCGGGCCTGGTTCTGTCTTACCCGGCTCTTGAATCCCTGCCGTATGAACGGGTCCGGCTTGATCGGGACGTGCTGTCTCGCCGTCAGGCGGTCGTCGGGGCCGTGGCAAGTGGGGAGTTTGGAGTCGTGGTCGCGCCCGTTCGCGCGCTGCTGCAGTCGGACGCGTCCCCATTGCTCGGCTCACTGGAGATTACGGTCGGGGTCACGGACCACATAGGCATCGACGACCTCCTAGCGTCATGCGTAGAAGCGGGCTACCTGGACGTGCGCATGGTCGAGGAACCCGGCACGTTCGCACGCCGAGGCGGAGTGGTCGACGTCTTTCCAGCGGGCGCAGAGCTGCCTGTCAGACTCGATTTCTTTGGCAATGAAGTGGAGTCTCTAAGCACGTTCGACATTAGTAGTCAGCGCTCTCGGGGAACGGTAGATAGATTTACCCTGATGCCGGTGGCGCCTTTGACGACGGCGACACGAGAGTCGGCGCTGGAGGAGCTTCTCGCACTGGACACGTCTGGACTGAACGCCGAGGCCACTTCAGCCTGGCTCAATGATCTGTCGCGTCTGGAGTCTGGTGCCTCACTTGACGAGCTTGGTCTACTCTCCCCCTACCTCCTGCGCGGCTCGGTGTCCCTGGCGTACCATCTCCCATCGGAAGCCATCATCGTCATGGACGACCCCGACGAGTGTCGGAGCGTCATGGCGGAGCTCATAGAGCAGTCCAACGATGTTTTACAAGCCTTGCAAGAGGCCGGTGATCTTCCCGGCGGCCTGCTGCCTCCACTTGCGAACCACGAAGACGTGATCGATCGCCTGACGAGGCAATCCCTCATCGAGCTGCACAGAGGGAGCGCACCCAGTCCCGCCGAGGTCGACCTGTCCGGCCTGTTCACACCCGCCCCTCTGTACGGCGGACGCGTCAGGGCCTTCGTGGGCGATGTTGAGGACACACCGAGTCAGCGTGTCGTGATTACGAGCTTTCAGCACGAGCGCGTGAAGGAGCTGTTGGACGAGGCTCGCGTTCAAGCGAGATACCTCGAGCAACTTGCCTTCGAGCCGTTGCCCGGTGTCACGCTGCTCCCGGGCTCGCTGGGCGAGGGCTGGCGGCTGCCCGAAGCCGATGTGATGGTGCTGACGGACCACGAGCTTTTTGGCCGCAGCCGGCAGCGGGCCGTTCCTCAGCGCAGGCGGCACGCGCGCGAGACCTTCTTCGCAGACTTCTCTCCCGGCGACTATGTCGTCCACGTCGAACATGGAATCGGGCGTTTTGATGGCGTAACGCATATGACGATAGACGGGGCGGAGCGCGAGTACGCGGTGGTGCAGTACGCGGGGACGGACCGCTTGTACGTGCCGAGCGATCAGCTCGAGCGGCTGACGCGCTACGTCGGAGTTGGGGATGCAGCGCCTCCCTTGAATAAGCTTGGCGGCGGAGAGTGGCAACGGGCGCGTCAGCGTGCCAAACAAGCCGCGGAAGACATCGCGAAAGAGCTGATCGACATTTACGCCAAACGAATGGCTCGTCCCGGTCACGATTTTGCGCCGGACACACCATGGCAACAAGAGCTCGAGTCCTCCTTTCCTTATCCCGAGACTCCCGATCAGCTGCGGGCCGTGGACGAGGTCAAGGCAGACATGGAGCAAGCACGACCCATGGACAGGCTCGTCTGCGCCGACGTCGGGTACGGCAAGACCGAGGTCGCAGTGAGGGCCGCGTTCAAAGCCGTCCTGGACGGCCGCCAGGTGGCTGTGCTGGTGCCGACAACGATCTTGGCGCAGCAGCACTTCGAGACTTTTGCCGAACGCTTCAGCGCCTTCCCCATTCGCTTGGAGGTGATGAGTCGATTTCGTACGCCTCCTCAGCAGCGGGACATCCTGCGCCGGCTGGCCCTGGGCGAGGTCGATGTCGTCATCGGTACCCATCGTCTCCTTGGAAAGGACGTGAAATTCCACAATCTCGGATTGCTGGTCGTGGATGAGGAGCAGCGCTTCGGCGTCAAACACAAAGAACAGCTGAAGCGTCTGCGCGAGACCATGGACGTGCTGACGTTGACTGCCACGCCGATTCCGCGCACGTTGCACATGGGGCTCGTGGGTATCCGAGAGATCAGTGTGATCGAAACCCCACCAGAGGGTCGACTGCCCATCAAGACGCACTTGCAGCCATTCGAGGAGCGCCTTATCAGGGAAGCGGTTATACGTGAGCTCGACCGCGACGGCCAGGTCTACATCGTTCACAACAAGGTCTCCTCTATCGAGGCCATGGCGGAACGGGTGCGGCGGCTGGTGCCGGAGGCGCGGGTAGTAGTCGGGCATGGACAGATGGACGAGGCCCAGCTGGAGTGGGTGATGCTGTCGTTTGCACGCGGGCAAGCCGACGTGCTGGTTTCGAGCACCATCATCGAAAACGGGCTCGACATCCCCAATGTCAATACGATCATGGTCAATCATGCCGAGCTTCTCGGGCTGACGCAGCTCTATCAGCTGCGAGGCCGTGTTGGGCGCGGGGCGAATCAGGCGTATGCCTACCTGCTGTATCCGCGAGACGTTCGTCTGTCGCGCGACGCTCTCCGACGCATGGAGGCGGTCTTCGAGGCCCACGAGCTTGGCTCGGGCTTCAACATAGCGATGAAGGATTTAGAGATTCGCGGGGCCGGCAACCTGCTCGGCGCCGAGCAGAGTGGAAACGCGACAGCGGTAGGCTTCGACCTATTCACGCGCATGATCTCGGACGCCGTGGAAAAGCAGCGCGGAGCGCCGGTACCGGAGCGACCGCTTGTCACGGTGGACCTGCCCCTGACGATGTTCCTGCCCGCCGCCTACGTGGGCAGCGAGACAGAGAGACTGATGCTCTACCGACGCCTCGCGGGCGTGGCGACGTCCGCAGACCTGCGGGGGCTCCAGGAAGAAATGGTAGATCGCTTCGGAGCGCTTCCTGTGGAGGTTGAAAATCTGGTGACGTCGGTCCACATCAAGCTGCTCGCCGGTGCGGCTCACGTCATCATGGTCTCCCTCGCCGGAGACACCCTGACGTTGCGGACGGGACCTCGAGGTTTGTACGACCGCGTGTCCCTGTATCGTGACTATGCAGCGGAAGCTAAGATAGCGACCAATGTTCTCAGAATTCCGCGGAGGCGGCTGCCGGAAGACTGGATCGCGACAATTATTGGCATCCTTGAGGATATGATTCGATTGCGCCAAACGGTGCAGCAGCCGCAGGCGGTCGGTGTATAGCGTCGACGTGAAGCTTTGGCCAGAGCGTGATTCACCAGCCCAGGAGAGCGTAGTACCAACCGGCAACGAAATTGACGGCGCGCAAACGTTGATATACTGTGAGCAACTTTAAGAACGTGGGGTTTTTGGTGGCCACCAAATTGGTGATTGTTGAATCACCGTCAAAAGCAAAAACAATAGAAAAATTTCTTGGTCCGGACTTCAAAGTCCTGCCCTCGGTCGGTCATGTGATCGACCTGCCCGCGAAGGGGTTGGGCGTCGATACACGACGTAACTTCACGCCAAAGTACGTGGTCATTCCCGGTAAAGAAAAGGTGCTGTTGGAGCTTCGCCGCGCCAGCCGGCAGGCCTCGGAGGTATACCTCGCCGCGGATCCGGATCGCGAGGGAGAGGCGATCAGCGCTCACCTGGCGCGGGCTCTGGAGCTCAGCAACCCTCGTAGAGCTATATTCAACGAAATTACGAAGAATGCGGTTCAGGAGGCGATCCACCACCCGCGTGTGATCGATGACCGCTTGGTCGACGCGCAACAGGCACGGAGGATTCTGGATCGCCTCGTCGGCTACAAGATAAGTCCTCTGTTGTGGCGTCGCGTCCAGAAACACACGAGCGCAGGCCGCGTACAGTCGGTGGCCGTGCGCTTGATCGTGGACCGTGAAGTGGCCATCCGCGGGTTCATACCGGAGGAGTACTGGACTCTTGTCGCGGACTTGAGCAAAGTAAAAGAGAAGAAGCTCTTCTCCGCGGAGCTGATCAGGAGAGTCGATGCCGGTGCAAAGGACAAACTCCGCATCGGCAGCGAAGCCCAGATGCAGGTTATTCTCGACGACATTGCTGGGGCAGAGTACCGAGTCACCGCCGTCGAGCGCAAGAAGACGAAGAGCATGCCGTCCCTCCCGTACATTACTAGCTCGTTGCAGCAGGACAGCTCGAGCCGGCTTCGCTTCTCGCCGAAGAAGACCATGAAGATCGCACAGGAGCTGTACGAGGGCATCGACCTGGGCGGGGGACGGACCGGCCTGATTACGTACATGCGGACCGACTCGACGAGGGTGTCCGACGAGGCGCAAAAAGCGGTGCGAGGCTATATCTCGAACGGTTATGGCTCCAAGTACATAGGACCCGGACCGAAAGGGAAACAAAGAGCAAATGTGCAAGGGGCACACGAAGCGATCAGGCCCACCGATGTCCTCCGGTTGCCACAGTCGTTGCACGGTGTGCTGACCGCCGACCAGCTGAAACTTTACTCGCTTGTCTGGAGACGATTCGTCGCCAGCTTCATGGCGCCCGCGGTGTTTGACTCCACGCGCGTCACCATTCAGGCGGGCAGCTATCTTTTTGCCGCGACAGGATCAACTCTGTCCTTCGAGGGGTATTACGCGGTGTGGCCACGCGAGGAAAAGGACGCCCTACTACCAGATCTGGAGACCGGGGAGCTGTTGCGTCTTCACAAACTCAACCCTCAGCAACACTTCACGGAGCCACCACCCCGCTACAGTGAGGCGAGCCTGGTCAAGGAGCTCGAGGAGCTGGGGATTGGGCGCCCCAGCACGTACGTACCGATCATCTCGACCATCCAGGGCCGCAAGTACGTCAAGCTGGAAAACCGCAGATTTGTGCCGCTCGAGCTGGGTGAGACTGTGGACCGTCTCATGAAAAAACACTTCCCCGAGATCGTGGACGTCCAGTTTACGGCCGGGGTTGAGACTGAGCTGGATCACGTCGAGGACGGTGAGAGGGGGTGGGCCGAGCTGCTCAGCAGTTTCTACGGCGACTTCAAGCGCGCACTGAGCCTGGCTGAGAAGGAGATGGAGCGCGTTGAGCGCCCCATAGTCGAGATCGGTGAACCTTGCCCTGAATGCGGACAACCGCTGGTGATAAAGCAGGGCCGGTTCGGCGAGTTCGTCTCCTGCTCCAATTATCCGGAGTGCAAGTACTCGCGGCAGATGCAGACCAAGATCGGGGTTGCCTGTCCCCGGTGCGGAAACGATCTTGTCGAACGCCGCACCAAGCGAGGCCGAATCTTTTACGGCTGTGGAACCTACCCCGCGTGCGACTACGCCCTATGGGACAGGCCGGTGCCCGAACCCTGTCCACATTGCGGCGGACTGGTGACGCGTGCCTCCAGGGGCAAGCCCATCCTGCGATGCACGGAGTGCGGCCAGGAGGTAGCGGAGCTGCAGCCAACGCGCGAGCCGGCTGCCGTCGGCTGACCCCATCTTTCGAGGTGGACCATGAACGACGAGATTGACGGCTTCTTGCTGGATCTCCAGCAACGGCGCAACGCGTCCGCGCACACCACAGACAACTACGGATTGGACCTTCGCGACTTTGTTGGGTGGGCGGGCGACAGGGACGTAACTTCGTGGACGGGGGTCACCCGTCAGACATGCCGCGCGTGGGTCGCCAGCATGCACGCCGGGGGGTACGCTCCCTCCAGCATCGCTCGCAAGCTGTCCGCCCTGCGGTCTTTCTATCGCTTTCTCCTGCGTGAGGGACGTGCGGAAAAAAGCCCGCTGTTGCTGGTGCCCGCTCCCAAGATGCGTCGATCCTTGCCAAACGTCCTGACCGTCGACGAAATTGAGGCATTGATAGAGGCTCCCAGCGACACATCGAATTTGGGAATGCGAGATCGTTGTTTGCTGGAGGTTTTGTACGCCACCGGTCTGCGTGTGAGCGAGTTGCTGTCATTGCGTCTCGATCAGATCAACTGGGCCGATAGGGTGATCCACGTGATCGGCAAGGGTCAGAAAGAGAGAGTCGTTCTACTCGGCGACCTGGCCATGGACGCGCTGGAACGGTACGTGCATATATCTCGAATGGCGCTCTTAAGGGACCGCGCGTCCGAGGCGCTCTTTTTGAGCAATCTGGGTCATCCGCTCAGCGTGCGTGGGTTTCACGAGGTCCTCAAACATCATCTTGCGAACGCGGGTATCGAAAAACACGTGACGCCTCACACGTTGCGACACAGCTTTGCAACGCATCTGCTCGAAGGGGGTGCCGACTTGCGATTCGTTCAGGAACTTCTCGGTCATGCGAGTCTCAGTACCACGCAGGTTTACACGCACGTGTCCGAGGGCTACCTCCGCGACGTGTATGCGCGGCTGCACACGAGAGCGTAGCTGGCATGGAGCGAGTACGAGCAACCACGGTCATCGCCGTTCGGCGCAATGGCGAGGTTGCGATGGCGGGGGATGGACAGGTAACGATGGGTGACACCATCATGAAGCAGAGCGCAGTGAAAATCCGTACGATGACCGGTGGTCTCGTTCTCGCCGGATTCGCCGGCGCAGTGGCAGATGCGCTGTCGCTCCTGGATCGCTTTGAAACTCAGCTCGAGCGCAGCTCAGGCAACTTGCGTAAGGCGGCCGTGGATCTGGCGAAAGACTGGCGAACAGACAGATATCTGCGCCGTCTCGAAGCGCAGCTGGTGTTAGCGGATCCGGAAACACTTCTGCTGTTGTCCGGCGACGGAGATGTCATCGAGCCCGATAATAGTGTCGTCGCGATCGGGTCCGGAGGCACGTATGCGTTTGCCGCTGCTCAGGCCTTGATGCGGCACACTGATATGGGGGCCGGTGACGTGGCACGTGAAGCGATGGAGATCGCGGCCTCCATTTGTATCTACACCAACAATCAGATCACTCTACGGAGTGTGACCAGTGGCGCCGCGACCGCTGCTGGTGAAAGGAACTGACCCGGTGTCTCACCTCACACCACCGCAAATCGTCGAACAGCTCGATCACTACATCGTGGGGCAGGTAGAGGCTAAGCGTGCTCTTGCCCTCTGCCTCCGCGAGCGTGAACGGCGAAAGCGTCTCGACCCTGAATTTCGTGCCGAGGTCGGATCCAAGAACGTCATGGTTATTGGTCCGACCGGAGTGGGAAAGACCGAGCTCGCCCGGAGACTTGCCCGTATGGTCGAAGCGCCCTTCATCAAGACCGAGGCCACCAAATTCACAGAGGTTGGGTACGTCGGGCGCGACGTGGAGTCAATCGTTCGCGAGCTTGCGGACGCCAGCGTCTCCATGGTTCACCAGGAGCGGCTGACTGAGGTACGCGACGAGGCCGAGCGCCTCGCGACGGAGCGCATTTTGACCTACCTCATCGAGGGCGGCCCGGCGGCGGTAGCCGAGTCCGAGGGGCCATCGACGACCAACGAGCGCGCCTACATGAAACGCAAGAGGCGGGCCATGGCACGGCGTCTGGCGGAGCACGAGCTGGACGAACGCGTCATCGAGATCGAGATCGAGACCGACGAGCCGTACAGCTCGGTCGTGGAATTCGCGTCGGGCATTGGCCCCGAAGAGATCCACGAACAGTTTCAGGAGTTCATGAGCCAGGTCAGCGCGACAAAGAAGCGATCCCGACGCGTGTCGGTGCGTGAGGCGCAACGCATTCTGGGAGAACAGGAGGCGTCGAAGCTGATCGATTTGGAGGACGTGGTGGAAACCGCGCTACGCCGCGTCGAAGAGTCCGGGATGGTCTTTCTCGACGAGATCGACAAGCTGGTAAGTCGGGGAGCCGACTATGGACCGGACGTGTCGGGCGAGGGTGTGCAGCGCGACCT
>QHBP01000314.1 GCA_003244175.1 Chloroflexota bacterium | reverse complement strand
CCCGCACGAGGCGCAGAAGCCGGAACTGTTGACGATCACGGAGAACGTCGCGCGTGCCCAGCCACGGCTGGTGGCAGCGAGCGGGGCGAGCGCGTAGCGCGTAGCGCGTAAGAGAGGGGAACCAGTGGTAACGACAGCGCAGCAATTGACGGGCCAGTATCACAACGCCGTTGGCCGCCGCAAGACCGCCATCGCCCGCGTGCGTCTCTATCCGGGAACCGGCGAGGTCGTCGTGAATGGGAAAGATGTGCGCGATTACTTCGGTGGCCGCGAACTGCATCAGATCACGATCAACACGCCGCTCCGCATCACGAATACGGGCGACCGCTTCACCGTCAGCGTTAAAGTCGTCGGTGGTGGTGTGAGCGGGCAGGCTGGCGCGATCCGGCACGGCATCGCCCGCGCGCTTTGCCGCTTTGATCCCGAAATGCGTGCGGCCTTGAAGCGGGCGGGTCTCCTTACGCGCGACGCGCGGGTCAAGGAGCGCAAGAAGGTCGGCCTCAAGCGGGCACGCAAGGCGCCTCAGTACACCAAGCGGTAGCCCGAGACCTATCGAGCTCGGTCCTTGCCGCTCAGTCCTCAGGCTGAGCGGCTTCTCCCTGTGCGGGCACCATTTGTCGAAATCCCAGTAGGGAGGGCTGCGCATCGTTCTGAGCGGCGAGCAAAGCCGGGGGCAGCTCTTTCAAGGACGCCAGCCCAAAGTACTGGAGAAAGCCAAAGGATGTGCCGAACTGCATGGGCGTTCCAATGGTAGATCGCGGGCCACGCTCCTCGACGAGATCGCGCGCCAGCAGAGTCTGAAGAGCTCGGTCGCTGTTGACGCCCCGCATCGCCTCGATCTCGGAACGAGTCACCGGCTGACGATACGCGACGACAGACAAAGTCTCCATACCTGCGCGTGAGAGCGGCGCCGGTTTCGCCAGACCTCGGTAGCGTCGAACGACCTCGGCATTTTCCGGCGCTGTAGCCAGCTGGACGGCATCCTGTGCTCGTTGCAGCCTGATGCCATGATTCATCCGATCTGCCACGGCTTCAAGTGCATCGAGTATCTGTGAGCGGGGCCGCTGCAGCGTCGACACCAGAGCCTTCACGCCAATCGGATCACCCGCCACCAGGAGGACGCTCTCGATGGCCGAGGCCAAAGCTTCCCTATCCCGCTCGAGCCCTTCTATCGGTATCCTCCGCCATCGATTCCACGACAATATCTCCAAATATCGTCAGCTGCGTCGCCGCTGCCTGTCGCCTACGAACCAGCTCCAAGACTGCTATGAACTGGATGACCACATCGCTTCGACTGCTTCCGTGGATAAGAGCGCGGAAAGAGATCGAAGACCGCGAGCGTAGCCGACGCATCAAACCGCTCAGCGCGCCTTCGAGACGGACAAAGGCAGTCTGAGCGAGACGAGCCGTGTCTCGCGAAGTCCTCACCTGCACATCCCTCCAGACGCTTGCGAGGAGAGCCGGAGATCGGCTCCCGGCCGGCCGAGGGGCAGACGACATGGCGTCCGCAGCCGGAAACGACTCCCCTCCCTGGCGCTCCCACAAGGCTGCGGTAAGTCCCGCGACATTGAGGGGCGTGTCTCGAGGGCCGGCTGGAGAAGTCTCTGCTTCCGGCTCCGCTATCCATTCCGCCACACCGCCAAACAGAAGTGACTGGGATTTGTTGAGACACAAGCGAGCGGCAGCAAACATGAACGCGCCGGCCGTGTCAAGGTCAAAGCTGATCTCCTCATGGAGACTCTCGCGAAAAGCGTTGACGATCGGCGACACCTGTAGGTCGCCAAACGACCCGTTCGCCTTCCTGAGATCGTCGTGCAGAGCTTCTGCCGACTCGACGATGAAATAGGGCTGCGAAGGCGCAGTCACGCGCCGCTACACGCCGAGCACAAGACGCGATCGATGCTGTCGACCGCGGGAAAGACCGTATTACCGAGGATGTGGAGTTGCGGGTCTCCAAGAATCAAGACCAGGAAAACGAGAGGCCCCCACTGTTGTAAAGGGGCGAGCGCGTACATCTGACGTGCCGATAGGAATCCTCCCAGGATCGTAAAACCGTCGAGCGGCGGAATCGGGATGAGGTTGAAGATGAACAGCAATACGTTTATCTTCATGGCATCGAACAGGAAGTTCACTAGGAAAGTGAGCTCGGAAGAGGACAGTTGCGTGAAGGTCCGGGTCAGCAGGGCCACGAGGGGAAGGCTGACAAGACCGGCGAGCACCAAATTGGAGATGGGGCCGACGATAGCCACCAACGCGTTTCCTCGTTGTGGTCCGAACCGCAGACGGGTCGGAGTGACATGGGTGCGGCCGTATGTAAACCCGTATCCAGAGATCGACATAATGACCAGCAGCACCAGGCCAAACTGGTCCATGTGAACGAATGGGTTGAGAGACAGCTGCCCTCTGGATCGCGGAGTGGGATCGCCCAGTCGGTCGGCAGCCACGGCATGAGCAAGCTCGTGTACATCGATAGAGACCAGCAGGATGACAATGAACGTGAGTGCCCGACTCAGGTCGAATTGGGTCATGACGTGTAAATCACCATAAAGATTGGATGGCACTCGCAGCGATGCGCTGCATTATAGACTCCTCCTAGCTCCAATTGTCCGTTTTCCGGGACCTGGACTACAATTCTGCGCGATCCCCAGAGATTCTCTACGACGCCGAGGAATACGTGCCTCTTTACGAATACGAATGTAAGCCGAACAAGCATCGTTTCGAGGTTCGGCATGGAATGAACGAGGATCCGGTTCACGTTTGTCCAGAGTGCGGTGGCGATGTACGCCGGATCATAAATGCCGTGGGAATCGTCTTCAAAGGCAGTGGCTTTTACGCTACGGACTCGCGCAAGAGTAGCAGTTCCGCCGGCACTGCGGACGAAAAGGCAAAAGCGGACGGCGGAACAGCGGGCGGCGACAAGCGCGAGGGCGGCGGCGACAAGGTCGGGAGCGCAGACAAGGGAGCGAGTGCCGACAAGGGCGATAGCGGAAGTGCGTCTACCGGCGGGGACAAGAGCGGCAGCGGCGAGAAGGCTGGCGCGAAATCGTCTGACTAACTACTTTTTCTTGTAGAACTTCTTCAGCTTGGGCCGATGGTCGGTTTCCTCGTACGCGAGTTGAGCCGTGGAATTAGACCGGGCGGCGGCCTCCTCTTCCAGGTCACCTTCTAACGCTATGAAGTCCAGGCGAATGTCCTCGTCGTTGAGAACGTCGCGCGTCTGCATGGCTCGCCGTAGGACCTGGAGTCGCGACATACTCAACGCGCTGTCTCGCTGGCTCTCCGCCAGCCCGATCATCTTGTCGATAACGCCAATCGTTTTTGGTTGCGCGTTTCTCGCCTGAAGATCGCTCTTGACGCCCATGAGCTGTTCGTAGATATTCATGGTCTCATCCTCTCCAGGCACTCATGCATCGTCCAAATCGGCGCTCCCGTCGGCTACGAATTCGTCGCGGAGCAGCTCATCGCTGTATAACCCCACCTCGCGTCCGACGTATACGCGGATCACGAAGTCGTCCCGAGCCACGTCCGATGATAGAACGACATTCTCGTCGATGTCCTCAATAATGTCGTTCACGGTTTGGTCGGTGGGCTCATCGTCGAGGACCAAGGTGGCGTAAACCTCGCGAGTGCCGAAGTGAACGTCGAGATGGCCTAGGCGCTGAGCGCCGTCCATCACTTCGTACTGCTCGGAGTGGGTGGTTCTGGCTTGCCTATGGTAGATGAGCCGGTTCACGCTGTGATCCTCCGTCGCTTCCAGCTTACGCAATCCTGAGCGATGGCACCCTGAACCGGCGATCCGTACACTGCGTCCATCGCGTTGAGTGTCAGAAGAGACCCGGGAGGACCCTCTCCACATAAGGTCGTGACACTCGCATTGGACACGCGCACCAGGTGCACGTCATTGAAGTCCAAGCCGAGCGCCAGCGCGACAAGCACCTGGATGACAGCGGAGTGGGTGACGATGGCAACGTGGCCGTTCCGGTAGGCGTCGAACACGTCCGCAAGAGCGGAGCAGGCACGTGCGGAAACGTCGCGCAGCCCCTCCCCTCCGGGGAAAATGACAGTCCCGGGCGAAGAGTGCCACTGCCGGTAGAGATCCGAGTGGCGGCCTTCGATCTCCTCGTGGAACAAGCCCTCCCATAAACCCATTCCTATTTCAGTCAGACGTGTGTCGACGCGAAGAGAGGATCGAGACGTCTCCGCTACCTCGACGGCCAACGCCCACGCACGGATGAGCGGACTGCTTACGATGGCGTCGAACCTCTGCCCCTCAAACGATGCGGCCAGGAGTCGCGCCTGTCGCCTGCCCTGCGCACTGAGGGGAGCCTCCAGACGGCCCTGGTATCGACCAGTTGCGTTCCACGTAGTTTCGGGGTGGCGCAAGAGGTAAACGGCAGTCATGCAGGAATTATAGGCGGTGCGATTTGTGCGAGATCGCGGGCTACGGAGACCGTTGCGAGCCCATGAGTCTCGTTTTCTCTTGTCATAACAGTCGAATGCCGGCGCGATTACGTGGTAGGTGAAGAGGGGGGTCGCCGAATCCCATACTCCTGGACCAGGAGCGAAACGAATTGGGGCGTGCAGTCAAATTGGCGCGCGATGACGGCCTGCGTTCGACGTTCATCGACGTACAGCCGACGAAGAGTCACCGCGTCCAGAAGTTCTTTCACGCCTTTTCCAGCTCCGACGTTCCGGACCCTCTGCTTGCGTGGCACGATCTGTGCCGTCTCCAACCCTTGTGTGGTGACATCAGCTTACGGCATACTCAGCGCTAACGCTAGGGAACGTCGCGGAGGCACCGACATCGATCTGATGGCTCGATTGATAGAGACAGAGAATTTTCCAGTGGGGTACGCTTAAGATAACATGCCCGCATTGATCGCTCAATACGGCCTGATCGTCGTTGGCCTCATCATCTTTTGTGGTGAGATCGGTCTTCCAACGCTCATTCCCGGCGAGATTGCTCTACTGATCGCCGGCAGTCAGGCTGTGCATTCGGCTCCAGCTTTGGTTGCGGCCGTTGCGGCCTTCGGCACCGTGGACATCCTGGCTACCACCACCATTCACGTGGTCTTTCGCACGGGCGGAAATCGAGTCCTCCTACGACTGCTGCGCCGGCTCCACCGAAGCAATCGCGAAGCGGTCGTGGAGAGATGGCGTAGCCGGCTCGGCGGTCGCGATGCAATGGTGGTCTTTGTTACCAGGCTTATTCCAATGTTCCGTCTCTATGCCTCAATCACGACCGGCCTGATTCGCATTCGCTTACGTCATTTCTTCGGGGGCGCGATTCCAGCGGCGTACGTATGGGCCGCCACCCCGCTCACGCTCGGCTATGTCCTGCGAAGTCGAATTCATGGGTTGGAGAGCCAATACGGTCTGATGATGCATGTACTGGTTCTCGTCTCCGTTTTGGCCGCCGTGCTGGCCGGCTCGGCGTGGTGGGTGCGTCGGAACAGTTCTTCCACTGACGGCCTATGTCGGATCCGGGTCATCCTGGCCCTGGTTGTTGTGTTCGGCGTGTGCGCCCGCATGACGTTAGCGCTGCTGGGCAACGGAGTGGGGTACGCGCAGTTCGTCATCCCTCCTTTGTCGACGCTCGCGGTGTGGACTAGCGTGCTGAGCGTCCTTGCCCTCGGTCTTCTCTGGCTCGCGTCCCTCGACGTGCGCAGGATCCGCGCGTACGCCTATTCGGGAAGGATGGGATCTCTGCTTGGCGTGACATGGATGGGACTCATCGTCATGATCATCGCCTTCACCGGCATGGTGGGCGTGCACTCCCCGGCCGTCTGATTAGCGTTCGGCATGACATACACCGTGAGTGGCCTTGCCCTCGGTAACATGCGAGATTAAGAGGCGAGAAACGGGAGCCGCGGCGTGGCTCTTTTGGAGCCTATGTTCGGGAAGCCGAGCCGGCCACGCTCGGGGCCTCTTGCGCGTATGGCCCATATGGGAGCGTCTGGCCCGCCGCATCTGGCTCACGATTCCGGTCGATGGTGCGACTTACGGTATCTTCGCAATGCACCTGACCCGATACCACGGCACTCCGTTCCTGCTGCCCGACGGCACCTGTATCCGTGCCGGTGATCGGGTGGCCGAGCTGCACGTCAACGGCGATGTCATTGTGCGGCTAGGGAGCGGCGGCAAGTGGACACTGATGACGGCAGCGACGGCGGATCTCCGCGCCATTTCTGCCTGGACCACTCGCACCCCGAACGCAGCCGATGTGAAGGCCTTTTACGCCATTACGCTATTGGCATCCGCCACCAAACGGCTAGGGTTTACGCTCCGCGAACGTCCAGTGAACCTGCTCGCTCGACTCGATCGTTTCTTCCAAGCCGGACTCCTGGCACTCTACTCGGAGGCGGGGTTCGACCGCCTTTCGCGTGGAAGCACCTACGGTACATTTCCGCGGGAAGCATGGATCTCGCGCGCGGAGCTCGTACGCCTATACGGATATAGTTCGGGTCGCTAGCTGGCCTGTCGACGATCCGCAAAGAATCGGAAGAACTCATAGCCCTCGCGGAGCCGGCGCCCGCACTCCTGGCGGTCCTGAGCCATCTCCTTCACGATTCGGAGAATGGGCTGGGGGCGCATGTAGAAGGAACGGTAGAAGTCTTCGACTGCCCTGAAGATCTCGTCTCGGCCGAGATCCGGATAGTCCAGCATCGCCTCCTGAATGCCGTGCACATCAATCAAGTCGCTCTTCTTCAGCCAGCCGTTGGCCACAGCTTGAGCGTACAGCTCCGTACCTGGATACGGAGCCGCCAGCGATACCTGAATGGTGTCCACGTCAAGCTCGCGTGCGTATTCCATGGTCTGTCTCATCGTCGCGCGCGTCTCGCCGGGTAGGCCGAGGATGAAGGTGCCGTGAATCTTGATGCCCAGCCGCTTGCAGTTCTTGACGAATTCACGTGCTCGATCAACGCGGATGCCCTTCCGAATGTTGTTGAGAATCTGTTGATCGCCCGACTCGAACCCAACCAGTAGCAATCGAAGACCGCATTCGCGCATCACTTTCAGTGTCTCGTATGGCACGTTGGCTTTGGCGTTGCAGGACCACGCAACGCCGAGCGTCCGAAGTTTGTGTGCGATCTCCTCGGCACGTGGCCGATTGTCCGTGAACGTATCGTCGTCGAAGAAGAACTCTTTGACGCTCGGGAATAGTGCCTTCGCGAGCTTTAGCTCTTCGAAGACGTGCTCGGGACTCCGCACACGATACTTGTGCCCGCCGATGGTTTGCGGCCACAGGCAAAAGGTACACCGGGAAAAACAGCCGCGACCCGTATAAAGGGAGATATACGGGTGCTTAAGATACCCGATGTAGTAGTTCTCGATGGTCAGATTCCGCTTGTAGGCGTTGACGACGAACGGGAGTTGATCCATGTCCATGAGCAAGGCACGTTCGGGACCGTGGACGACAGTGTTCTTGTCCCGGTCCCAGTAACTGATGCCGGCGGTTTCCGATAGACGAGAGCCGTCCGCGATCTCCTTGATCGTGAAATCAAACTCCTTCCGTGCCACGAAATCGAGAGAGGGACAAGCCCGCAGAGTCTCCTCCGGCAGGACCGCGGCGTGAGCACCGACAAAGCCGACCATAGCCTCCGGTTTACGTGCCTTGAGCGTCTCGACGAAGCGAATATCGTTGCGCAATGAGGGGGTGCTGGTGTGGACAACGGTGAGGTCATGCTCCGCCGCTCGGTCCAGTGCTTCGGTGATGCCAATCCCGTCCGGCGGCGCATCGATCAACGTGCTGTCGGGGATGAGCGCGGCGGGCTGAGCCAGCCAGGTCGGATACCAGAATGACTTAATCTCGCGGCGAGCCTGGTAGCGCGAGCCCGCACCGCCGTCGAAACCATCAAAGGACGGTGGGTTGAGAAAGAGGGTCTTGACCATAATGCTCTCGCTCCGAATCTACGAGCCACAGCTGTGGGAGCACAGCATCAACGGGATCGTGCCTGGGTCTGCGTTTTCAGTGTAGCGTACAGTGTGGCAGCACCATCTCGGGTGGAGTGGAGCAAGGGTGGAGTACCGGAATTCGACGCATCTCTTCCTGGTTGGTCGCGACTACCATCTAGGTGATCTGCTCTGGCTGACGGCCGTCCTGGCGGAGTACCGCCGGCAGATCCAGCCGGCGCGAATCGTGGTTGCGTGCCCGAACCGACCGATCGCGCGGATCCTGGAACACAATCCATGGATCGATGGATTGCTCCGCGGGGAAGCCTCGTCCATTCTGGCCGCCGCGCGGAAAGGGTTCGGTCCCGAGATAGTTCTTCACGACCTCCGGATTCTGCCGTTGGGCGTTGCTATGGTGCGTGAGTGGCGCTACCGACTTCCCTGGTTATACTATCGCGATCTCTGGCTAGAAGGTCGCGGGCAGTGGCTTGCTACCTTTCTGCGCCTCGGGCCACTGACGGACTTCCGGCCAATCCTGGAACTCCGGGAGGAGGATCGCGAGTTCGCAGGCACTTTGACTTCTCCGTACGTGGTCCTAGCGCCCCATGTGGGTCACTACACCCTTCCGCTCGCCAGCGTCTTCTGGCATCGGGTCAAGGGATGGGAGAAGCAACGCTGGGTTGAGCTGGCCGGCCTTCTCCGGAAGCGGGGCTACCAGCCCCTGACATTGGCAGGGCCTGGACAGCAGGCCATCCCAGACACCATGCCGTTGATTGGATTGCCGATGCGCCAGGTAGCCGGATTGATCGACCGAGCAGCTGCCCTAATCACAGTGGAAAGCGGCCTCTGGTTCATCGCCGCCGCTCGCTGCACTCCTTTTGTGATCGTGCCGTGGTGGTTGCCTCGCTCGGTCGACTGGCCGGCGCACATGAAAGTTCCGCATCGACTGGTTTACCGTCGCGGTGCAGCGGCAGCTGATGTCCTGAGGCACGTGTGCCAATTGGCCTCCGGAAATCCGGAATAAGGGTAAGCAGCATGACATGGATTCGACGCCACGCCAATGTCAGTGTTGTCTTCTCGCTGGTTGTTGCCCTTGGTCTTCTGGCCTATGTCGCGTACGTCGGCACCGCGCGAGCGAGTGCCGGCCAAGTCTGGACGATTGTCCAACGCACGTGGCTGTGGGTGCTGGTCCTTACAGTTCCATACCTGGTGGCAAGAGCGCTTGTATGGTACGAACTCCTGCGGGAACTAAAGATCAGGGTTCCATTTCGCCAGATGGCGGCGGCTTTCGCGGGAGGTGAGATGACGAAAAGTCTCCCGGCAGGGGTCTACGTTCAGAACTTTCTTCTCGGCCGATTGACACATCTCAGTACACACTCAACCATCCGCTCCACGATGGCCACCACGGCGACTCTCGGTCTCGAAAGCCTTCTCGCCTTGCCGGTCGCCCTTATTATTGGCATCCCGGGTGCGAGTTGGCTGACCTGGACTCTCCTTGGGGTCGTCGCCGGATGGGTGGTCGTCCTTATCTTGGCCTGGCTGCTGGTGCATTACCGGTCACTCCATATGGGACCCAACGTCGCGGCGTGGCGTCAACGTATCGTGCACGCTACAGAGGAGTTCCTGCAAGCCGGCGGAGAACTGCTAAGCATAAAGACCGCCAAGAATCTGCCACCCACAGCTGTCTATATGCTGATCTATGCTTTTGATCTCTACATCATCCTTCGCGCGGTCGGCGTGCATAACGTGAGTTTTCTGCAAACCATGGGAATCTATGCGCTGGTGGTACTGAGCGTGATTCTTGTTCCCATTCCCACAGAGCTGGGCATCACGGAATTCGCCGGCCTTGGCGGTCTCCTGGCCTACGGTGTGCCCCGCTCGACCGCTGCGATCATCATGCTCAGTTTGCGCCTCTTAGCTACCGGCGCGACAATTCTGGTGGCGGTCGTGGTTCTTGTGCTCGTGCGGCATGAGTTAGCGCGTGTGCAAGCGGCCGCGGGCACCTCGACCAGTGACGCG
Organism: Chloroflexota bacterium; assembly: GCA_003244175.1. GTDB lineage: Bacteria > Chloroflexota > UBA5177 > UBA5177 > UBA5177 > QHBP01. Next base: position 3,035 of record QHBP01000314.1, on the reverse strand, counting down.
CCTGCCGGTCCAGGGTAATGCAAAGGGTGATAAGAAAGCCGGGTTGTCGGAGGTCGCCGATGGGAGAGGCGGGTCAGTCACTCCGCGCGCCGGCGAGGGCCATCGTCGGAAACAGGTGTCGGTACAGGTGATAATTGATGTAAAAGTCTCGCGGAAAGCCCGTGGCGGTGTATTCGCGTTCCTTCCACGTGCCATCCTGCTGGCTCTCCCGCAAATAGGAGAGACCGCTCTGACATGCTGGATGCTGCCCCATCCCCGCGACTTGCAAGGATATAACTGCCCAAGCGGTCTGTGATGGTGTACTTCGACCGATCCCCGCGAACGAACTGTCCTCGTAGGAGTGACACGACTCGCCCCAACCGGCGTCGGCATTCTGATGCGCGAGGAGCCAACCGGTGGCGCGGTCGATCATGTCTTGCACCGGATACCTGGACTTGAGAGCAACCAGCGCGGAGATCACACACCAGGTACCGTAAATGTAATTGACGCCCCACCGTCCATACCACGATCCATCAGACCGCTGTGTGCTGCGCAGGTACGCCAGGCCGTCGACAATAGCCCGGTCTTTTTCCGGACAGTTCACATGGGCCAGCATTTCCAGCACGTGAGCCGTCACATCCTCTGATGGCGGATCCAGCAGCGCCCCGAAGTCCGCGAACGGCAACCGGTATACAAGCTCGCGCGTATTGTCTTTATCGAAGGAAGCCCAAGCTCCGCCCCGGGAGCGCATGGCCAGAATCCATCCCACCGCACGCTCAACCGCCGCGCCCACTTCGGTTCCCGATGCAGTTTCCACTAGGGAAAGGACTACGACCGCCGTGTCGTCAATATCGGGATAGGTGTCGTTTTCGAACTCGAAGGCCCAGCCCCCGCAAGGGGTGTCAGAACAGCGTACCTGCCAATCGCCCCCACCGCTAATCTGCTCCCTCAACAGCCAATCGACAGCTCGAGACAGGGCGCGGTGACTTTCATCCATGCCGGCGAGACGCAATGTCCGCACAGCCCAGGCCGTGTCCCAGACCGGTGACATGCATGCTTGAAACCGCCAACTACGCTGATCCGATAGCGTGAAACCCGCCTGTCCCTCGATTCCGCGTCGCATAATGGGGTGGTCGAGACTCATGCCTTCGAGATTGAGGGCAATCAATGAGTACACCCAGGGTGGCTGTATTCCACCCCAGCTCCCGTCTGCCTCCTGACGCGTCACGATCCACTCGACCAATCGGCGACGAGCATGGGACCGGCCGGGCTGCCATGGGAGGTTGTCATACCTCTTCAGCAGCTTGTCCATCCACCAGAATGGTCCGGAGCCCGGTATCCTGCTCAGTAGCCGCTCGGTGCCCGGCGTTACCAACTCGGAAAGGTCGCACTCCAGCGAACGGGTGGGACGACGCGAGATGACAATCAAGAGAGGAGCAACGGTTCCCCGAGCCCAGCACGCGAAGTCGTAAAGATTGAACGGCACCCATGCCGGCAGATACACAAGCTCCGGTGGCATGCTGGGTATCCCCGACCACGGATAGTGACCAAAGAGCGCCAGCCAGATCTTGGTGAATACCCGTGCCGCCGCCACGCCCCCGTGCTCATGCATAAGGCGAAGGGCGCGTTGCATGGGCTGATTGGTCGGATCCACGCCCAATACCTTCAGGGCGACGTATGCCTCGATCGTCGTGCTGAGGTCCGCCGGTCCCAAATAGTAGAGGCCCCAGGAGCCGTCATCACGTTGCTCGCCCAGAATATGTCGGATGGCTCCTTCTCGGATGGGTGAGAGATCGATACCTAGGAAGCGCATCAGTAGTACATGCTCGGCGGTCATGGTGACGTTTGTCTCCAACTCTCCAGACCACCAGCCGGCAACGTCTTGATGATTCAGGAGCCATTCGACAGCGCGGTCCAGGGCCTCATTCATCTGCAGGCCGCCTTTCCCCCATTAGCTCAGCCGCGGTCGCGCGTGCCGCCGAACGCCCACTGCGAACCGCGGATTCCATCGTGGCAGGCCATCCGGTGTCCGTCCAGGCGCCCGCGATGGTCACCCGAGGTTGGGAGGTCGCAGAGCCCGGGCGTCGGAGGCCGGGTGTCGGGATGAAGGTTGCTTCTCGATCTCGAGTCACGGCACCGCGCAGCGGCTGGTTGCTGCGAATAACAGGGAGGACGAGCGACAGTTCATCGTGGCAGAGATCGATAAGCTCGGAGCTGGGACGGCTGATGTACTCGTCGGCCGCGCTCATACTACAGCACAAGTAACCCGAACCCTTCTCGAAGACCCACTGAACAGGTGAATCGAGCAGCGCCGCGAACCCGAACCCAAAGTCCGGGAGATCGTACCACAGATGGATATCCACGATGGCAGCCGTTCGAAAGCCGTCGAGACCGACAACGCCGAAGGACTCCGGATGGACCAATAGCGATTTGAGCTTGTCCGGTGGAACGGCAAGGACCACGGCGTCGAAGCTGAGGCGAGTTCCATCCTCTAGGATGACCTCCGGCCGGTCTGGTTCGCTCGCGCCTGGGCGGGTAAATTCCAGGCGTGCCACCGGCGTGCGCAAATGCACACGATCGAGCCGCACGGCCGCGGCGGCGGCCAAACGTCCGAGGGGTATCCGGGCGTAACCAAAACGTCCGGCGCCCGCATTCTTCAGGAAAGCCGTGGAGATTACAAATAGCGCCGCTTCAGCCGATACCTCTTCCAGTGGAGCATTGAGGGCCGGGACCAGAAAGGGATTCCAGAACGCCGCTCTGGCTGTGTCCGATTGGTGATGTCGCTCGAGCCAGCCAGCAAAAGTCTCATCGTGCCGAGCAGGTTTTCGGGCGTCAAGGAGAGCCAGAGCCAAACGGAGGCGCGTGATGAGATTGAGATAGCGATAACGCAGCAGTGCCGGCGCCAAATGCCAGGGCGCAGGCAGGGAGACCGCTCGCAGCCGTGCCGGCGGGTGATTCCGGGCTAGAAGCACCGCGTCGAAGCGATCCTGTAGAAAGAGGGTTTCCGCACCGCCATCGACCACGGACCCGACCTGCCGGGCGAAGTCGATGAACTC
>QHBP01000379.1 GCA_003244175.1 Chloroflexota bacterium | reverse complement strand
GCCTTGTAGGTGGCCATGTCGACATTGACCGGGCACTCGCTCTTGCAGCCCTTGCAGGCCAGACAGAGTTCGAGGGCTTCTTTGACATGCTCGTCGCGCCAGCCGCTCCGGAGCGGATTGCCTTGAAGCATCTCAAAGAGCAGCCGGGCGCGGCCGCGCGTCGAGTGCATCTCCTCCCGCGTCACCATGTAGCTCGGGCACATGGTTCCTTCTTCGTGCTTGCGGCACTTTCCCACACCGACACAGCGCAAGCTCGCCTGGGCAAAGTTGCCACGATCCTCGACGAAAGAGAAATGCGTCTTGAGCCGCGGCGGACGGTAATCGGTGCCGAGACGCAGGTTCTGGTCGATGCGATACGGGTTCACGACCTTTCCCGGGTTCATCTTCCCATCGGGATCCCAGATGGATTTGAACTCGCCGAAGGCCCGTACCAGCTCCGGCCCGAACATCTTGGGCAGGAGCTCGGCCCGCGCCTGACCGTCGCCGTGTTCTCCGGATAAGGAGCCTCCGTAGGAGACGACGAGGTCCGCGGCTTCCTCCATAAAGGATCGAAATCGTCGGATACCCTCGGCCGTCACGAAGTCGAAGTCGATGCGAGTGTGCGTGCATCCCTGACCGAAATGGCCATATAGAGAGGAGTTGTAGCCGTATCGGGTCACCAGCGTGCGGAAGTCGCGGAGATAGTCGCCCAGCCTGTCCGGAGGCACGGCGGCGTCCTCCCAGCCCGGCCAGGTCTGCGGTTCGCCCGGGACGACCGCCGTCGCGCCCAGGCCCGACTCTCGCACTGCCCAGATCCTCAGCTGCTCCTTGAGATCCTCGAAGAGCTTCATGTGCGGCGGATTGTCGTGATTCTCGAGACCCTTCATGAACTCGTGCGCGCGGTCTTTGGCCCCGCCGATCTCATCGGCTCCGAACTCGACCAGCAGCCAGCCTCGCCCCTGTGGCAGCAGCGCGACATCTTCCAGCTTCAAGTCCTTCTTGCGCATGTCGTCGACCAGACGGTCGTCGAACCCCTCGAGGCCTATCGGCTTGTACTCCATGATCTCGGGCACGTGGTCGCAGCCGGCATAGATGTCGGGATAGCCCAGCACGACGAGCACGCGGGAGGGAGGACTCTGCACCAGCCGGACGGTCGCCTCGAGGACAGTGATACACGTACCTTCGGAGCCAACCAGCGCCCGCGCGATGTGGAACCCATTCTCAGGGAGCAGCTGTGTGAGGTTGTAGCCGGAGACGCGTCGTGGAATATCGGGATAGCGCTCCCGGATAAGGGGTGAGTAGCGGTCGCGCAGGTCTCGCAGGCCCGCGTACACCTCCCCCTGCCGGCCGCCGGCCGCAATGATTGTCTCGAGCTCGTCCTCGGAGGTGGCTCCCGTGTGGATGCGTTGTCCGTCGTACGTCAGGATCTCCAGCTCCTCGACGTTCTCGTCGGTCATGCCGGCCATCACCGAGTGCACGCCGCAGGAGTTGTTGCCGATCATGCCGCCCAACGTGCAACGGTCATGGGTGGCTGGGTCGGGGCCGTAGGTCAGGTGGTGCTCCTCGGCCGCGTTGCGCAGATCGTCAAGCACCACCCCCGGCTCGACGCGAGCGATCCTCCGCACCGGATCGATCTCGAGGATCCGGTTCATGTACTTGGAGAAATCCAGAACCACGGCGACGTTGCACGTCTGGCCCGCCAGGCTGGTTCCGCCGCCTCTCGACAGGATGGCGGCTCCATGGCGGCGGCAGGCGGTGACGGTTGCGATGACGTCCTCCTTGTCTCGCGGAAGGACGACGCCCAGCGGCACCTGCCGGTAGTTGGAGGAGTCGGTGGCGTAGAGCGCGCGGCTGCCGTCATCGAAGCGCACCTCGCCGTGGATCGTGCTGCGCAGCTCGTCCGCCAGCGCCATGGTGTCGACGTCCTGGTCAGAGTTGACTTCTGTCACCGTATCCATACGTCTCTCCGATTGTTTGTGAATTGTCATCGCCTCCGGCTCCCGGAGCGCCACGGCGCTGCCTGAATGCTATCGTCGATCACCTGACGGATCATGGAGGTCGGACGCGCACTCGTGCTTGGTCCGCCATGGAGATCCCTATGTAATCTAGCGGCAATTCCATGATGACGGTCCCGAAACGGTGCTCAGGCCGGCTGTCGGCCATCTATAGTTGAACCGGGAGGCATCTGGTCCTTTGGTCACGTATACGAGGAACGTATCACCCCGTTATCATTGACGCCCACTCCGGAGAGTACGTTCTCGGACTGTCTGGGGGAGAGGTTCATTAGGGCGATGGTTGTCGCGTCGGACGCGATGAGCAGATCCGGATGATCCCTGGCCGTCGCGCGCTCCTGGCGGTTACCGCAATTGTCGTGCTGGCCGTGCCGTGCACCTTGCAATCCGCCGGTGGGCGCGCTGCCGGCGTTATCCCGCAGGCGTCGCCAACACCAACGGTTCCACTACCACCCTTGGTTTGCCACGGATGCATGCCGAAACCCCCGCCCGAGGCGATCCCAGCCCTGTATGTGCTCGCCAGCGGCCGGTGGGTACGATCTGCCGTCGTCCACCTGAACCAGCCGGCGCGCTTCGTCCTACGAATCAAGTCTTCGACACCCCGGAGCGTTCATTTGCGCATCCTCAGGTGGATCGAGGGACCAAACCACACCCGCTACCCAAGTGTCCACCACATCTACCGCGTCGGCATGGTTCGAGCAGTACTGCCGAACGGCTGGACACGATTCTCTGTCACCGTGACGTTCCACTCGCGGCAGATGCGAGGTGCACTGCTCGTCGTCTTCCAGGTCGTTTCGGGCGAGATGAAGTTCGGATACTACCTGCCTTTGGCGGTCAAATGACGTGCGAGGTTCGTTGAACGCCATCGGCCTGCCCAGTCAGCCTCCCGGCTCATGAAGGTCCGACACGCGCTGGTACGTGGTCCGTCCCATCGTCAGGAGGAAGACGCTGTCCTCGAGCGCTTCGACCTCATGGCGTATGCCGGACTCCAGCGCCAGCAGCTGCCCGGGTGTCAGGTCAATGCTTTCATCGGGCAAGCGCACGCGCAGGTGCCCCTCGATCGCCTGGATGGAAATGGGTCCGGACGCGAGATGTTCCCGCAATCGGCCCGTAGCCTTGAGCGCCATGAGCACGATCCGCAGGCCCGGCTGCTTGACCAGGGTCCTGCCGCCCGGGTCGCCATTCTGATAGCTCGGCTCCTGCCGCAGCGGCTCCAGCTCCGTGGGGAGATCGAAGCTCAGGACCGGCGCCTCGATCGCTCGGCCACCGTGCTTCGGGCTGTAAGACACTTGGGGAGATGAGCCGCGGCCTGGATATTCGTTGTCCTCTGGCATGGAGACACCTCTCTAATCTTCTGAGAATCCTAACAGTTCCCGCATACCCTGCTGGCCGCGTGCCGTCACCTTCCATCCGTTTGAAGACCCGCGTAGCCGGCCATGTGCCAGCAGGTCCTTGAGAGCGTCGTCGAGCTCTCGGACCGCCAGGATTGGAGATGCTAACAGCTTCACCCCTGCGGCCGGAACGACGGCATCATGGTGAGCCGCTGCCACGACCGCCACCGTAACCAGAAGTTTGGTCGGGGCCATCCCACGTGGCGTCTGTGCGCGGCGAATCGTGGAGGAGATAGTGGCGCAAAACCACCGCCTCATTCTGTTTCGTATCACGCGCGCCATACACGAGCGTGAGAGTTCTCCCTCCGGCGATCCCTTGAAGCTCGGCCAATAGCAGCTGACGCAGCGGCGTGGATAGCTCACGGCGGTACTTGTCCACGAATGCATCCCAGCGCTTCGGCCGGTGCCCGAACCAGGTTCGGAGCTCATCGCTGGGACCCAGCTCCTTCATCCAGGCGTCGAGGGCGGCATTTTCCTTGGAGACTCCGCGCGCCCACAGTCGATCGACCAGGACCCGCACGCCGTCGGCCGACTCTGGGGATTCATAGGCGCGCTTCAGTCGGATCGATGGGACCGTTGCCTTCTCGTCCTGACTCGCCAACTGACCCTCCGACCTCCCGGGTGTACACGGTGCTTTGAATTGCGTGAATCATGGCGTCACGTTGCCTTGTCACATTACTATCATCCCCTGTAACCTTGCCGTCACCAGCTGTCACCCGTTTTTGGCACCTAGAGGCCAATTGGTGACAGGGTGACAGGGGTGACGGCATTTTGTATATTTCCTCATCAATGGGGATGGCGTTTTTTCCATTGTCGCCGTCGCCGTCCCCGGTAGTCGCACGGCCAGTATCGGGACAAAGACGGGCGAGCTATTAGGGACGGCGGCAGCCCGGATGGCGAAGAAGATGCAAGAGACACTGGGGTCCCCTCACCCCCGACCCCACCCCCGACCCCTGGGGTCGGGGGTGAGGGGAAAGCGACAAGCATGAGGCGCAGCCGATCAGTCCATAAAAAATGTCAGCCGCGGCGGCGATGCCGGCATGTGAGCTGCCGTTGGCCCCGCTGAACAGGATTCCCGCTAGAGCCAGGCTGCCAAGGGTGCCAAGGATGGTCATCAGGCCCAGGAAACCCGAGGCCGATTCGCGCTGCTTTTCCGGTACGCGATCCGGCAGCAGACCTTGATACGCGGCAGTGGCCCCGTTGCCTCCTATCTGCACCAGAGTGAAACCGAGAAGGAAGAGTCCGGGCTGTCGAGTGGTGACCAAGATGGCCATGCCCACCAGCATGAGAAGGATGCCGGCGACTATGTAAGGGTGACGCCTGCCAAATCGCCCCCTGGTTCGGTCGGAGAGCGCGCCCACCAGCGGTAGGACCGGAAGGGCGAGCAACGAGCCGAAGGCCGAGATGCGGCTGACGAAAACCGCCTGCTGTGCGGTGCCCGACAAGCCCGGTGTGATGATCATGAGCACCTGCGCGGGAATGACAAGACTGAGGAATGCTCCGGACTGAAAGATAAGCGCAAACCAAAAGACGTTGAGAGTGAGCTGCTGGCGAAGAGTGAGAAAGGGGAGAGCTTCCCGTCCGTCCGGAGCGCCGGCTTGAGTTACGGTCCCTGGGATGACGCTCACGAGCCAATCCTTTTCTCAACCCTCACCGACGCCCAGGTCCCGAGTCCGCACCGTCAAGGTCGCTGCTCGCGCTCGATCGCGTCGATGTGGGGCCTCGCGCCCAGGAGGTGGAAGATCGCCGCGGCTTCCCGCAAACGCGCCTCCGCTCGTTCCGGCTCACCCCGGCTGGCATGTAGACGAGCACGCCCCAAGAGCATGCGCGCCTCGCCCAAGGGGTAGTGCACGTCGCGGGCGAGAGAGAGACCGTCCGAAAAAGTTGTCTCTGCCTCGTTCCATCTCCCTTGCTGCACCAGCACCAGACCCAGCGCGCGAAGCGCGTCCACCAAGGTCAATCGGTAAAAACCGCCTTGTTCCACGGCCTGCCGCGCGATGTCCTCGGCCCGTTCTGCATCCCCCATTTCCAGATGCGCCACGGCGATGTTCGGGAGGAGAGCGAACGATGTGGGATCCGCGCCTCCATCGGCGAGCATTGGTTCGAGGCGCGCCAGCACCGCCCCGAGCCGTTCTTGCAGGAGGTCTCGTTCCGACAGCTGCAGCTGAACCAGCCGGAGCACCTGGATGTCGCCGGTCTGTTCCGCGGTGCGGCTGGCCTCTTCGAGGAGAGACGTGCCCGTTTCCCAGTCACCTTCCTGGATATCCAGTCCCCCGAGAAAGCTAAGAGTCTGTGCCGAATCTCGGGACGCCCCGGCGGAACGCGCCATCTCCAGGTGGTTTCGAGCCTCGAGCCAGTCGCCCAGCATCGTAAGGGTACAGCCGATGAGACACTCCGCCAGCGCCATCGCCTCGGGATCCGCTATCTTTTCCGCCAGCGCGCGTTGGCGCCGGCGATACCCCAGGCTTGCCTCCAGCTCGCCGGTCGCCAGGTACACGTCGGCTACATTGGTCAGTGCTTGCAGTTGAGTTTCGAGATCACCCGCCGATTCCGCCAGGGGCAAAGCCGTCTCCCGTGGAAGCATCGACGGCTGTGCTCGTATCGAGGTGACCAAGCGCACGGCCTACGTTGAAATGTACGTCCTGGCGGCGCCGACCAATGTCGCTTAGCGAGGGTATCCTGCGGTGGGGCACGCGGGGAACCCGCACTCCCTCGCGTAAGCGTATAGGACGTTCGATTTCATCCGCATCGCGGTCCCGAGACACGTTGCCGGTGTGGCGGCTGGATCCGCTCATCCCGACAAAGCTACCGGTACGTCGGCGTGGCCGGCCCTCGGCAGACGCTAGCCGGTCGTCTCACGCGAGCGCCTCGACCAGACTCACCCGGTATAGCCACACACCCCGACACGTGGTGAATTGACGACCGGCAAAAGCATCTCCTCGCCGCATTCGTGCGTGTGGCTGCACTGGTCGCAGAGCCAGCCCCCACCGCTATAGGAGCATTCGCTGCAAACCTGCGTGGCTTCCTGGCCGCACTCATCACACGGTTTGGGAGGAGGCTCATTTTGTGCCAATATTTCAATGCCCTTGCCACGAACGGGTCCCTCGTGCTCGCTCACCGCCTTCAGCGTCAGGCACGTGGTACTGCCGAAGTCATATTCGTGGCGGAACTCATCGCCGGCGGCAATCACTCGACCCAGTTTCACGTCCATGCCGCGGTCATCCATCCCCCAATCCGTGTCGACAGACGATGCGTAGGAGATGCCACCGATGGTGAAAGCGCTAAGGTGACCGCAGCACTCGAGCCAGGCGCCACGCAGGAAGTCGTCCAGGTCGGCGAGCGTTGCGCTTGCCGGCGCCTCGAGGTGCATCCAATACATGGGGGCATAGCGACCACTGACGACCAGGTGAAGCAATCGTATCGGGCGGATTTTCCTAACGACAGTGCCGGTTGCGGTCGCCTTTGGCGCCTGGCACGTTTGGAGGTGCCTGGTCATTCCAGACTTGCTGTACTCGCCGCCACACGATCGGCATCGCCCCTTTGAGATTCCCCTTGCCATTGCCTTTTTCCTTTCCGATACAGCCCGATTTCTGATCCTGTCCCGCTACTTGCCAGAGCGCGGCTTGCTGACCGACATTCTCAGGACCTACAGAGTCGCGCTGTTGCCATGAAGATCGGTCGACGCGGCGGTACCCGCGCTATTTTCTCCCGATTACCCGCTTCACCGCTTCCGTAATGCTATTCGCTCCCATACCATACTTTTCCACCAGTTCTTCCGGCTTTCCGGTCTCGGCGAACATGTCTTGGAGCCCGATAAACTCGATGGGAAGCGGATGTGTCTTCGCCGCCCATTCCGCGACGGCGCCGCCAAGCCCGCCGGCAACTTGATGGTCCTCAACGGTCACAAAAGCGTTGGTCGCCTTTGCAAGTTGTGCAAGAGATTCAGTATCGAGCGGCTTGATGGTGGAAACGTTCGCAACAAGAACGCCCACGTTCTCACAATCAAGTTGTTGGGCCGCTAGCAGCGCGTAATACAGCATGTAGCCGCAGGCCAGAATGGTCGCTTTGGGACTGTCGTGAACCCAATAGGACTTGATGGCGCCCAGATCAAACGGCGTGCGTTCCGTCGTCATGACGGGTGTCGGATCACGGGTAAAGCGAATGTACGATGGACCGTTGGTCTTGCCGATTGAAACCGTTGCCTTTCTAGCTTCAACACTGTCGCAGGGAACAACGACATCAAGGCCGGGCAAAACGCGAGTGATCGCAATATCCTCGGTTGCTTGATGCGTGGCACCATCCTGCCCGGTAGCGATTCCGCTATGATGTCCCGCAATCTTAACGGGTACATCGTTGTAGACAGCTGTTGTCCGAAGCGTTTCCCAATTCTTGCCCGGAGAGAACGTCGCGTAGGAAGAGATGAACGCAACTTTGCCGGTAACCGCCAGACCGGCCGCGACGGCTGCCATATTTTGCTCCGCGACTCCGAGCTCGAAAAAGCGCTCGGGATATTTGCTTGCGAACTGCTGGTTTCTCGTTGATTCGGTGAGATCGCCGCAAAGCGCCACGACGTTGGGGTCCTGGTCGCCAAGATCGACCAGGCCCTCGCCGAATCCATTGCGGGTTGGCTTGCGTGTGACTTCGCGATCAAATATCTGGCTGTTGAGGTGGAGATCGGGGTTCAACATTATGCGTGCTCGCTCTCTATTTTGCGGTGCGAAGCCCGGAGTTCGTCGAGGGCAACTTTTGACTGTTCGCTCTTGGGCGGTGCGCCCGCGATGTCGGCCAGACCTGGCGGATTGCCGTGCCACAAATAATTGTTTTCCATATACGACACGCCAAAGCCGGGTACGGTATGCGCAATAATGACCGACGGCTTCTCGTGAACGGCGCGAGCCTCGCCCACAACGTCGATGAAAGCTCGAATGTTATTGCCGTCGACCTCCAGAACTTCCCAGTTAAATGCCCTGTACTTCTCGACGAGAGAGTCGAGCGGCATGATCTGTTCGGTTGTGCCGTCGATCTGGATATTGTTGCGATCAATGATCTGTGTCAAGCTTGCCAACCCGAGGCTGCCCGCCAGCATTGCCGCCTCCCAGGTATTGCCTTCCTGCTGCTCGCCGTCCGAGGTGAGACAGTACACGTGATAGGTCTTGTGATCAAGGCGGCCGGCGAGCGCAATCCCGATCGCCTGGGACACCCCCTCCCCCAGCGGCCCGGATGTTGTCTCAATACCGGGAAGTGTGCCGCGGTGCGGATGGCCTTGCAGCCGGGAGTTGATTTTGCGCAGGGTGTCCAGCTCCGCGAGGGGAAAGTACCCGGCTTGTGCCATGGAGACGTACAGGATTGGACAGATATGACCATTGGAGAGGACCAGCCGGTCACGATCCGGCCAATCCGGCTTTCTTGGATCATGTTTCAGAATGTGGAAATAGAGAGCGGTAAAAATGTCGGCCATGCCGAGCGGCCCGGCGGAGTGACCTGACCTCGATTCAGTCAGAGACTTGATGACTAACTGTCTGGCCTCATTGGCTTTGAGCTCCAGATCTTTTAGCTCGACGTCGTGTAGTTCACTGATCATGTGTCACTCCTTCAATTACCTGACTCGTGTAGAATTCTCACTTGTATCGGGCGCGCCTGAGACAAGCGTGAGATCCGACCCCTCCGGCAACCCCCTGGGGCTCGGCGAGCGGCACCTGACGCAGTGGCGTGTCCAGCTCGGCGGAACGTGTCCATGAACACATCCCAGCGCTTCGGCCGGCGCCCGAACCAGGCCCGGAGCTCATCGCTGGAGCCGAGCTCCCTCATCCACGCGTCCAGGGGTGCATCGTCCTTGGCAATGCCGCGCGCCAACAATCGATCCATCAGGATCCGCAGCCCATCACGTGCCTCAGGTGGCTTGTAGGCCCGCTTCGATTGGATCGGCGAGGACGATGTCTTCGAAGCTCGACTCCCCATCTCGCCTTTCCTGGAGCTTCTCAGTTCGCTGTCACGATGGCGAGTGGCGGGATGACGACGAATCGGGCAATCAACACGGGAGCCACTCCTCTTTGGCAGGTTACGCGCCGGGTGGGATTCCAAGAGGCAGCCGCACCGTGAAGGTTGTCCCGCGGCCGCTGGTCGACTCGACCGACACGCTGCCGCCGTAACGCGCCGCGGCTTCGTTCACCGCGGCGAGACCGATACCGAACCCGTCTATCTCGGCCACGCTGCTCGCTCGGAAGTGTCGTTCGAAGATGTGTGGCAGGTCATCGGCGGGAATCCCCATTCCCTGGTCGCGCACGGTAAGCGCGACGTGCGGACCGTTGGTTCCACCCTCCCGTCTCAAGCTCACCTCAATCTTACGGCCCGTGGCGCCGTATTTGATGGCGTTGGACAGCAGGTTCGAGAGGATTCGCTCCAGTGCTGAGGTCTCCCAGCACCCAATGATCGCTCCACCGTCGGTCCAAAGATCGATGCTGCAGTTCTCTCTCGTCTGTTGATGCTCAGACACGACACGGGCTACGAGCGCGGTGAGATCGAGCGGGGCTGTGCGATCTGGAAACGGCTCGACCAGTCCCCGGTGTCGTTCCAGAAGTCCGTCGATCTGCACTGACATGCGCCGGACCGTGGTCTCGATCCGTCCAAGATCTTCTCTGATTCGCGTCGCGTCCAGCATTTCGCCGCGGTCGAGGCGCCGCAACAAGAGCTGCGTGAAACCTTGTATTGTCGTGAGCGGTGTCCTGAGATCGTGAGCTATACCTGTAAAAAAGTTTTCCTTCTGGCGTTCCAGCTCGTGCTGTGCGGTCATGTCGTGGTAAACCACGATCCCGAGCATGACTCGGCCCCGTTCATCACGGATGGCGTTGCCGGTGGCCAGCAGTGGGAGCCGCATGCCACCAGGACCCACGAGAAAGAGTTCGAGGTCATCGAACTGCTCACCTCGCAAAACACGGTTGATCGGCCACTCCTCAGGAGGCAGCGCCGTGCCGTCCGCCCGACACCGTTCTAACTGACCACCGGTTTCAGAACCTCCCGCGTGCCACTCCGGGAGGCCGTATATGGCCCGGGCGGCTCTGTTGATCAGCACGACGGCTCCGGTGGCGTCCACGATGGTGACCGCATCGCCCAGACTATCGAGTAGGGCGTTGAGACTGGTGAGGCCGCGTTGCGCGTCCTCGGCTTGCGCCTGAGCGTCCAGCCCGGCTAGGAGGAGCCGCTGATTCACGTTCCGCAGCTCGTCCGCAGCATGGTCCGACGAGTGCGTGACCCCAGCCTCATCCGGCTTCGGATGCGAATGCGAGTGTTGCGCCGGCACTATCCCTCCTCCACCATGCTGCGCAACTCCAGCGTAAGACGGCGTCGGGCAACCCTACCTTTTAAGCTGTGCCGTGCCGATAATGAGTATACACCCGCCGCCGCCGCGCGCTCCGCCGGAGTGAGTTCCCTACCCGTGCGGCTCCCCAGGAAATTCACGGCGAGCCACGCCGGTGATGATCCCGGTGTAGCCGGCCAGCATCTTGTCCAGCACCAGACCCGCATCGGTGATCTCATACGTCCATAGTGCGTTACTGTGATGGCTGCCGCGCATCTTCACCACCGTCATCACCTTCCTTAACTTCCCCTCCATTTCAACATAGCGCTGCAGGATGATGTCGTCGGTCAGGAATGAGACCAGGTCGGGACTGAAGTGCAGGTCCGTAAACGACTCGGTCACCTCCGAGGTCATGAACACCGTCACCCCGCTGGCGGTGATGGTCCCGACCATGCGGTACAACGATTCACGAAAGTCCTCCCGAAAAGTGGGCGCCAGCGCCAGCTCGAAGCCCGACAGCGAGTCGATGACGAGACGCTCCGCCGCCACGCGCCCCACCGCCGCCTGGATCTCCAGCAGCGCTTCATCAACCGAGAGGTCCAGCGGCCGCAGGTAGATCACCTCCAGCAAACGATCACGGATCATCACCTCCAGGTCCAGACCGAGCGCTCTGGCCCGCTTGAGGTACTCTCCTGGGCGCTCCTCGAACATAGCGACAACTCCCGGCTGACCGAGCTTCAACCCTTCGGCAATGAACTGGGCGGCCAGCGCGGTCTTGCCCGAACCTGAGGGACCGGCAACCAGGACGGAATCCCACGCCGGAATCCCGCCTCCCAGCATCCCATCCAGCTCGGCAGTTCCGACCGACAGACGCTTCTCGGGGCGTGGAGCGACACTGCTCGATGGGCGTCGGAACATCCTCGGAAAGACATGGATGCCGGCGTCGGTGATGCGCATCGTGTGCAGACCAGGCACCGACGCTTGCCCCCGGATCTTGACCACCTGAAGCTTGCGCACGACGGAGTTACGCTCGATGCTCTGGGAGAGCCAAAGGATGCCGTCCGCGACGGTGAACACCGGGTTGTCCTGTAGGTCGCTCTCCGGGTACTCGCCCACCAGGAAGGTCGTGGCCTGCCAGGCGGTGAGATGGAGCGCGAGTCTCTGTAAGAAGTCGTCCAGCGCCATCCCTCGGCCGTCCGCGACTCTCGCCGCACGGACCACGCTGCGGAACGAGTCCACCACCACCATGCCCGGGCTCGCTTGCTGGACCTCGCTCACAATGGTCCCCAGCAGTGCGGTCAGGTCTGCCTCGAGCGCCTCCTCGCTGAGATTGATGAAGCGAATGCTCGAGTTCAGTTTGGTGGTGTCGAAGAAGGCGAACTGTTGCTGGTAGCGCAACATCTTGAGAGTCGGCTCGCCGGCCACGGTGAAGTAGAGGGCGGGCAGCTCCGGAGTGGCGAGGGTGAACATGATCTGCTGGATGAGAGTGGTCTTGCCCGCACCCGGTGATCCGGCGATGAGATTGAAGGAGTATTCCGGCAAGCCTCCGCCGAGTGCCTCGTCGAGGCCCGGCACTCCGGTAAAGAGCCGTTTGATGGACACGCTCTCTCGCTTGTCCCCATGTGCCATCGCTCTCTATGCCTCCCGCCGCTCGGAGCCCGGCTGTTCACGAGGCATGTCCGGCCAGACATCGGCCAGCAGACGAAGGGTCACTCCCTCGCCGATGAAGGTGACCAGCAGTGCGATCAGGTTCGCCAGCAACAACACCAGCCCTTCGTGCGCATGCGCAGGTTCGACGTCCCCCAGGCTCTCTTGCAGCCCCTCGAGAGGGACATCCCGGTTCGTCGTGGCTCGCACGCCCGCAAGGAAGGGGAACTCGAATCTGGTCAAGTGCAGGGCCCGCGCGACGAGTGCCTGGCACCCGGTCCTCGTGACCAGCTCAGCCAGAAGCCGGCACAGCTTCTGGAAAGCTCGTTCGGCCGCCGCCGGGAGGGCCGCCAAGCTCGTCTGATCGCCCATCTCCATGGTCAGAAGCACGCGCGCAAGGTCTCGCCACGCCACAGTCTCCACGCTGGCTCACCATCTCCGCTTCTGTGGGCATTATCCTGCCTGCCTCTGCTCGGACGCCAATTGTCGGGTCGTTTCCGGCGCCGTGTGTCCTACCGGCCGCAGATCAAGCAGTGGAGCAGGCGCGTGGGGATGAGCAGATGCCGTTCACGAGTAGTCGATCCACGACCACTCGGCGAGAGATCAATCGACATGACGCGTCCGTCCTGTGGCCGTCTGCACGTTCGAGTAGGCATCACGTGAACTCACCGATCAAGAGTAGGCAGGACACGTTGCGCTTACAGCGCCGACGATGGCATCCCTATAGAAGCAGATTGTGGGCGCCGTTAGGGGTTGCTTCATGAGCTGGTCCACCACCCTCGATGTCGCGTCATCGTGGTTCCCGCGGCGTCGGCGAAACTCGTGTGCGCCAGCGTTGTTTCCCTTCCTACGGTGCCGAGAGGGCGAACAGGGCGACACCAGCCACCGTGAACGCGAACGCCAGTCGCGTGGACCACGTCAGGGCAGCATGCCCAATGAGCACTGAGAGCAGGACGGTCACCACAACGTACCCGTTGGCCGCTCCGACGGCGATGGAGATGGGTAGCCGCGTCAACCCCAGGAAGTAGAAGATAGATCCTAACCCAATCATCGCGCCGACCCCGACGCTCCCGGCCATGTTCCGTCCGGGCTTCGGAGACTCTCGGACAGCAATAAGTGCGGCCGCTGCCACCACTAGCATGCCGATCGCCTGCAGAGCGTTCAGCTGCGTTGCATCGAGCTGTCGCAGAACTGGCTTCTCGAGGAAGGTACTCACACCGACCAGCGCAAGGTAAAGCGCGAGCAGGCTGAAGCCAGGCACCCGGTGGTGAGACGAGGCGGCGTCGTCATGGGGCTCGACCCCGTACTTAGCCGGAGTCGCGGACTCGGGAGGCTGTACTCCGTGCTTGGCTGGAGGACGGGACAGGGCAAGCGCACCGGCGACGGTGAGGACCAGGGCCGCGATCTTCAGCGGTCCGATGTTCTCGTGGAGGATCGCGACGCCGAGCGCAATCGTGACCACGATCGATAGATTGGCCACGGAGACGACCAGCGACACCGGCAGATAGTTGAGCGCGAAACAGTAGCAGATGGAGCCGGCCCCGGCCAACATCCCGATGCCGATACCGGCGGCAAGCGAGAGTGGAGCGGGCAAGTTGATTCCGTGGACCGCGAGAAGCGCGGCGACGGCTAGGACGGAGCTACCGACGCGGATCAGGGCATTGAGCTGGAGGGCATCAAACCCACGGCCAACCGGAACCTCGATGAACGACGCGACGCCGACGAGGAGCACGTATGCGCCAATGGCAGCGAGCGAAATTATCACCGGCGGCTCCTATCGTTCAAGGGCCCTGGCATACCTCATGATCTCTGTACGCGCGTTCTCTCCGCCCAGCCAGCTCTGCTCGCCGTCAGCCACGGCGTCTTTCCAATATCGCAGCCAGCTTCGGGCAGCTTGCAGTTCATGCTCATTCTCGATCACGCTCTATCCCATTCCTCTCTGTGGGCCGTGCCTCGATGTCTTGCCTCGTGATCCCTGCTCGTCACCCGGAGCATTACAGTAAGGGAGGAACGATGGCTTAGGTTGAACGGCTTGCAGACTTTGTGAGCGCGTTACCCACGAGGAACTGCCAAGCGAGTGTGGAAACGAACCACGAGCGCAATCGAAGGAGCAGAGCTCGTCCGGAAGTTTCAGCGCCGGCGACTTAGACATTTTCAGAACGGTCGCGGGAAGCGACGGAAAGAGGATTGGCGTTATCGGGGGGGGGGGGTCGTAGAGGATCAATCAGCCCCACCCGGTTCCCCCGTCAGTTTCTATTTCACAGTGGATCGTGGCGGGTTTTTTGGCATCAGGTCAACTCATCTCTACATCCCCGTAGAGGCGGTGGCGAGCGCACACGCGGGCCAACCTGTGGTCCTATTGTGCACAGCTCAAGAAGCCGGTGAGAAGTACACGCACCAGCCCGGGAGAGAATGATAGCAGCTCTTTCCGCGCTATACGTTTTTTGAAACGAGCGATTCAAGCCATGATCCTAACCCATAGTTGCATCGTGACCAACAACCTCGACAAGTTGCGCACATTTTACGGCGAGATTCTACAGATCGAGCCGCGGCTCAGTGACCAATACGCGGAGTTCGCAACCGAAGGCGGTACGCTCTCGCTCTGGACCACCCAGGGCGCCGAGCGAGAGGCACCCGGTGCTCTGAGATCGGACACAAATCGAAGCATCATGCTGGAGTTCCGAGTGTCCGATGTCGACCAACAATACGCGCGAATGGATATCAGGTGGGTCAAACACCCAGCACCCAGGAATGGGGCAATCGGTCGATTTATTTCCGGGACCCGGATGGCAATCTCATTAATTTCTATAGCCGCGTACCCGGCGCCGGCGATGACAATACGGTGCGGCGTTTTTGTCCCCTTCATGCTCCTTTTCTCGGTATCGAATCGGGTGTTGGAGAGCTAGGTAGATCACCGACGGTGACACGCCACTACCCCTGGCTGCACTGGCTGGTCCCACGGTCGGAATTTTGTGGCCTTCATCGGCTCGGCCGCACCCCCCATATTCCCGCGGCGTGGCGGGATGTGAATGCCGCCCGCAGGCATGACCTCCTCGGCCTCTCCGACGGTCCCAAGCACGGCTGCGCCATCACCCGTGGAATCGTCGCCACGTTCGGGGTCGCGTTGGGCCCAAAGACGCTGTACATCCGCTAGATGGATTGTCGGTAGCCAAAAAACTCGTGGTCCTGGTTGTAGCCGCCATAGCCGCCGCCGATCTCCGAGAAGTGCGCGACGAACTCCACGCCCTTGATCCACTTGACCTGCTTGAAGCCAAGCTGAGTCTCGTTGCGCAGCCGCAGTGGGGCGCCGTGGCCGAAGGACAACGGCTCACCGTTCATGTCGTAGGCCAGCATCGTCAGGTGATACCTCATCTGCTCGATAGGGTGTGCATCGTAGTAGATGCCCTTGTCGGGGCCGTCACCGAGGGAGTAGAACACGACCCACTTCGCCTCGGGCCGCGGTTTGACGAGGTCCATGATGGTCTGCATCGAAACCCCGCCCCACTTGGCGATGCCGGACCACCCCTGGATGCAGAAGTGCTGCGTGATCTGCTCATGGTGTGGCAGCGCCCGCAGCTGTGCTAGATCGAGGTCGACGGGGCTATCGACCAAGCCGTTGATCCTCAGCCGGTAGTCCGCAAAGTTGCTCGCGAACAGCGCCTTGTACTCGTCCGAGGTGGGATACTGCCCGTTGTGCCAGAAGTACGGTGAGATGTCCTTCTCGGTGTACTCTCCGGGGGTGGAGTCCACGTGCTCGAACAGACGCTGTACGGGACCGATCAGCGCGAAGCCGGCACGCTGCACCACCCGGGGGTGGCGCAGGGTGAACGGGGTCGCCGCAACCCAGCCGGCAATGACCACGATCATGGAGGCCGCAAAGATCCAGAAACCCACCCAGGTGTCGTCGTTTCGCGCGGCGTAGATGTGATTGAGGTTGCGCAGCAGACCGGTGGTGAACACCAGGGTGACGTGAATCACGATGAACACCAGGAACCAGACCAGCACCAAGAAGTGCAGTGAGCGGGCCGTCTGGATGCTGAGGACCTTGCTGATCGGCTTGAAGCGGGTGGACAGCGCGGGTGACATGCCGAGGCCGGTGATGAGCGCGAGTGGGGCAGCGACGAAGACCGTGATGAAGTACGCGATCAGCTGCAGGCTGTTGTACGCTACCCACCCGTGTTCGGTTGGCCAGTGCAGCGACAGGTACTGGATCAGCACCGACACGGCATTGGGGAACACATCCCAGCTGGCGGGCACCAAACGCCGCCAGTGCGGGGTCGCGAACAGCAAGACGTAGAAGACCAGGCCGTTGAGCAACCACAG
>QHBP01000245.1 GCA_003244175.1 Chloroflexota bacterium | reverse complement strand
GTCGATCCCATCAAGGTGGCCGAAGGCCGCCACCTGGCCGACGAGCTGGTCATTCACTATGGTCTGATCCCACGCACAAACCGAGGAATCTTTTGCATCAACGAGCTACCGGACCTCGCGGAGCGTATCCAGGTGGGCCTCCTCAACATCATGGAGGAGCGCGACGTACAGATTCGCGGGTTCAAGATTCGCCTGCCATTGGACATCGTGGTCGTGGCTAGTGCCAATCCCGAAGACTACACGAATCGGGGCAGGATCATAACGCCATTGAAGGATCGCACCGGCTCGGAAATTCGTACGCATTATCCACACACCCTGGAGCACGAGATCGAGATCGTGGAACGGGAAGCCACGACGTTCGCGGCTGACGGCTTCGACGTTCAGGTGCCGGGCTTCATGAAGGAAATCGTGGCAGAAATTACACATCTCGCCCGCAAGAGTGCGGACATCAGTCAGCGCTCCGGCGTCAGCGTGCGGGTCTCCATCGCCAACTACGAAAACGTCGTCAGCAACGCCCTGAAGCGGTCAATCAGACTTCAGGAAAAGCAGGTGGTCCCACGCATCGTCGATTTGCCGGCAGTCATGGCGTCGACTGCCGGAAAGATAGAACTGGAGAGCCTGGGCGAGGCAAATGAGCAGAAGGTCGTCGACAAACTCGTCAGGGGCGCCATTGTCAACGTCTTCAATCAGTACTTCCTGGTGCAAGAGTTCGATGGCCTGCTGCGCAGCTTTGCCGGAGGAATGACGCTCGAAGTATCCGAGAACATGCCGTCGATGGAGTATGCTCAGCAAGCATTTCGTGAGGAGGGTCTCAAGAACGCGGTGTCGAAGCTGGGCGTGCAAGGGAACCCGGCGTTGATTGCGTCGGCTACCGAGTTTGTTCTCGAAGGATTGCACCTCAATCGCCGGCTCAACAAGGACCGCACGGACGGCCGTGCGCGTTACCGCCGATAACGCGCCTGACAAAAGCGATACCGGGCCTTGACAGAACGCGGTTCTGACGTTGAGGAAGCGCGAAAGACCTGCTATATTCTGGATAGGAATTGGAAAACTGTGGAGGAAACGCAATGATCAGCCTGACAGACCAGGCTTTGAGCCAACTTAAAGGACTGATGACAGAGCAAGGGCTGAACGATCTCGGTCTTCGCGTCTTTGTTTCGCCGGGCGGATGCTCTGGATTCCAGTACGGCATGCGGTTCGAAGATACGGCCATGGAAGGCGACATCGTCGAGAAGTCCGAGGGAATCCAGCTGTTTGTCGACGAATTCAGCGCGCAATATGTGGATGGCGCCGAGATCGACTTTGTCGATGAGCTGATGGGCGGCGGCTTTACGGTCCACAACCCCAACGCCATCACAAGCTGTGGATGCGGCCAGTCGTTCACCACGGCCAGTGGTGCGGGTGCGGCACGAGCGTGCGGGCACTGAGCCTGCCGCATGATCAGTCAAGATCTCTGTAACGAGCTGCATGATCAGCTGCTGGTGGAGCGAACGCGGCTCGAGCAAGAAATATCCAATCTCGCGGGATCCGGTTCCCGTGCCGATGCTTTTCTTGAGGACGAAAGCGACGCGGTGGATCAGCATCCCGCCGACGAGGGGTCTGAGCTGTTCGAGCGAGAAAAGAACATGACGTTGAAGCGGAACCTCGAGGCGTCGTTGGAATCCATAACGGAGGCCCTTCGCAAGTTCGATGAGGGCACGTATGGCATCTGTGAGACGTGCGGGAAGCCAATTCTCGAGAAGCGTCTGCGCGCCCTGCCAGGCGCGACTCATTGCATTGAATGCCAGAGCAAGCTGGAAAAGCACCCGCGGACTGCCTACGTCCATTAGAGAGCTCTGCTATCGACGACGGGTTCGCTGCTTCGCGTATTGCGCTCCTCCGGTCTCAGTGCATTGAGATTCATCAGAACGCCGGACGCACGGCCACGGGGAGGCCGAGCTACGCCGTCCGTAAAGCCAGGCACGTGGTCGATGTCGAACGACACGGCATCGCCGTGGGTGGTGTAACACGGTATCGCCGAAGGCGATGTAGCTGGGGCCTCCGTACCCGTGCGTGTTGGCGGGCAAGATGCTCGCGTCGCGAATGATCTCCGTCTTCGTCAGCGTGGAGAACAAAAGTCGGGACGGCCGGCACGCAGGGCTGAGCTACGTTGATGAGCGATTCGCCAGCAGCGACTTGGCCAGGACCAGCAGTGACACCTGCTGATCCGAGGGGAGGAGGCGGACGATCTTGTACAGGTCAAACGCCGTTTCGTCGCGAGACAGCGGAACGCCGTCCAGGTAGTCACCGTTGCTCTCCCGCAGACCCAGCGGCAGGGATGTTTGGGCCGAGACGCTCGGCGTGGTTTCGGCGGCATCGAGGCGAGTTGCCACGCGCAGATAGAGTTCCGTCAATGGCACGCCGAGGGCCTCGGCGATGAGGGAGACGGAGTGCGACGACGGATCCTTCTCTCCTCGCTCGATCTCTCCCAGGAATACCGGTGAGAGCCCGGCTCGCTGCGCCAGTTCGCGTCGAGAAAGCTGCTTCCAGGATCGGTAGCGGCGCAGAACGTCTCCCCACGCGAGTAACACGCGGCGGTCGTCGCTGTCCCGTCGCTCGTCCAGCACCTGATTCTCCGAACCTATAATGAGACGCTCTGGGCATATGGTACGCGCAAAGTAGGAGCAGGTCAACGTGAGCACGCCGCCTTTCATCGACGTTTCCTACGCGGCTGACACCCTGCATATCTCTCCCGACGTCATACTCGACTGGGTCGCGAGCGGCAAGCTGAAAACGTATGGGGGTCGGTCCAGCAACCCGTTCGTCCGCAGTGGCGAGGTCCATGCGCTGGCGGCGGAGCTGGGCGCCCTACCGGCGGATGATGAACCGCCCAAGCGCATGAAGAGCGCGTCGGGCCGCGTTCAGACGCGCCTGACAGCGGATGCGAAGTGGGGCGACATTTCGGATCAGGACATCGTGGATTGGGCGTCGCGCACGGAGCCGGTTCGGCGCAAGGCCGCCCGAACCGCCGCGTCCGCGGCCCGCGACCGCCTCGACTTTCTGTTGAAGACTCTCGACGGTACGGAGGACTCAGGCTAGTCGCGTAGGGTGTGTGCAACGCCGTTTGAATTGCGGGAGACACTGCGTCTCGTTACTACCCGTCACTCTGCTGTCACCTTGCTGTTACCGCCTGTCACCCGGTTTTGGCGTCTGGACGCCATTTCGTGACAGGGTAACAGGGGTGACGTCATTTTGCACACTTCCGCAACTACGGTGATAACGGCGTATGTCATTGCCATCGTCGGGGCTCACGTCGGATGTCCGGTGGTCGCATGGTTGTGGATGCGCGTAGCTTCCAGGCTTGACTCATCCCGGCGCTTCCCCCCTGCCGTCGCAAGACTCTGCGCACCCGACACGCGCGCGTCTATCGTGGTGTAGGCTGCGTGGTCTCTCTCCGGCCGCCAGTAGCATCTCCGGCATCCGTAGTATTTCGTGGTCCACCTGTGCGCGGCGCCGGTAAACGGCGCCTACGCACTAGTACCCGCCATGTCATGGCCGCTGATCACGATGTCGCCCAGGGGAGCAAGGACGTTACGGAGGGGAGAGATACTACTGGCAGCCGGAGAGGGACCACGCGGCCTACAGATTGGTGGTGGGCACGGACGCTATTCGGGCCGAAGGTCGAGAAGGTCGAGGGTACTCTCGTGCGAGACGACCGACTTCTCCTTTCCCACCGCAAGCCATGCGGCAGCGCCGTCGCCGTACCGCGAGGATGGGTATGCGTGCTGCTCCGACGCCCATGTCGAAGAGAGCGATATGTCCGGATGAAGAATCGTGTCATACATTGGTCAGGCTTTTTCTGAGCAAAGTATGACACGGCCGGCTTCCGATGCGCCCTCGGTCGCATTGTTTCCTACTCAGATGTACAGCGGGCACACAACGGCCGGCTGAGTTCGGCATCCTCCATCTGGATCTCGCGGTGGGCTCGTCCTCGAAATGGTCGAGGCAGAAAACATTCGACGAGGCCGGCGCTCGGGACGAGCAACCGTCCCCATGCTTGTGCACGTGCCGCTGTTTGCAGCGTTGAATGAGCTCGGCCGGGACGCGATGGCGGCGATGGCCACGTGGCGGCTCTATGATCGTGGCGCGCGTATCGTTGGGCCCGGGGATGACCAGCAGAACATGTTTGTCGTGGGCCAGGGCGCCGTGAGGATCGCTGCCTCCGGATCCGAGGGTCAGGAGATTACCATCTTCTCGCTAACCGTTGGCGACCTCATCGACTTTGTCGACCTGCCGCCGGAGCTAGAAGAGCTCGCGTACGCATACGCTGCGAGAGACGGTACGATCGCGTTTCGGTCGCCACGCCACGACTTTCTGCGCATCGTGCGCGCGAATCCAGCCGCGGTGGACCTTCCCTTCGACCAGGCGCGGCAACGTGTCTTCGAGCTGGCCCTCCTGTACACCGATCACCTGTTTTACGATGCCCTGACTCGTCTTCATCGGGTCCTATCTCGCCTGGCCGCGGATGACCCCGACCACGTCGTGCGGGCGACCCAGACAGAGCTTGCTCACATGACGGGGATGACCCGGGAGACCGTCGGCCGGCTGCTCCCGCGGCTCAAGAGACGCGGTCTTATCGCCTATGAACCTCACCGCCAGAGCATCAGGGTGTTGGAGACAGCGCGCGTGAAGGATAGACCTAGCCGAAAGCCTGTATAAAAAGGCTCAAGGCGGCATCGACATAGTCCAGTCTCCGACCGATTGTTAAGGTGATCGAGTGGATGCCATAACGATCCTCGTCGGGTAGGAATACGGGACTGGTAAGGATTGGAACCGGCCCAGCCGAGCCGCGGACGGTGAAATAACCTCCCTGCCAGTACCGAGCAGGAATATTGATAGGCCGGGGGTCGGCGGCTATGTGTTGAACACGGTGTGGCAGAAACACGCTCATGTCTATATGAATGCTGTACGAGGAGCGACCATATTGCTTAGGGGTGTCGTGAACAACGTTTGCGTACTCAAGGGAGGACAGGGGAGGGCTGTGGCGCCCGTAGTGTGAAAGTGAGTGAGTAAGGCGGAACAGCAGTGCGTCATGCTCTCTGAGCAGACCGTAATATAGCCGTTGCTGACGGTCGGCAAGGAGGATAGCTGTGAGACCAAAGCCCCATGCGACAACTACTACGACGAAAAGAATACCGGTCAAGAGAGAGGATGAGGTGACGTTATGGAGGTGTGCTTGGTGCATGGAAGGGCCTAAGTCCGACGGATTGTCAAGTAATCGAAAAAACGCCCGCCGATCCCCGCCTGAACGCGTGCTCCCTCGGTTGGCCGACGAGACGGAGGTCAGCAGGTGTCTAGTTCAGCTTGAACGCATGCGACCTTTCTCAGACCTAGACCTTCTTGTCAACGTCAATGTGACAGGCGGTTTCTTGGCTCGAAGTACATCTGCCAAGCAATTCTCGTAATCCTGCACTCCTGGAACCACTTCCTCCACACGATCTTGAGAAGCACTTCCCCTGTATCTCCTTATATTTATTCTCACAGTCTTAGCCATGGAGCAGCCAGAGGCGGAGCAAAGTCGGATCGATCCTCCCGTCGGTTAGTGAACAGATAACGGACGCGTCTGCCCTGGTCAGTTTACCTCCTTTCATGTTTGAGGGAGAGAGGCCCGGACAGGACATGTGGACGATCCGATGATGGTGCGGAAAGGGTTGGATGAGCGACCGCCGGCATTCCACCGGCATGCCCCCACACTACTGGGACCCCTGCCTCACCCCGCGGTTTCGGTAAGTAACGGGAGTCGAACGCTGCCGGCGAGAGAGGCACCCGATTGTCTTGCGCCGCTGAAAATGGCCCCAACGCGGAGCGTCGGTGGGGCCGTTTTAGAAGGCGACAATGTGGTCGAACACGGCGTGATCCGGTCCTCGCCGTTAGTCACGGCGCGCGCTACTTCGAACCTGAAGAGGGCCGAGTACCAAGACAGACTCCAACCGGCGTCTCGACACGACCACTTAAGCCGACGAACGGGAAACCCCTAAGCAATGGCATCTTGACACGGTATACGCCTCATCTCTATGGGCTTAGCACGACGACCTACACGCGTCCGATCAGGAGGACGAGTTCAGGCGTAAGGTTAGAGGATAAGTGTCACCGCGACAGGAGCGACCTCTGGACCTCGGCCAGAGCATCCATTAAGCCGTCCACGTCATCCATCGTGTTGTAGAAGTGCGGCGACACCCTGACGAGCCCCGGGCGGTAGTCGACGGTGAATCCCCGGTCCGCGAGGTTTTCTACCGTCCGTTGTGGCTCCGCGACCTGGAGCATGACGATGCCGCCTCGCTCGCCTGCCTCGAGGGGAGACAGAATGCCGTATCCCGCGCTTTGGGCGCGTTCGACCAGACGATCGGTCAGCATCTGAATGCGCCCGTAGATGCGCTCTGGGCCGGCTTCGAGGATCATGTCCATGCCGGCCACGCCGGCATAGGCGGTGGCGACCGCGGGCGTTCCCAGCTGAAGCCTATCCGCGGAGGGAGCCAGGTCCAGGTGCATGGCGTCGAAGGCGAATTGGTCACCCGAAGCGAACCAGCCACTGCTTTGCGGCTGCAGCTCGGGAATCAGCTCTTCCCGGACATAGATGAAGGTCAGGCCCGGGCCTCCCAGGAGCCACTTGAGGGTGCCACCGACGTAGAAGTCGACGTCCAGGGCTTTGACGTCCACCGGATGCACGCCGACCGCGTGGTAACCATCGACGACCAGCCGCCCGCCGTGAGCATGGACAAGGTCCGCCAGCTCCCGCACCGGCTGAATATGTCCGGTCGTGTAGAAGGTGTGGGATGTCGCAATCAGGGCCACGGAGCCGTCCATGTGTGCCCGGTACGCGTCCAGTGGAACTCGAATGCGATCTTCCGAGCGTGCGTACCGAAGCTCGACCTCGCGCGAGCGGCCCAACCACTGGTAGGGGATCGTCGGAAAGTCCAGATCCGCGCAGATGACCGCCGGCCGGCGTCGATAGTCGAAGGTCCCGGCAACCGACGCCAGCGCCGATGATACCGAGTGGCTGACGGTTACTTCGTGGGGCTGCGCGCCGATCAACGCGGCGAACCGGGACTTGGCCCCGGCAATCTTGCCCAGCCACTCCTTCCACCACACGGGAGCGCCATACCGCGACCAATCGTCCTGGAAGCGCGTGAGGGCCTCCATTGCCTGCACGCTCAAGGGCCCGAGTGAACAGCTGTTGAGATACGTCGTGTGATCGAAGATCGGAAACGCCTTGCGATAGCAAGTAGCCTCCTGCTCCGAGATCGCCCCTGAGGCGACCTCTGACATGGGTCCTTCCTCTCCCATTACAGCTCTCATGGCCAAGAATATCAGCCGGGCGATTGCGCCCGACGTCCCTGAGCTAAAATGGAGCGTGGATGATGTGCTGGCGATCGTGACCGACGTGTTTTTTCAGGTCCGGATCAGCGGATGC
This sequence comes from Chloroflexota bacterium, assembly GCA_003244175.1. Lineage (GTDB taxonomy): Bacteria > Chloroflexota > UBA5177 > UBA5177 > UBA5177 > QHBP01. The sequence continues at coordinate 10,960 of QHBP01000245.1, read as the reverse complement.
GCGCGCGCCGCCGGACGCAGGGTCCGTTACCTCAAGACCGATGAGAGCATCCGTACCGCCGCTGACTACGTCCTCGTTCTGGTCGATCTGGATGCCGGTCTAGACGTGCAAGCGGCGATTCGCTATCTGGCGTCGAATTCGGATGCGCCCATCGTGGCTTTTGGCCCTCACGTCGATAGCGAGGCGCGGAAAGCGGCAAGGGCTGCCGGTGCTCACCGCGTCCTGGCGAAGTCGAAATTCGTAACGGAGCTTCCCGTCATATTGTCGAGGGATGCCGATCCCAGTGAGCGTCAAGGAGGTCAGACAGCGCGGGTTCCATCGCCTCGGTGAGCGCGGCGCGAGTTTGGCAATATCGTGTCTCGCGTTTTCTGGGGCGGCTGATAACTCGCACCGCGGCGGTCCTGACCCTGGGTCGGATGCCGCCTTTCGTGTCGACATCGGCGATCGTCGTCGACGATGGCCGGCTTCTGGCGGTCGTCGACCCGATTCGGAAGGAGGCGGTGCTTCCGGGCGGACATCTCACCTGGCGAGAGTCGCCCCAGCACGCTGTAGTCCGAGAAGTCCGGGAGGAGACGGGGTGCGAGATTGATGTGGACTCTCTTTTTGGCGTCTTCAGCGGTCAGGAGTGGACCGGTGAACGGGGAGTGGTGCGCGTGGTCTACACTGCCCACGTAACCGGAGGATATCTCGCATCTAGTGCCGAGGGGCATGCAATTTGGACATCGCCGCAGGGCCTCGCCCATTCGAGCACACGCGATGCGCCGCTCATTCGGACCTGGATCAGTGTTCAAGAGCAGGAGCGGACGTGACGAACAACCTGTGGCCGGGGTGTACCGCCCATGTCTAATGCGTCGATACCGATTCCGCGCTCTCTCCTTGGTCGAACTCTGAGCGGCGCTGGTCGGCAATTTCCGTCGCCTGACGCCGATCCTGCGAGACGTGCCGGCGCACCAATGCTAAGAGATCGTCGTGCCACGGCTCCGGCACAGCCTCGAGCATGTCTAGAGTCTGGGCTCGCCGGCCCGCAAAGACAGCAAACGGATCTTCATCCTCGCCGCGGTGCTGGTTGGGGCACTGCCGGCCGAGGATGCGCACGTATTGCGCCTGGTACTTTCCCTCGTCCTCGATCATGCGAGCCAGCACGCGTCCGGCCTCGTCCTCGTTTGGCGAAGCAGATGGAAGCTCCGCTCGCACGTTATCAATCTGCACCCGCAGCTGTCCTGCCGTATACCGCAGCTCGATCAACAGGAACGTGGACTCGGATATGTACTGGCCATTCATCCGTTCATTCTAGGGGCGTGTCGTGATTGTGATGACGTACAACATCTGGAACTACGCGTCTTCGTGGAAACGACGAATGCCGCTGATATGCGGTGTGATACGGGATGTCCATCCGGACGTCGTAGCCCTGCAGGAGACCCGTCACGATTTTCGTCACGAGCGGGGGCGGGGCCAGGGTGAGCAGCTGGCGGCGGCGACGGGATACCACGCCACGTCCGAGACGGCGCAGGTCTATGTGCCGGTGGCTCGCGTGGACGAGGGGCTGACCATATTGACGCACGAGCCCGCGGCCCGCGTGCGCATTTCGCATCTGACACTCTTGGGTGCTGAGCGGGCGGACGAAAACCACCGCATTTGTCTGGGGGTCACTATAGACTCCGGCAGCAAGCGCCTCCATGTCTTCAACACTCATTTCTCCCTGAGTGCGGCGGCGAGGGAGTCCAACGCACGCGAGGTGGCCGACTTTGTTGCCAGGGAAGCCGGCGATGAGCCGGCCGTGCTGGCCGGAGATTTGAACGCTGAACCTGGCGAGGCTTCGATCCGTTACCTCACCGGCGCAGAGACGCGGGACGGCGTGACCGGAGACTTCATTGACTGCTGGCAGGCGGTTCACGGAGTCGAGCCGGGCTACACTTATGCGAGCTGGGACTCCGTGCGCCGCATCGACTACGTGTTGGGCCGGAATCTGTCCGCGGTTCCGCGGCGGGCTTGGGTGGTGGGCAATGTACCCACGGACGACGCGTACCCCTCCGACCATCTGGGGCTCGTCGTGGACCTGGAATGAGTGGGGACCCCACCGGAGGGCACGTGGCAAGGTGGGATCGGGTGGCAGTCCGCGTCTCTTATGCTTAGGTGGAACTGACGTTGACGTCGTGGCCCAGACTCACCATACGGGCGGTAGGACGCCGGAAAGGCAGGGTATGAGTACTATCGTTGAGCTCCCGCGATGGGACATGGCGGTCGTGTATCCCGACCTCGGATCTGCCGAATTTGCCGCCGACTTTGGGAGATTGGCGGGCGGCATTTCGGACCTGTCGGCAATGTTCGATCGCTACTCGATAGAGCGAAGCGAGAGCATCGACGTTGTCTCTTCGGTGGTGCAGGCCTTCGAGTCCGTTGTGACCGCACTCAATGACATCGAAGACAGGTTCAATGTCCTGGACGCGTACATTCACGCTTTCATAGCCACGGACTCTCGGGACGATCGCGCGCAGGCACGTCAGAGCGAGCTGGAGCAGCAGGACGTCATCCTGTCGCAGCTGAGCGCTCGCTTCACCGCCTGGATCGGGTCATTCGACGTGGAACAGCTGCAGAGTCGGTCGGAGACTGCCCGCGACTATTCCTTCCTGCTGCAACAAGCCGGCGAACGCTCACGTCACTTGATGTCTCCTGCTGAGGAGGCGCTGGCGGCTGAGTTGGAGGTGACCGGTGGCGATGCCTGGGCGAGGCTCTACGGAAACGTAGCGTCGCAGCTGCTGGTCGATGTCGAGGTGGACGGGGAACGGCCGGTGCCCATGAGTATCGTTCGAAACATGGCGCTCAGCGCCGATCGCGACACCCGGAGACGTGGATTTGAGGCAGAGCTTTGCGCATGGCAGGGAGCCGGGGTAACGTTGGCGGCGGCTCTCAACAGCATCAAAGGGGAGACCAACACGTTGTGCGACCGGCGTGGATGGCCGGCTCCGCTGGATGCCGCTCTCTTCGGGAACAATATCGATCGCCCGACGTTGGACGCTATGCTGAACGCGGCCCGAGCGTCCTTTCCGGACTTCCGACGGTATCTCCACGCCAAAGCCCGAGTGCTCGGCGTTGAGCGGCTCGCGTTCTATGACCTCTTCGCTCCCGTCGTCGAGTCCGATAGTACGTGGGAGTTTGATGAGGCCCGCGGCTTCATAGTGGAGCAGTTCAAGACGTACTCCGCGCGCATGTCGGACTTTGCCGAAAGGGCGTTTCGCGAGCGCTGGATCGATGCCGGTCCACGCCCGGGCAAGAGTGGCGGCGCCTTCTGCATGTCGCTGCGAAAAGATGAGTCGCGCATACTTGCGAATTACATTCCCTCGTATGATTGCATGAGCACGCTCGCCCACGAGCTTGGTCACGGCTACCACAATCTGGCGATTGCCCATCGGCCGGCCCTGCAGCGGGGGCACCCCATGACGTTGGCCGAGACCGCGAGCATCTTCTGCCAGACAATCGTCGAACAGGCGGCTCTACGCAACGCATCCACTCGCGAACAGCTTGCCATCGTGGAGTCGGCCCTCCAGGACCAGTGTCAGGTCGTCGTTGATATCACAAGTCGGTTCCTCTTCGAAGAAGCCGTCCTGGAGCGCAGGCGGAAGCGTGAGCTGTCCGTCGAGGAGCTCAATCAGATCATGCTCGACGCTCAGCGCGAGACATACGGGGACGGATTGGATCCAAACGCGCTGCATCCCTACATGTGGGCGGCCAAGAGTCACTACTACTCCTCCAGCTTCTACAACTATCCGTACATGTTTGGCTTGCTGTTCGGCCTGGGGCTATACGGACAGTACAAGCACGACCCGCAAGCCTTCGTCGCTAAGTACGACGAGCTGCTGTCGTCCACGGGGGTCGCCGACGTTGCCACCCTCGCCTTCCGCTTTGGGATCGACGTGCGCGACGAAGGATTTTGGATCTCGAGTCTGGACACGATCCGTGAGGGTGTGGAGAGATTTGAGGCACTGATCGATGAGGGCTCGGAGCGGTGATAGGTACCGCATTTTCCCTATCGGGAGGGCGCGATGGCGCGGAGCGAGTATGACGTGGACCGCGTAGAGCGCCTCGAAACCGTGACCATTGACGACGATCAGTGGGTCCAGCTGGAATTTGGCCGTCGCTGGCCGAAGTACGTTGTGGCCTGGTCCGTCCGTCGACGCTCGGACGACAGTGATTATCCTGTGGCCTCCGGTGTGGCCGAGGCCATGCCGCGCCGTGTGGGAGACACGGAGGAGACGGACCCGTGGGATTCCGCTCGCGAACAGGCGGTGAAGGCGGCCATGGCAACTCTGAGTAGCGCGCCGCAGACGACAGAAGAAAAGCCCTCGCTTCTCGCCCGGCTGTTTCGGCGTCGTTCGTAGGGGTCGCTCGCGAGCGACCCACATCAGCGAGCTACCGCTCTCCTCGCGCTCGACCGTCCGCCCTCGGCCAGTCCGGGAATAGACACTCTTCGGCGGGAGATGTCAGTCGGACACGTGGGCTGCTCACGAACGTGCCCTACGATCCGCTCGCGTTTCTCGTTCCCGTCAGGCGGCGTACTCATGACCACCAAGCATTCATCGAATTGCTGGAGGGCTTCGGCTGGTAGTGCGAGACTGTCAACAACGCGCCTCACGTGAGATAGGAAAGACACTGTTGCTCACCGGGATGTCTCGGAGCCGGATGCCGAGTTCAAGGTCGGAACATATGGTAATATGTAGGGTAATGCAGAAGACGACGGTGTACCTGAGTGACGAGCTCAAACGCCTGCTGGAACGCGCGGCAGTAGAGACTCAGCGAAGCGAGGCAGAAGTCATACGTGAGGGCATTAGGATGGCTGCAGAGTCGTCTTTGCCGCCGGCCCCCCATTCTGGAATCTTCGACAGCGGCGACCCGTGCATGTCGGAGCGAGTCGACGAATTGCTGGAGGGACTCGGCCGGCAGTGATCGTAGTCGACACGAGCGGACTGCTCGCGAACTACGATCGTCGAGATCGCCACAACGAGGATGTGAAACGCATCCTTGCGGTTCCCCAAGCCCGCGTTCTCTCGCCGTTTGTGTTGGCAGAGCTTGGCTATCTCGTCATGCGGAGCGGTGGCCGGCGCGCAGAACTGACTGTGCTTCAGGACGTGATGCGCGGAGTGTATAGACTTGAATACTTCAGCCCTGCGGACGTCGGGGAGTGCGCCTCTATCATTGACCGATACGCAGATCTGGATTTGGGCTTGGCTGACGCGTCCATCGTCTTACTCGCGCACCGTGTCGACTGCCTCGACATCTTGACGCTCGATGAGCGCCACTTTCGCGCCGTGCGGTCCATCAATGGAAAGCCCTTCAACATTCTGCCCATCGACACAGGAGTGTAGGTGGGCGTGCCATCAACGGGTGTGCGGTAGAGCAGGAGCAGCCCGCTTCCTCAGTCCTAGTTTCTGTGCTGTCTCTGTTCCTTTACTCATCGCTCGTCCACCGCTAGCATCTTGGGGAAGCGATGACGCACCCACATGTACACATGGCTGCTGATCGCGAGCCAGAACAGGCCCCATATCAGGCCTCCAAGAACGTCACTGGGCCAGTGCTCCCCTTCCAGGATGCGCGACGGCCCCATGGCTACGATAAAAACGATCAGCACGACTCTGACCAGCCACACGAGAATGCTGGGAAGAGGGCGCCGAATTTGCCACGACAGAAACAACAGCAGCCCAAACACGGCGGCCCCGTGCACGACGTGTCCCGAGGGAAAGCTGTAGGTTCCCTTGATCACGCTCAAAATGCGAATGTCGTGTCCTGAGGGGCGCGGCCGCCGAACGTATTGGCTCAGGAAATAGGTGGTTTCGTCCGCAATCAACGCACATCCCAGTACGACAAGCGCATCCAGCCATCGGCGCAAGATCAGAAATAGGACAATGACCACGCCCAATGTGATTGCGGAGGGGACCGGCCAGGCACCGGTGCTCACCGCCTCCATTGCGTTTGCAACCGGCGGATGCGGGAGGATCGCTTCTTGAATCGCCGTCTCGATGCCGGCGTCTCCGGAAAGCGGACCCGGCCTCGTCTTGAACAGCGTCGCCATCCCCAGGACGACGGCCAGCGACACGACTTCAAGAAGCAGAAACAGCACATGTCGCGGAGGCTGCGGTGACGCCTGCCGCGACAGGGCCGGCGACGCGGTTCCCGCTTGATCCCGCACGAGAGTCAATCGAAGCCAAGCTTTTTTTGCCGCATGGACACGTACGTCGTCCTGCCGATCACCAGATGATCCAGCACCTCGATGTCGAGCAGTTTTCCGGCCGATACGAGCTCGCGGGTCACCTGTACATCCGCGGGGGAGGGGCTGGGGTCACCGCTGGGGTGGTTGTGCACCACGACAACGGCGGCGCAGTTTTCCTTCACTGCCTCCCGAAACACCTCAGACGTGCGAATAACCGACGTGTTGAGGCTCCCTATGTACACGGTGGGCATGCCGAGAACGGTATTCTTGGTGTTCAGCAGGACGACGCGGAGGTGTTCCTGTTCGAGCAGAGCAATCTCAATTTGTAGGATCCCAGCGACGTCCTGCGGCGATCGAATCTGCGTCCGCTGATGAACATCCGCGAGTATCAAGCGGTGACCCAGCTCCAGAGCCGCCTTTATGGTCACCGCCTTCGCGGCGCCGATGCCTCTGACCTGCGCTAACGAAGACAGGGAAGCCCGAGAGAGACCGGCCAGACCCTTGAACGTCAGCAGCAGCTCATTGGAAAGGCTGACCACATCCTGGCCTGTGACGCCGACCCGGAGCAGGATGGCCAGCAGCTCCTGATTGGACAGATGCTCGGCGCCGATCTGAATCAGCTTTTCCCGCGGCTGCTCGCTCGAGGGCCATTCCCTCACCGGCAAGTGGTATGACGCCATCGGCCACCCCTCATTGTCGCTGCACCAGGCCGCGCCGACTATACCACATCAAGTGAGTGGCTCACGTTCCCGATTGACATGTCCCATCGGAGAGTGTCTATTCCGCGACTGGCCGAGGGCGAACGGCCGGGCGCGAGGACCGCGGTAGCTCGCCGACGTGGATCGCTCACGAGCGATCCCTGCGAACGACGTTCGTGCTGCTGGTCAGGCCGACTCGCCCCCAATGGCGACCGGCACCTTCCGTTCTACCGTGCAGAAGGGGCACACGGTCCAGTCCAGCTCGATGAGGCGGTCGCAGTTCATGCACACATCTTTGAGCTTGGTCAGGCAATTCGGACAGATGCGGTACTCATGCTCGATGCGATGCCTGCAATTCGGGCAGATCGGGCGATCCTCAATCTCTTGAAGGAGCGCTTCCTCCTCAAGTGAGCGCTCATACGCCTGCATGAGCGTCTCGTGCGGTCGTAGGATGAGGTAGATGATCAGGCCGAAGACGTTGGCCACCAGCACAAGCAGGGTTGACAGACCCCAAATGACCTTGTCACGCGATCGTGAACGGATATCCATGAACGTCCACACCGCGATGCTGAACCAGACGGCCAGTCCAAAAGCCACAAAGACGCTGATAACAATTGGACCGGCTTCTCTCACGAATCCCATAGGTTCTCGCTATTCCTCTAACCCGCGGGGTTGGCGGGGTGTCCCCTCTAACCCACGGGGTTAGCGGGGTGTCCCCGCCGATTGGGAGTGCCAGATAAGGATAGCGTATGGTAGTTGATGCCTGGCAACTTGTCAAAAGTGAAAAGTCGCCTACGGCTCGGATCTTCGTGGCCGTCCCTCTTCCTGAAGCGCTGTGCCGTGAGCTATCCGCTCTGGAATCGCGCTTCGTGTTGGGACGGCCATTCTTACGGTGGGTACGCGCCGACCTCATGCATGTCACCGTGCGCTTCCTGGGCTCGACGGTGCTCGATCGGGTCCCGCTCGTGACTGAAGCGACGGAGCGAGCGGTCAAGCGCGCCCAGCCCCACACCCTTCATCTCGCCGACTTGGGAGGCTTTCCAAATGCGGAATCTCCACGGATTCTGTGGGTAGGTCTTCAGCGGGACGCGGGCTATCGTGACCTGGCCGTCCTCTTCGAACGGCTCAACGTCGAGCTGACCCACCATGGCTTTCTTGAGGAGAAACACGCATTTACTCCTCACATAACGTTGGCCCGAGTGAGAGACGACGCCCGAGGAAACGACCGACGGGTCATCGGCGAGGAGCTCGCGACCGAGAGGGCCTTCCTGCCGGATCATTCCGACGTGCCCGTGCGTGAGCTCATAGTCATGCGCAGTGACCTGAGCCCGTCAGGTCCCACGTATACTCCAATAGCAAGCGCTACGCTGGGCTCCTGACCCGGCTCGCGCATCACGGGTGCAAGGGAGAGGCATGGCGCGATGGGCGGTGACGGGGGCAACGGGCCTGGTGGGAAGCGCCCTCGTGCGATCTCTGATCCAGGATGGACACGCCGTCAGGGCGCTGGTTCATGAAACAACGTCCAATTCGTTGACATCGATTACGGAGACAGTGACGGGCGATGTCCGCGACACTTCGACCATAGCTCGGCTGGTCGATGGATGCGATGTCGTCATCCATCTCGCGGTCAGCTGGGATGAGAGTGACGAGATAGCGGGCATCATCGTGGAAGGAACTCGAACGGTCGTGGACGCGTCTCGTCGGTCCGGTGTTGGCCGCGTTCTCTTTGTGAGCTGCTTGGGCGCCGAGGCGGCTGCAACTTCCCCCTATTACAGAGCGAAGTGGGAGGCGGAGATGCTGGTTCGGCGCCTTGAAGATGGTGGCTCGTACACGATTCTGCGGCCGTCCCTGATCGTGGGCCGTGGAGACCCGGTGACCGGAGGGATGTCCGCCATGCTGCGAACTTTGCCAGTCATACCGGTGCCGGGTAGGGGCCTTCACCGGGTGCAGCCGGTGGACGTGGAGGACTTTTGCCGTTGTCTTATGGTCGCCGCCGAGAGCGGCGATCTGGTCAATGAGTCGGTATCCGTGGGAGGGCCGACCTTCGTGACGTACCGGCAGCTACTCGATCTCATTGGCGGCCGGCTGGGGTTGGTCAAACCCAAGCTTCTGCTGCCGGTGAGCTGGACGTGTCGTCTCGGGACGATCCTGCCCGAACCCGTGGGCTCCCTTCTTTCGCCATATCGCCTGGCGGCGTTCGCGCACGGAGTTGTCGTCTCGCCTGGAATAATCCGGAGAACGTTCGGCTTCGAGCCGAAATCTCTCGTTGATGAGCTGCCGTCCTATCTTGCATCCACGCAACCTGGAATGTCTCTTCTTGCTGCCTTCGGGCACGTACTGTACAAGTTCGAGCGTAGGTGAGAGAGAGATTGGCAGTATTCGCGCCCGGTGCTGATGCCGCTGCTCGCATAGACTATCTGCGCCACGAGATCGAGCAGCACAACTACAACTATCACGTCCTGGACGCGCCCACGATCTTGGACGCGGACTACGACTCGCTGATGCGAGAGCTGCGCGCGCTGGAGCAACAATACCCGGAGCTTCAGAGCCAAGACTCCCCGACGATGAAGGTTGGCGGGCAAGTGGGCCAGGGCTTTCGACCGCATCGCCATCCGCGACCCATGCTCAGCCTGGCCAATGCCTTCACGCACGCGGAGCTCGACGCCTGGCTGCAGCGCGTCCGGAACATTGTGCCCAACGCCACCCTGGATTTTGTCCTCGAGCCCAAAATCGACGGTCTCGCGATTGCCCTGACATATGAGCGCGGCGCATTGCGCGTGGGAGCGACACGAGGCAATGGCGTTGAAGGCGAAAACGTGACCGCGAATCTCCGGACCCTGGAAGACGTACCGAGGCGCCTGGCGGCGGATCCGATTCCGACACGCGTGGAGGTGCGCGGTGAAGTGTACATGTCGATCACCGGCTTCGAGGCACTCAATGAGGGGCGGGCCGAGCAGGGGCAGCCGCTCTTCGCCAATCCGCGCAATTCGTCCGCGGGCTCGTTGCGCCAGCTCGATCCCGCGATCACTCGGGACCGGCCACTCAGTCTCTTCGTGTATCAAATCGGGTACGCGGAGGGGACAGACGTAGAGAGTCAATGGCAGGCTCTGCAGCTGCTTCAGGCGTGGGGCTTCACGGTCAATCCACTGATAGAGCACGTCGATACCTTTGATGCGGTTCACGCCTATTGTGAGCGCATGTCGGAGGAGCGAGATCGTTTGCCCTACGAGATCGACGGAGCCGTCATCAAGATCAGCTCGATTGCGCTCCAGGAGGAGCTGGGAGCCGTGGGACGTGAGCCGCGCTGGGCCATCGCTTTCAAATTCGCGCCCCGGCAGGCGACAACCCTCTTGCGTGATATCCAGGTCAATGTCGGACGAACCGGCAGCATCAATCCGTTCGCGATTCTCGAACCGGTGAAAGTTGGAGGCGTGGAAGTGCGCCTCGCGACATTACATAACGAGGAGGATATCCAGCGAAAGGACATTCGCGTCGGAGACCGCGTTATCGTCCATCGAGCGGGGGATGTGATTCCGCAGGTCGTCAAACCCATCGTGGAGGAGCGGAACGGCACGCAGCAGGTGTATCACCTTCCAAAAACGTGTCCGTCATGCGGAACGGCGATCGTGCACCCGGAGGGGGAGGCGATGGCGCGCTGTCCCAATCTGGAGTGTCCGGCGCAGCGGTTTCGGTGGATCGAGCACTTCGTGTCCGAGCCGGCAATGGACATCCGGGGGGTTGGGGAAGCGATGACTCAGCTGTTCCTCGATACGGGATTGATCGGCGATCCCGCCGACCTGTACGCGCTGACGCGGGAGCAGCTGCTGGAGCTTCCCGGACTGCAAGAAAAGAGCGCGTCGAACCTGCTGGCCGCAATCGAGCGCAGTAAGGTCCAACCCCTGAGCCGCGTCATCATTGCACTTGGAATTCGCTTCGTGGGGGGGCAAACAGCGGAGCTGCTGGCCGAGGCGTTTGGGAACCTCGATCACATTCTCGGGGCGAGCGTCGAGGAGCTCGAGAAGACGGAGGGTATCGGACGCAAGACGGCGGAGAGCATCGG
>QHBP01000356.1 GCA_003244175.1 Chloroflexota bacterium | reverse complement strand
GTGCGACCCGAGCTCGGTGACGTGTAACCCGTACGACTGGTTGAGCAATCCGAAGTTCACCATGCCGGCCGTCATCATCGTGTCGGCATGGACCCTCGGCCAATCGCTGCTCATCTACCTGGCCGGCTTACAGGGCATCGAGGCCGGCTACTACGAGGCGGCCTCCATCGACGGCGCCAACGGTTGGCAAAAGTTTCGTTCGATTACGCTTCCGCTGCTGAGCCCCGCCATCTTCTTCAATGTGGTCACCCTTCTCATTGGCGCTTTCCAGGAATTTACGAAATTTGTCATCTGGTCCGGAGGTGCCAACGGCTTCACCGGAGGACCCAGCGACTCGCTCTTGACGCTATTTCCCTACATATGGGAAAAGGGGTTCGAGGATAATCATCTAGGTTTAGCGACCGCCATGGCGTTCGGCTTGTTCGCGGTCATCGCCATCTTCACCGCCATCAACTTCACGGCACAGAGGCGATGGGTGTTCTATCAAGAGGAGAGGAGGTAGCCATGGCCGTCCAGAACGCCGGTCCCGCTCCCGCTGCCCAGGCTCTGGGGACATCCGTCACCGCTGCTCGCAGCACCTCGGAACCCACGGGAGGAGCGCGCAGATCGAAGGTGGCCGCGTATGTCGCGATCGCTTTCCTCTGCTTCTTCTCCCTGTTCCCTCTCTATTGGATGGTTGAGAACTCGCTGCGGACGGAGTCGGACACCAGCAGCTCCATCAGCTTCTGGCCGGAGAGCTTCCACTGGAGCAACTACGCCACCATGTGGAACGCTCTGACCTACCCGTTCCACATATTCCTGATCAACAGCTTTGTGGTCGCCGGCCTGGTCACGTTAGGGACCGTCGTGTCGTGCGCCCTCGTCGCGTACGGGTTTGCACGGTTCCGATTTCCGGGGCGCAGTCTCTTTTTTGCCATCATCATCGGCACGACCATGATCCCGTACGCCGTCATGATGATTCCGCAGTACGCTCTGTTCATCAACGTCTTCCACTGGGGCGGCGGCGGGAGCGCCTTCGGCTACAGCAATCTGTTCCAGTTCCTGCCGCAGATCGTGCCGGCGTTCTTCGGATCGCCGATCTGGATCTTCCTGTTCCGGCAGTTCATCCGCGGGATTCCGTACGACCTCGACGAGGCGGCCAAGGTCGACGGCGCGGGACCGTTGCGGATTCTCTGGATCGTCATCCTTCCGACCATGAGGCCGGCCATCGCCGCCGTCACGGTGCTGGTGTTTATCGGCAAGTGGAACGACTTCCTCGGACCGCTAATTTACCTGACCGACTCGCATAACTGGACCATCGAGCTGGCGCTCAACAGCTTCGTCACACGCTACAGCGTCGTCTTCAATCTCCAGATGGCCGCGTCCCTGATGTCGATGATACCGATCATGGCGCTGTACTTCGTGGGTTCGCGGCAGATCATCGAAGGTGTAACTCTCAGCGGTGTGAAGGGCTAGCAAGACTCCCGGTGCGTGTGGGCTTCAGAGCCATTGGCTCGGCCGTAGCCCAGATCTACGGTCACGTCGCGGCATCGCTCGCGGGAAATATCATCGCTTTCGTGCTGTGCGTGCCACTCCTGGTGCTGATCGGCGCCGCCGCCCATGGCCTGCGCTCGTTCAGTTTAATTCCGTTGAGCGTGACCCTGCTCATCGGCGTGCTGCCCAACCCCTGCACGGGGGGCATTCATCTGGTCTGCAACGAGATCATTCATGGGGACATCATCGAGCCGCGGGACCAGTGGTCAGGGCTCAAGACGTACGGAAGGATGACTATCGTGCCCTGGCTTCTTTCCGTCCTCGTTTCGGCGGGCATCCTCGCGAACATGGCGTTCTACGCGCGCACATTTGGCTCGCACGGGTCGCGCATTCAGGGAATTGCCTTGCCGCTGTTCGGCTTTTGGCTTGTCCTCCTTCTCCTGTGGATATCCATTCATCTGTACGTCTTTCCCCTCTTCCTGGAACAGGAAGTGAAGAAGGCCACTCTGGTGTACAGAAACGCCTTCTTGATGGTCGTCGGGCGCCCGCGCACCACCGTCACCGTCGTCCCCATATGGCTTTTCCTGCTGCTTATCTGCTCCGCCACCGGCCTGGCGACCGTCGTCGGGCTGGCCCTCAGCGCCGCCATTCAGCACAACGTCACCTCCAGACTGCTTCCCACCTTTCGAAGCGAGGCAGCCCGTTGACAGCTATAGTACCCTCAGGGGCTCTTCCGGAGAGGAGCGAAGCTCTGTCGAGACCCCCAACCCTCAGGGGCTCCGCCCCCGAGACCCCGTAACAAAACAGGGAACTCGGGGTATCCTCAAGGGTACTGCTCTGCGTCCCCATTCCCGGGAGGAATGCCATGCCGATGCTGGCAGCCGCGCTAGTTCTGGTTTTGTCGGCCCTGGTGGTTCCGCGGTCAACTCAATCATCGTGGTCCACCGCGCCGGACATGCCGTCGCCCGGCACAGAGCAGCTTGCGACCGTGCTCCAGGATGGCCGGGTGCTGGTCACGGGGGGAGAGGAAGTCACGGATGGCCTCCCGGTGGCACGGTCACAGGTATATGACCCGCACACCCAGACCTGGTCCTATACGCAGCCGATGCACGTGGGTCGAATCGGAGACACGGCGACGATGCTACGAGATGGCCGTGTCCTGCTAGTGGGCGGACTCGGTCCTCACCTTCACGGTCTGGCTTCCACAGAGCTCTTTGACCCCGGGTCGGGAACATGGAGCCGGGCCGCCCCACTCCCCGAGACGAGATTCTCGCAGTCGGCATCGCCGTTGCCGGGCGGGCGTGTTCTGGTGGTCGGGGGAATTGTCGCCGGCACCATCAGCCGGAAAACGGAGGTATATGACCCCGCGTCGGGACGCTGGACACGAGGTGCGGACACAAACTTCGCGCACGCTCAGCAGACGGCGCTACCACTCAGACGGGGCCGCATTCTTGTACTCGGCGGTTATGGTGGGGGCCCGGAGGTCTATGACCCGCTAAAAAAAAGGTGGTCTCGCGCAGGCCTCACCGCTTTTCGCGCCCATCCTATTATCACCGTTCTGTCCGACGGGTCCGTTCTGGTGGCGGCCGGGACCAGCGCGAAGTACCGCGACCTGCGTTCCTCCCGTGTGTTCTCGCCGTCGACCGGGCGATGGATGCCGGCGGGCCGGCTCCGGACACCGCGGAACGACGCGGTTGGCATGCTCCTACCTTCCGGGCACGTTCTCGCCGCCGGCGGACAGCAGGTCACCATGCACGTGCTGCGGTCTGCTGAGCTCTACAACCCGGCTACGCGCTCGTGGAGCGCAACGGCTCCCATGCTGGAACCGAGGGACGACGCGACGGCCGCATTGCTTCCGGACAAGACGGTCCTCGTGTGCGGCGGAATGAACCTGACGGGCGTGCTGTCGAGCTGCGAGACTTATCACCCGTAGGCGGCAAACATGAACGGGCCGCCGGCGCCATAGATCTCCTGGCCGATGATGCCGCTGGTGGCCTCGCCTTCGCGTAGATCCTCGAGGGGAATGTAGGCGCTCAGGTCATTGCGCGGCACAAAGCTGTACTCGCCGGGAGTCGCGGCCGCCGCTTTTTTGGGCAGCAACGGCGGAAGCGCGTACTGCAGCGTGCGCGGACTGTACGTTAAGAAGCCACGAACCAGCGACGTAACGTACGCGGGCTCGCCAGCGGCATACGTGAGATAGTCGCGAAGACCGAGCCACGCCTCGTATTGCTCCAGCATCGCCACATAGTCGGACCAGGGCAAGGGGTTCAATCCGAAGTACGTGTGATACCCGTCGCCCTTCTTACACAACGCGTACGTGCAATCCCAGAGCCTCGTTTCATGGAACAGGTTGGCCAGCGCGAGTAACGCCTCGCCGTGATACTTGGAATCGTTGGTCAGCCGGTATAGACGTTGGGCAGCGGCAGCCGTGTACGCGGTCATATGAGTTTCGTAGGACAGGTTGAAGCCTTTTCCGGCTGCGTGAGCCAGCGACGCTTTGGCCTCGTCCAGAAAGCGCCCGTCTTTTGTCAGATCATAGAGACCCAGCATCAGCCACGCGTAGCCGCCGGCGACATCGGCCTGCACGCCGGTTCCCCGGCCGTTCCAATCGCTGTATCGGAAGGTTTGCGGAAACTCATAGCTGTTGACATGCGCGAGCTTGATCGCCGAGCTGGCGGAGTCCAGCAGAAGCTTCTTCGCGGCCGAGCTGCCCAGCTGGGCGGCTTGCAGCAGGGAAATCATGTTGTCGACGTAGTACCAGCTCTCGTCGGTGGCGGACGCATCGTGACCCAGCCCGTTGACAACACTGTGAAACTGGGGATCGTAGAACGTAGGGAGGTTATCTTCGAGGATAGATTCGAGCGGGAGGGAGGTGTGGTAGGCCCCTTCGTACGCCTTGACTCCCGCCAACACGCCGGCCTGCGTGATCAATTCGGGGGCCGACCGCGTATCGGATACATATGACCTCAGGTACCGCCTGCCGGCGACGGTGACCATGTTAGCGGGCCGCAGGAGGTCGACGGCCTCCTTTGACGCTAGAGACTTCCAGTCCGCCGCGGGCACCTTCGGCTCGGGTATGGCAGCGTACACGTCTCCCAGCAGGTGCAAGTAGGTGCCGGCCACGGCGGCCTCGCCCGATGGGACCACCGGAACAAGACAAAGGTAGCTATCGATCACCGTCGTCGGCTTGTTGTGCGGGAGGGACGACACGTCGGAGAGAGACACAACATATCCAAAGCGCCCGTCGCCGGACGCACCCACGAGGGATCCCTTCGTTCCCGCATTCGGATAGGTGAAGGCTCCCTGCGTCGCGCCGGTGTTGGTCCTCGCAAAGTACTGGCCGAGCGCCGTGTAGTTGGAGAAGTACAGCGCGGTGCTCCCAAATGCCTTACTGCTGACCATGACGGATGTACCGGCGACGGGCGGCGCCGGCGCATACTCTTTGAGGGATGAGGCCGAAGCTCCTTCCAGTCGCACGTCCGGCACCGCGTGCGAGACGATGGGAGCATCTTTGAACGGCTTGACGCTGACTGTCCAGTGGATCAGCAACAGATCGGACTTCAGGAGGCTCAGCCTGAAGATATACGTCGCCCAGCTCGACCGGCCTTCTACGACGAATCCATTCCCCGCCCGCTTAAAGCTCTTGCTCGAATACAAGAGATCACTCGACTTGCTGCCGGGAATCTCTTGTATCGCCAATCGCGCTCGGGAGCCTCGCGGCTGGACCGTGACCTCGCCCTTGCGTCGATCAAACGCCACCAGGTAGTCGTTCGAGACGGATGCCGCCACGCGAGGCACCGGACCCGGCCCCGTCGATTTGCTGGAGGCGGGTACCGCGCACCCGAGCAAGAGCACGAGCGGAGCGACGCTGGCGGCTGTTTTCCCC
This sequence comes from Chloroflexota bacterium, assembly GCA_003244175.1. Lineage (GTDB taxonomy): Bacteria > Chloroflexota > UBA5177 > UBA5177 > UBA5177 > QHBP01. The sequence continues at coordinate 386 of QHBP01000356.1, read as the reverse complement.
GTCATGGGCTAGTCTTCACGGTGCAAACCCTCATCCTCGGTCAACATGTCACGAATTCGTCTCCATACGACGTCACACTGGGGTCGAGCTGATTTTCTGGTGCCGAGGGTACAGTGGAAAATGCACAAAGCCGTTGCAGGTGCAGGTGCGGGATCTCCGGCGGGCAGGTCCTGGTCTGTCAAACGGTGGCTGGTCGCGTAAGTAAGAGTATAGGGGCTCCATTATTGACATGCGTGACACAGAAAGGCGGGCGCGGGAAGGTTACGAGCGTGTCTTCGGCATGCCCCCGGAGCTGATTGCGAGTGCTCCCGGGAGAATCAATCTCATCGGCGAGCACACGGATTACGGTGACGGATATGCACTCCCCTGTGCGATCGACCGGCGGG
>QHBP01000326.1 GCA_003244175.1 Chloroflexota bacterium | reverse complement strand
CAGGACGCCGACCTCGAGTACGATCCGCAGGAATACCCGCGGCTTCTAGAACCAATCATCAACGGGCATGCCGACGTGGTGTATGGCTCGAGACTCTCGGGAGGACGGCCGCAGCGCGTGTACATGTTCTGGCACCTGGTCGGGAACCGCTTATTGACCCTTCTGACCAATGTCCTCTTCAATTCGACGCTCACAGACATGGAGACTGGGTACAAGGTGTTCCGGCGCGAAGTTGTTGACGGCTTTCGCCTACGCGAGAGAGATTTCCGCATCGAGCCCGAAATGACGGCGCAGGTCTTGAGTGACCACAGCTTGCGCGTGTACGAGCTGCCGATATCCTATTACGGGCGCACCTATGAGGAGGGCAAAAAGATCACCTGGCGCGACGGAGCGAGGGCGATCCAGACACTCGTACGGTGTCGTCTCGGATTCTGAGCGTCACCGCGACGGAGCGTTTGATGGGCGGTCCTTGAAGCGGTAGCCGACGCCCCAGACCGTCTCGATGAACCGCGGATTGGACGAGTCGTCGCTCAGCTTGGCGCGCAGGCGACGCACGTGAACGTCGATGGTCCCACTGTCTCCGAAGCAGTCGTAACCCCAGACATCCTGAAGCAGCTTCTCCCGCGGAAAGACAACACCCGGGCGGCGCGCGAGCTCCACGAGAAGGTCATACTCTTTGGCCCGCAGGGTAACCGATTCTCCGTCCAGACGCACTTCCCGCTTGGCGATCTCAATGGTGAGCTCTCCGAAATCGAGAACCTCGTCCGCCTCAGAAGCGGCAGAGGCCCTGGTCCGGCGCAAAATCGCTTTCACTCTCGCGACCAGCTCCCGTGGCACGAACGGCTTGGTGACGTAGTCGTCGGCTCCGATCTCCAGGCCAACAATCTTGTCCTCATCTCCTTCTCGCGCCGTGAGCATGATGATAGGTACGTCGTTGGTGCGGCGAATCTCGCGACACACTTCCCACCCGTCGATGTCTGGAAGCATAATGTCCAGGATGACGAGGACAGGCGATCTGTCCGTGACCATGCGCAGCGCCTCGCTTCCGTTGCGCGCGCTGCTGGTCGTGTAGCCCCCTCGCTCCAGATACATGGAGATCAGCCGGACGATACCGGGCTCGTCGTCAACGATCAGAATGTGACCCTTGGACACTGCTCCTCCTTGTGAGCGTTTCTTGGTGAGCGTTTCTTGGTGAGCGTTTCCTGGTGAGCGTTTCTTGGTGAGCGTTTCTTGGCGACCGCTTCTTGGCGACCGTTTTGTTGGCGAGGGTCTCTTGTCAGGGGGTTCACGTCAGCATTACACGTGGCACACATCACGTGACAATGGCACGACGGGACCCCTGCCGGGCCTTGTAACGAAAAGTTAAGCGGGTCGTAATCAGAGTACCGATACCTGAGCGCCGCCGCCCCTTACACTGGGGCTGCGGTAAAGGTGAGGTGGTCCCACACGTGGTTCGAAACATTCGACTCTTGCACTATGTGCTCCTGTCTGCGGTTCTGCTATTGGTGGCTTCTCCCCCGCGAATCTCAGAGGCCGCGAGCGGCCACCCGGGTGCGCGCTTCGTCGGACAGGTGACGGATGTTCAAATGACCAAAGATGGCAAGGCGCTCACACTTACGTTGCAGACGAAAGCGCGCGCCCTGGTTGTTCGCGTGGGCCCGCAGGCAAAGCTCTTGCCCCGGAGCGCGGAGGCCGAGGTCGAAGGCTTGGTCTCGAACGATTTTGCGATCGTTTTTGCCAGGCGAGTTGCGCGCACCTGGGTCGCGTACCGGGTCGAGTACGACGTCCAACCAATCGCGGTCGTACCCCCGACCATTATGGTGACGGGAGTCGTCATCAGAGTCAATCCGAACGGGCGATCCTTCACCATGATGCTGGACAGCGGTGACCTGAGGTTCGTGACGATGAACAAGCAGACAAAGTTTCAACTCGATGGCCAGCTCGTGGATGGATCGGGTCTCGTAACAAAGGACGAAGCAGTTCAAGTCGCGATGCGACGCACCAACCATGGGTGGCTGGCGCTCGACGTAAACGTCAAGTCCTCGCCCTTGCGCGAGTAGATCTAGCTCGCCACCGACGTGGTATCGACCGCTTCTCCGTTGCTCACCCGCCACTTCAAAAAGTGGAGGCGCTCCCACTCGACAAGACTGAACGCCGGTTCCGCCGTCAAGCGGAAGGCGTGGCTGCAAGGCTGAGAGCAGAAGGGGCCAACCCGGCCATTTTCCACAACGCGCCAGTACCAGTTCTCACTGGCGTTCTCGGTGGGCTCACCGTCGTGTGAGCCACAATGTAGGCACTTGTACTTCATTCGTGGGGTCGCCTCTCCGGTCGATGGGCTCAGTATAGGGATTATTTTCCACAAGTCAAGACAGAAAATAGAGAATTATCGGTGCTCCACAGAGCCGCTCCGTTGACGGAAAAACCGCGCTCCGGCGAGAATGGGTCACAAGGGGAGGGGCACATTGTCGCAAACACCAACGGAGGAGGGCATCGCGCGTTCCGGCTCGACGCTTCCTGGAGATGTGGTGACCGTGATGGCCCTGAGGTCGGACGGCAATCCCTACCGGTGGTGGAAAGCTCAGGTCGAGTCCGTGAGCAACGGCCGCATCGTCACTGTGTCGCGGGTTGACGAGCCCGTCCAGGGCCCCTCGGGCGGCTGGGTCCACACGCATGATACGCGCACGATCTACTGGTTCAAGCGGCCATACAACCTGAGCGAGGTGTATGAGCCGTCCGGCCGCCTGAAGCAGATCTACATCCACATCGCCAGTCCGCCGGCGCTGCGGGGGGATGAAATCCTCTACACCGACCACGAGCTCGATGTCGTGCGGCGACCCGGACACCCGATACGGGTGCTCGACGAAGATGAGTTTTCGGTTGCTGCGAGGCACTACGGCTATTCGCCTGCGTTCCAGGCCTCATGTCGCAAGGCCGTGGAGGAGGCGCGACGGTTGGCGCGGCACTGGACGCCCCTCGGACCCCCAAGGAGAGGCGCCTAGTTCGCGGCGTGATCCGTGCGGACCTCTATACCGGCGATCTTCTCCAAAACGCGGAGAAGAGACGTGTAATCGTCACGTCCATAGCCCGCGGCCTGAGATTCCCCATACATCTGCTCTGCAAGGGCTGTGAGGAATACCGGCACGCCGGTCTCTCGCCCCAGGTCGAGTGCCAGATCCAGGTCCTTACGTAGAAGGTCCGTCATGAAACCCGGCTTGAATGTCCCATTGAAGGCGCGCAACGGGAATTGGTTGGCAAGCTGCCAGCTCGCTCCGGCGCTGGCGCCAATAACCCGAGCCATCATGTCTACATCCGCGCCTGCCTTCGCCCCAAGGACCAACGCCTCCGAGGTCGCGGCGGCGATCACGCCCACAAGAATATTGTTGACAAGCTTTATCACCTGCCCCGCGCCCGAGTCTCCGACGTGAAAGACGTTTGTGCCTATAGCCTGCAGCACCGGTAGGACTCGCTCAAAAGCGTCGCCCTCACCGGCCGCCATAACCGTCAGGGTCCCGGCCTGCGCTCCCTGAGTTCCTCCGCTCACGGGTGCATCCAACATGCGCACGCCGCGCTCGGACGCGCGAGCGGCAAGCGCGCGGCTGACGGACGGCGCAATAGTGCTCATATCCACGATCACCAAGCCGTCGGTTGCGCCCTCGAGCAGACCGTCGGGACCGTCGACAATCTCCCGAACGTCGGGCGAGTTGGTCACGATGATGATGACGACATCGGAGACCCGCGCCAGCTCCGCCGGCGAAACCGCGACATCGGCTCCGTCCGCCTCGATCCCGATTGTGGTCGCAGGGCGGCGCGCCCATACCGTGAGCGGAAAGCCGGCCTTAATAAGGTTACGTGCCATGGGCAATCCCATCGCACCCAGACCCACGAACCCAGTGCGCAGCATAGCAAGACCTCCGGCCGGCTTTTAAACGAGGATACGGCATGTACCGTAGCGGATATAGACTGAAGCGTCATGCTCCAGAGTCTGCGCAGCCGCCTTGTCCTCACCACTCTCTCGATAACGCTGCTCGGCTTCATGGTGGTGGTGGTCGTCTTCACGCAGTCGCTGCCCAGACTCAGCTCGCAGGAGAAACAGCGAGAGCTGCAGGCGCAGGCGCACCGTTTCGCCGGGCTGGTCACGTCTCTCTACCAAGAACGCGGTACGCACTCCGAGCTGCAAGGGGAGATCGAGCAAGCGAGCCAGGTGCTGCACGAGCGAATCATCGTTACCGATCCCACCGGCAGAAAAGCCGTGTTCGATTCCGCCCGAACGACCCCCTTTTACAAGAGCTACAACCCCAGCCTCAGTCCGAATGACTTTGGCGGCGGCCACACGGTCACACAGTTCCTGCCCCACAACGTGGTGGTGCTGAAAAGCTTGATAAAAGGCACGCACGGGCATCGTTATGGAGGAATTGTCCTTCTCGTCGCACAGGCGGCAGACCTTCAGTCGCCCCTGAGTACCGTGCGAGACATTACCCTCATCGCGGCACTGGCGGCCCTCGCGGTGTGGCTCCTGATCGGCCTTTTCGTGACGTACTACGTCTTTCGGCCCCTTCTGCGCATTACTGAGGCCACGAGGCGCATGGCTCGGGGCGACTATTCCGCGCGGGTGCGAGCTCGCGGGCACGGGGAGCTGGCTCAGCTCGCATCCGGCTTCAATGAGATGGCCCATCAGGTGCAAGCGAGCGACCGAACGCTGAAGGACTTCCTGGGCAACGTGTCACACGATCTGCGCACACCCCTCACCATGATTGCCGGTTTCTCGCAGGCGCTCCTCGACGGCACGGCGGGTCCAAACGAGGCCAGGGCCTCGGCCGAGGTGATTCACGAAGAGGCGATCAAAATGCAGCACCTCGTCGCGGACCTAACCCAGCTAACTCGCCTGGAGTCCGGGCTCCTGACCCTGGATCGACATCCCACGGCACTGCGCACCGTTGCGCAAAGCGCGATCGACCACGTGCTGCGCGTGAACGGCCGCGACGATGGCGCGCTCCTGCAGAACCATGTACCCTCAGACTTATCCCCCGGCTTTGTGGACGCGGAGCGCTTGGAACGAGCGCTCCGCAACCTGCTCGTGAACTCCATCCGGTATACGCCGGCCAATGGAAAGGTCACGGTGGACGCCCGCGAGGCCAGTGCTCGCTGGATCGAGATTCGGGTCAGCGATACCGGCTCCGGCATTCGTCCACAGGACGTGCCCCGGGTTTTCGAGCGGTTCTACCGCGCCGACAAGAGTCGGGAGCGCGGCAGGGGACACTCGGGCTTAGGCCTCGCCATCGTGCGTGAAATCGTGGAGGCGCACGGCGGCCGTGTGGATGTCGAGAGCGAGCACGGTCGCGGCACGACCTTTCGGCTCACGGTACCCATCGCCTCTGTCCAAATGGGGAGGGACGGAACGGTTGCCGACACGTTACGCACCGTATCATCCAGATGAGCTTTGATCGCGTCGCCCATATCTACGATGCGACGAGAGCGATTCCGGAAGACGTGATCGATAAGGTCGTGCATCGGGTGGCGACGGTCACGAACGCGGGTCCCGATAGTCGTTTCCTGGAAATGGGCATCGGCACTGGGCGTATCGCCCTACCCTTCATCCAGGCTGGGTACACCTACTCGGGCGTCGACATCTCCGACGAGATGATGGCACAGCTGCGAACCAAGGCAGGAGAGAAGGCCTGTAATCTGACTTTGACACACGCGGACGTCACCGACCTTCCCTTCCCCGATCACTGTATGGATGTGATCGTCACGGTGCACCTGTTGCATCTTGTCCCGGACTGGCGGGTCGCACTGCGCGAGGCGCGACGCGTCTTGCATCCGGACGGCTACTTCGTGATGGGGAGGGACTCACCCGTGACGGACGACCCAGGTGAAGAGATCCGCCGGCAGTGGCACACGCTCGTGGCGGCGGCGGGCGTCGCACTTCGCCCGAGCTACGGCTCGTGGGACGCCGTCCATGAAGAGCTCACGAACCTGGGCGGACGAATCGGTACGTTTCGGGTGGCCTCGTGGTCACGTGAATTCCGACCCAAAGACTTGCTCGACGAACAGCGCAACCGCATCTTCTCCCTCTCGTGGGATGTGCCCGACGTGGTGCTGGAGGAGGTCAACCAGCAAATGGAGGTGTGGGCGACGGATCGTTACGGCACCATGGAGGCACCCCTGGAGTCACACGAGGAGTTTCTTTTGAGCGTCACCAGATTCGATCGGCAGGCGGTCGCGGCGCCAGCGACCTGACCGCTTCCGATGCTCCATCGATATACTTGTGCACAGCATCGGGAGATACATCGTGACCGACGTAATTTGTCTCAGCGCGGAAATCGCATAGACCGATGACCAGCTCTCAAGACGATTTGACATCTCAGACTCACCCTCAGATCGAGTTGACCTCCGGGAAACGCAATGCCGTCCTCGGCGCGGTCATGCTCGGCTTGTTTCTCAGCGCACTCGACCAGACTGTGGTGGGTACCGCGTTGCCCCGTATCGTCACCGATCTCCATGGCAACGGGCTCTACACCTGGGTGGTAACGTCGTACCTCCTGTCGAGCACCATAACGGTACCGATCTACGGCAAGCTGAGCGACATCTACGGCCGGAAACCTCTTCTCCTGATCGGCGTCAGCGTCTTCCTGGTTGGGTCGTGGCTGTCGGGCCTGTCACACGACATGATGCAGCTCATCTTCTTCCGGGGTTTACAGGGCCTCGGCGCGGGCGCCCTCTTCCCCATCTCGCTGGCAATCATCGGTGACCTGTTTACGCCGCGGGAGCGAGGGCGATACCAGGGCCTCTTCGGGGCGGTCTTTGGACTCAGCTTCATCGTCGGGCCCTTCATCGGCGGCTGGATAACGGACAACATCAGCTGGCACTGGGTCTTTTACGTGAACATGCCCATCGGGCTGGCAACGCTTGTTGTCATCGCCACCGTTCTTCCGAATTTTCATCCCAACACGGGGATCACTGTCCGTGACCTCGACTACGCGGGAATTGTTCTATTTACCGCCGGGGTTGTCCCACTCCTGTTGGGTCTGACCAACAAGGGACTGACGGATTCACACGGCACGCTCTACCAGTGGACCGATCCCACGGTTGGGGGGCTCATCCTGATCGGGGCCGTGCTGCTGGCAATCTTTCTCCTTGTCGAAAGCAAGGCAAAACAGCCAATCATCCCGCTCAATCTCTTCCGCGACCGCACGTACTCCGCCACCAACCTGGCAGTCTTTCTGGTGGCCTTCGGCATGTTCGCCTCCGTTATCTTTCTGCCTCGCTACTACCAGGGAGTACGGGGCATCAGCGCCACCGACTCCGGCTACATGATCTGGCCGCTGTTGGTGGGGCTGATCGGCAGCAGCATCGGCACCGGAATCCTGATCAGCAAGATGGGGCGCTACAAGCTGGTGTTGGTCGCGGCTCTGGCGATTCTCGTCGTGGGGTCGTTTCTGATGACGCGTCTAACGGCCACAAGCAGCAATGTCTCACTGTGGTCCTGGATGCTGATCATGGGACTGGGTATCGGGCCTTCGATGTCCGGATTCACAGTGGTCGTGCAAAACAGTGCTCCCGTGGCGCAGCTAGGTGCGGCGACGAGCACGCTCACTTTTCTGCGGCAGATCGGCGGCTCGGTGGGTCTGGCCATTGCGGGAACCCTGTTCAGCCAGAGCTTCACGCGGAAGTTGCCGCATGAGCTGCTCGCGCATGGCGTCCCCGGACAGGTCGTGAGCCGCTTCGGGTCCGGGCAGTCGGGCTCGGGACAAGGCAACCTGTCGGGGGTTAATCTTGGCGCTCAGCTCGCGCACTCTCTGCCCGCGCAGCTACAGCCCGTTATTCCGCGAATCGTCGCCGGCGTGCATGACGCCTTTTCGCTCGCCGTTGGGCAGGTCTTCTGGTTGACATTCGGTGCCGCGGTGCTGGCTTTCCTCGCCGCGCTACTCATTGCGGATCAGCCGCTTCGGGGTCGGGTCTCAGGCTCCGCCGAAGCTGCCAACGTGACAACGGGCGCCGAGGTTCCGGTCATGGACGAGTCGGGCGGAAGGGTTGCTGCGCGGTAAGACTGAGGAGGGAGGAAGTTGATCAAAAACGGCCGGGTAATCCGAGCAGAGAACCGTGGCCGCTGAAGAACTACTGATCGCACGCAATCCCGATCCGAGTTCGACCCTGGGCTACCTGCTGCAGGTGCCGATCGGAGAGGGGATGGTGCTACGCACCTCCGGAACCTGGCCACGAACCAAGGCCCTCTACTGCTACCCGGTGCCGGCCAGCGAATGGCCCGGCGACGCCGACATTGTTGAACGCGTAGCAGTGCGTTCGTGCGTTCGGCGTGGTGCCGCCATCGACCTGGTGCTCGACCGAGCCCGAGAGAACCGCTCTCAGCTGGTGTTCACCACCGCTCGAGGCCGCGAAGCGGTGTTCTGGCAGTCA
>QHBP01000048.1:725-19044 GCA_003244175.1 Chloroflexota bacterium | reverse complement strand
CTCCTGCTCCCCGGCCAACCCCGCCTCTATGATCAGTGCCTAGAGAACGTGGCGAGACTGCGAGCGGAGAGCGAGCCCGGGGGCATGCCGCTCATGGTCGAGCCTCTGGTTATGCGCGCAAACGAGGAGGCCGGAGGGTACGCGGTCGACGGTGATCCCGAAAAGATCGTTCCCCTTGTCCGGCAGGCGGTTGAGCTGGGCGCGGACATCGTCAAGGCGGACCCCACGGACGATGTGGCCGACTACCCACGCGTCATCGAGGCCGCCGGCTCCGTCCCGGTTCTCGTGCGTGGCGGCGGGAAAGCCTCGGAAGAGGACATTCTGAGCCGGACTTACGACTTGATGCAGACGGGAGCCCGCGGCATTGTGTACGGCCGCAACGTCATCCAGCACGCGCAGCCGCGGTTGATGACCGAGGCCTTCATGCGCATCGTCCATGCCGGCGCCACCGCGGAACAGGCGATGCAAGTACTGACCGGGAGTCCCGCCGGTGCGTGAGATCCGATTCGGGATCGTCGGAGCGGGAATGATGGGACGCGAGTTTGCGACCGCCGCCGCTCGCTGGCCTGCCCTTCTCGATCTCGATGTCGCTCCCAGGGTGGTCGCCCTGTGCGACACCAATCGGGACCTATTTGACTGGTACAGACAAAACTTTGCCTCTATCGAGACATTTACCGACGACTATCACGACGTTCTCGCCAACCCTGACATAGACGCCGTCTACTGCGCGGTGCCGCACAATCTTCACGCCGGTTTGTACACGGAGATCATTGGCGCGGGCAAACACCTTCTCGGAGAGAAACCATTCGGCATCGACCTCGCCGCCAATGCGCGGATCATGCAGGCAATCGACCAACACCCTGACGTCCTCGTCCGCGTCTCGTCCGAGTTCCCTTTTTATCCGGGCGCGCAACGGGTGATTCAGGCTGTCCGCGACGATCTCATCGGACAGATCATCGAGGTGCGCTGCGGGTTGCTGCACTCCAGCGATCTCGACCCCAACAAGCCCATCAATTGGAAGCGCATGGTGCGGTTCAACGGCGAGTACGGCTGCATGGGGGACCTCGGCATGCACGCGGTCCATCTGCCGTTTCGGTTCGGCTGGTACCCGAGCAACGTGCGTGCTCTGCTCTCTAATCTCGTTGCCGAGCGGCCTGATGGCGAGGGCGGATTGGTGCCCTGTGAGACCTGGGACAATGCGCTCCTGCTAACCCAAGTCGAGAAGGACGGATTCACCTTTCCCATGACCATTGAAACCAAGCGCATCGCCCCAGGCGAGACCAACACGTGGTACATCGAAGTCACGGGCATGCGTGGCTCGACCCGGTTCAGCACGAAGCAGCCAAAGACGCTGTGGACCATGGAGTACGTACCGGGCCACGAACAGTCCTGGCGCTCGACGGACCTTCAGTACACCTCGGCCTATCCGACCATCACGGGAAATGTATTCGAGTTCGGGTTCGCGGACGCTATTTTGCAAATGTGGGCGGCCTTCCTCGACGAGATTGCGCATGGCAAAGACATGACGCAGCCGTTTCATTGCGCGACTCCGCAGGAGGCGCACTGGAGCCACCGGCTGTTCTCCGCCGCTCTCCAGTCGCACGCCGCATCGTCCGTCGTGGCCGTGTAAGTGCATGTCAGACCATGTGGCTGTCGTCGTCGCCGGCCATATCTGCCTTGATCTCATGCCGAGCCTACCCGGAGATCGGTCACCAGTGCGCTACGAGCCGGGGGCTTTAGTGCAGGTCGGCCCCATGCGCCTCTCGACCGGCGGCAGCGCGGCCAACGTCGGGGTGGCCCTGCACAGGTTGGGCGTGCCGGCGCGCCTGGTGGCGAAAGTCGGGTCGGATCCATTTGGCGAACGGATACGCGAAATACTGGGCGACGAGGACCCATCTCTCGCCTCCCACGTGATCGCGGCCTCCGGAGAGCACACGTCGTACAGTCTCCTCCTCAGTCCGCCGGGCCAGGATCGCATGGTGCTGCACTTCCCGGGCGCCAACGATACCTTCTCGGAGCACGATGTGAATCCGCGGATGCTCTCGGGAGCGCGCATATTTCACTTCGGATACCCACCCGCGATGCGGCGAATGTACGCTGAGCACGGGGAAGGCCTCCGTCGGATTCTGGATATGGCGAAAGAAGCAGGGCTGGCTACCGTTCTGGACATGTGCTATCCGGACCCCTCGTCGGCCGCGGGCGCGGTTGATTGGCGTCGCATCTTGTGGACCTGCCTGCCGGCGGTCGACATCTTTCTGCCAAGCCTGCCCGAAATCATGCTGATGCTCGAGCCGGAGAGGTCTCGCGTCGCGCTGAAGCGGGGGCCGGAGACTCTCAGCGCAGAGCCGATGCAACGCATCGCCGATCTCGGCGAGCAGCTCCTGGAGATGGGTGCGGGGATAGTCGGAATCAAAGCCGGAGACCGCGGCATGTACGTGGTGAGCAGATGTGAAGGTCGAATTCGCGCGATTGGCGCATCCCTGGCGCTCGACTCTGGTCTTTGGACCGGCGTTTCCCTCTGGTCCTCGGCGTTCCAAGCGCATGCGGAGGGGACGACGGGCGCGGGCGATGCGGCCAACGCCGGCTTCATGTTGGGCCTGCTCGAGGGTATGAGCCCGGAGGACACGGCGACGGCGGCGTGCGCGGCGGGCGGATCGTCCGTCGAGGCGGCCGATGCCACCTCGGGAGTGCGCAGCTGGCACGAGACAAAGGCGCGCATAGCGGGCGGTTGGGCTCGCGGGACCGAGGCTCCCGGCGTCGACTGGACCCCAGGCTCCCGCCCGGGAATCTGGACACGCGCCCATGGTTGACACGCCACTCAAGCTGCCCTCCACGGGACGTGCAACGGGAGTCGTGGAGACTGCCTTCGGATCGATTCCTCCAACGGTAATGGTGATTGTCGGCATCACGACTACCCAGGTTGGGGCGGGCGTTGCCAAGCACCTCTTTCATGCGCTGGGTCCCGGCGGCACGGTGTTTCTTCGGGTGGGATTCGCCGCCCTCCTTCTGTTCGCCTTGTGGCGTCCTCGCTTCGAGGCGCGCCCCCGGCGAGACTACGTCACGACAGTTCTCTTCGGACTCGCGCTGGCGGCAATGAACCTCAGCTTCTACATGGCCCTCAATCGCATCCCTTTGGGAATTGCCGTAACGCTGGAGTTTGTCGGACCCCTGGGCGTGGCGGTGGCGGGCTCTCGCCGGGCCATCGACTTCCTCTGGGCGGCGCTCGCCGGGTGCGGAATCATTCTGCTCGCTCCCTGGGGCGGGTTGCGGCTCGATCTCGCGGGCATCGCCCTGGCCCTGGCGGCAGGCGCGTGTTGGGCCTCCTATATCCTGCTCAGCGCCCGCGTGGGCCGATCCTTTCCGGGCGGATCCGGCCTCGCGCTTGCCATGGGATTCGCAACGCTCGTGCTTCTTCCCGTGGGTCTCGTATCCGCCGGATCCGGACTCCTCGATCCCCGGCTTCTCCTCGTCGGAGCAGGAGTTGCCATTCTGTCCTCGATGATTCCGTACTCCCTGGAGCTGGAAGCGCTGCGGCGGCTGCCGACGCGCGTCTTCGGCGTCCTAATGAGCCTGGAACCGGCGATCGCGGCACTCGTTGGATTTGTGATCCTGCGAGAGGGTCTGGGGGCGCGGGCCCTGATTGCGATGGGTCTGGTCATTCTGGCGTCCCTTGGTTCATCTCGCTCCGTCGTCAGCGAACCAACGGGTTGAGCGACGCCGGCGTGACTCTTGCGCGGCATGGAAGATACTTGAACAACACGGTATCAATGGAAGAGAGGGGGCGATGCACGAGGTGGATCGCGTCTACGAGCTGAACGCCGACGGCATCGTCTCCGATCTCCTTAACCTGCTCAGTGAGCGGGGCAACAACGTTGTCGAGCAGGCGCCTGCCGGAGTCTGGTGGTTCCAGACCGACAAGGAAATGAAGACGGTCGAGCAGGAGATTGTCGACGCGTTTGCCTGCCTGGTCGCCCGCGATCTGCGGGAGATCCATCAGGAGGGATGAGTGCGAGAAGAGGGGCGCGCAACTGAAGAATCCACCCCTCTGGCGAGCGCCGCGCTTGGAGCGCTACAGGAGTCACTCGTTCAGCCCCGTTTCCGTCCTTACATGGGCGGAGGCGGCCGGAAAGCTCCGCATCGACTGCGGGATCTTGACCCGCGCGGTGAATCCCGAGGTCACGGCCGTTGTCATGGTGACGGCTGCGGGCGAGCTGGTCGGGGACAAGTTGTAAGGCGCCATCGTGAGCTCCTTTCTTTCCGCTGATCTGGCGAAATTGCCGTAGGGACTGTCGTGGGCCACGCGATAGCGACGGATGATCACCGCCAAACAGCACCAGCCGTGGCAAGCATCATCTCCGCAGCATCGGCGCTGGCAACGGTGCGTGTTCGGGAAGCCCTGATGTGAGCGGGCTTTCCCTATCTGCTTGTCGCCGTCATTGAAGGCGCTCTTGCATTTTCCGTTGCCCGCCGTGTGATTCCGAGCTCCCGGCGATCACCCCGTGTGCCATGCTCGACTCGAACCGCATGTCGCTTCAGGCGGTCACACTGGCATGCCTCCTGTCGGTGGCGGCCCCCGCCGGCATCGCCTGGGTGATCCTCGTTGTTACGAACGCTCCTACGCCTGCCACGGCTATCGTGGACGTACTTCTCCTTTGTATCGAAAGCGGGGTTTATCGCTATGGTTTGGTATGTTAATCGCCGCCTGCAAGCGAAGGCGACTGGTAGACTGCCCGTGGGTCGGCTCGTGTCACCGGCGCTGGAGAGAACGAACAGGAATTGCGTGCCTACCGGCGAATGGGGCACGACGCACTGCTCCTGTCACGGAGCAGGGGCTGGCGCCAGTGGAACCACAAACGGGGTCTGAGCGGAATGCCACGCGCCTCCTTGGACCTCCTTTGGTATCCTGCTAAGCGGGCGCTCTGCGACTTGGAGCCTGACGCGCAGACGACGTTACCAGCCTTCGGAAAACGCACAGGGGGAATCTCAGCATGGAAGAAATGGGCCTCGCCGATATTCTTGACCTCATAAGGCGGGTCGGCGCGTTCACGGAGTTGCAGCGGGTCACGACGTTCACCGGGTATCGCCCCGCGAGCGGCGTGGCTGTCACGCTTGACATCTTCGATGGCGGGCCAGGTATCCGCAACAGGTACACCGTGACGGCTCACGACGGAGAAGGGCGCGAAACGACGGGAAATCCCGGAGAGAACCTTCACGATGCCCTTTCGAATGTCCGGTGGCACGTATTCGATGGGAACACGGCGGAGTGAGTCTGGTCGGCGCGCTCCGCGGCCTTCCGCGCCTACGACTTCAGGGCATCGACGTAGATGAATGATCCTCGCTCAGCGACGGCTCCGATAAGTTCAAAGCCCGCGTTCCGGATTATCCTGAGCAGCACGTGCTGTCTGTCGTGCCGCCAGTGGCCGGCCGGCTCGGCGATTCTAATCCGACCATCAAGCCGAAGTAGTCGGTATGCCTCCAGAAGGTAGTCCTCCACGTTCGCTCCCATGAGAGAGAGCGAGAAGATCGCCACATCCAAAATTCCGTCCGGGAGCCCGGTCTGTGCCATGTCGACTGCGATGACTCCATCGTTGATCGCAACGTGGTCGAAACTATAGACCATATTGGGGACCGACGCCGTAAGGAGAGCTTCGCCGCACCCGAAGTCTCCAACGACCAGATGTGGCCGTGCTTTGAGCCATTCAATGAAAACTTCGTATGGCACTTCGGGCCAAGCCTCGCGTGCTTCACGATACAGAGTGTGGTAGAGATACCATTCGGACGGGTCGTTCTGAAGGCGCGTGTGCGTGGTCGAACTCCTGGCATGATTGAAGCGTGCATTCATGGATGACATGACATGGGAATGGTCGCCCTGGTCTGGAGCTCCGTGTACTTGACTCCCATAACCAGCTCCAAGAGGCTCACCGCCTCTGTGAGATTGTTCACGACCGGAGTGGCGCTCATTCCTAGGACATGGAGAGCGGGGTTGTGCTCCGCAGCGAGCGTGAGAAGCCCCCCTAGGACCTGGCGCCGCTTGCTGGCGACTGCGTAGCGCTGTTTGACACTGTGTATCTCGTCGAGCACAACCATGTCGATCCGATGGTCCTGGACAAGCCGCTGTACCATTGACGACGAATCGGGTTGCTGGAACGCCTCGAAGTTAAGCAGGAGGTAGGTGTGTCGCGCGCGGTCAACATCCGCCTGTCCGCGGTCGTGGCCTAGAATCACACTGTCGGGGAATGCACTGTGGATCTGCCTCTCCCATCCCTCGAGAGTGTTGTTGAGCGCGACAATAACTGTGAGGCGAGCATCCACGACTCTGCTGGCGAGAATGGCGGCCATCGTTTTGCCAGCGCCCGTTCCCGACCAGTTTCCCAGCCGCTTCTCCTCTCGCAAACGGCACGCGATGAGCCGCTGCATCAGATTGGGAGGGACGACCTGGCTACGTCTCAGTTCGTCCGGCGCAAATCGGTAACCTGGAGGGATCGCGACATTCTGCGCGTCCTCAAATTGCGCTAGAAAGCGAGCTTGAACGATCCGAGCGTACTCGCCGGCCACGTACCCCTTCACTGTCTCGACACTGTCGATTGATCCACTCGCGAGAACGTTGCGCCACAGCTTCGACACCGCCTTAGAGACGAAATACTCGACTGCCTCCTCGTCGGCGCTGGGACATAGCACCTTGATGCGGTCCATGGCGCGAAGAATCGCGCTAGTATCGAGCGAAGGTAGAGACGTTTCGCGAGGCTCGTGGGGTGGGACAATGAGATCCGTCACATCGTCGATCCCTGCCTCCCAAGTCGCCGGAGAACGCGGATCATCGACGAGGGCAGCATCGGACGCCGCGACCTCAAGGTCGTCGAGAATCGCTTCGATCCCCTGTTCGGGAGTTAGCGAGGACGCGAGGGCAACAATCCGCCCAATCATGTCCCGGTTGGTGTTGGTCGCCCGTGTCGATGCTGTCACCAAGCCGTTGCGGCGCATGATGGCGTAGAGGTCGGCCGGGTCCAGGCCAGGCAGCTCGGGTATCAAATCTTCCAGGAACGCGACAATGGCGTTCCGATTCCACTTCGAGGCCGCTCCCAGCCAGTCGGCCCATCCGCGCCAGCCCGCACCGCTGTAAACCTTGACAGGACTTGCCGGTATATCATGCGGCTTCGCCCCGGACTTTGCCCACTCCCGCCATTCTGGATAACTGGATAGGCCCTGGGCCCGCACGTGGGAACGGGCTTCCAGAAACGGCCGATGTATGCGGTTGCGGTTACCGACTCTCCCTGTCCCCAGCCAATCTCCCCACGTCTTCCAACCTTGTTGCCGGTATGCGCGTGCCGGGTCCTTGGGAATGTCAACAGTTCGCTCGGCTGTGCGGGCCCACTCAAACCATTGATCCTTCGTGTCCAAGCCGAGCGCGCGGGCAAAGGCTCTGGCTTGTGGAAACGGTCGGTCGAGCTGGTCTCCCGGCGCTCGCCGCCCTGTCCCCAGCCACTCATTCATGCCCTTCCAACCCTCGCCCGCATATGCCTCGTTCGGGTAGGACGGGATGTCCTTAGGACGCTCACCGGATCTACTCCAGGTGGTCCACTCCTGTCGGCTCTTCAGACCCAGGGATCGAGCAAACGCTTGCGCCTCTGCAAACGGTCGATGGACTCGATCTGCCGGTGATACACGTCCGGTTCCAAGCCAATCATCGAGGCCATGCCACTCCGTCTGGTAGACCTCGTTGGGAGTGGCCGGAATGTCTTCGGGCCGATTGTCTGACTTTGACCACGCTCTCCATTCCTGTTGGTTGCGCAGTCCTTGATTGCGCACCAGTGCCCTCGCTTCCTGGAAGGAGCGATAGATCCGGCCTCGTTTGGCGACTGTCCGTGTCCCCAGCCAGTCGCCCCAGTCCTGCCAGCCTTCGTGCTTGTAGCTCTCGTTTGGGTTCGACGGAATGTTACTTGGGCGAGAGCCAGACTTCGCCCATTCCCGCCACTGGCCACTGCTTCCGAGGCCCAGGCCACGAGCAACAGCCCGCGCTTGCTCAAACGGCCGATACATGCGTTGACGCGGGGCCGTCTTCCCCGTCCCCAGCCAGTCGCCAAACCCGTTCCACCCTTCAGTACGATAGGACCGACCTGGCGAGTTTGGGATGTCCGGCGGCCGAGCATCAGACTTTGCCCACTTCGCCCAATCTATCTGGTTCTTAAGTCCTAACGTGTGCACATACGTTCTGGCTTTTTCGAAGGGGCGATAGACGCGGTCTACCGGAGCCACTCTTCCCGAGCCCAGCCAGTCGCCAATTCCCTTCCACCCACGATCCCGATAAACCGACCTTGGATCGCGAGGAATATCTCCGGGACGGTCATCCGAGTTGGCCCAGACGCGCCACTGGCCTTCGTCCCTCAACCCGAGAGAGCGAACCAGCGCCCGAGCATTAACGAAGTCTCGCCACCTCTCGGCCGCCCGTAGTTTCCCGGATGTATAACTCAAGGTTGCCTCGCTCGCTCTTTCCTTCCTATCTTCAGGTAGTTATCAGATGAAGGGGCGCGTTCGCACCGTCAACCCAGGACCCTTGCCTTACTGGGGGCTGTCTGCCTCTTTATAACTTGTACAACTTGCAACCCATGTTTGCTTCGCACACTCTCTGCTCGAGCTCCGAAGACGTCAGGCGAACGAGTCCCATGCGGCGATCGGGACGCTACAAGCGATCCGCCAGTCCTGCACGCCCCTGCTCTCGGTATCGGGACAACCAGAGATAGCCTGTGGTGCGCTGATCCCATAGCGCCGACACAACTCTCGGATATTGACCCCCTCCTGGCTTCCCAGCACGCAAAACTCTCCGCGTTGGTCGACGGCGAAGACCTCTTTAAACGGCATGCCAGCTCTCCTTTCGGCACCTCACGCCTCGAGCATGTGTTGACCACGTCCCCGAACACCGGTAAAGGATCTCCTCCGTCTATACACTGATGGGAGAGGGACCGGGCGTGAGGGGCCCGCCCACCACGACACGACCCCATCGTTTCGTCCCACTTAAAATGGCGACATGACCCTCCAGACACTCACTCTTCTATGCCTCCTGTCGGTGGTCGCCACCGCGTTCATTGCCTGGGTGGTCTTGATTACCACCAACGCTCCCACTCCCGTAGCCGCTATCGTGGCAGTTCTTCTCCTTTGTATCGACAGCGGATCTATCGCTATGGTTTGGTATGTGAACCGCCGTCAATGAGGCGGTGACGAGCCAAGAGAGGGATAAATGAGCGCGCGTTTTAGCATGGGATTGCTCGCCCTCATTCTGCTGGCCGTCATCATCGGGGTAGCCGCCGCCAAGTCGCAGCCACCGACCGCGGCCGCTCCGGCACCCACCGCTGCTCCCACGTCGGTGCCCGCGCCACCACCCGGACGTATAGCGATCGTGGGGAACTCCGGCCAAGGCCCGGTCGCGTCCTATGTCTCTCCCAACGGCACCTCGAGCTATGCGGTGCATGTAGGCCAGAAGGTGACGTGGGTCAACCTCGACGCACAGGCACACACAGTCGCGGCCGACAACGGCGGCTTTACCAGCCAGCCCCTGGGCACTAGTCAGCATTTTTCCTGGACCCCGAAGAAACCCGGCACCTACCAGTACGGCTGCTACCTGCACCCCGACATGCGGGGCGTCCTCGTAGTGCAGCCCTAACCGATGTCCCGGAAACGCCTCCACATCTACGGGCAGGTCCAGGGCGTCGGCTTCAGGTACTACATGCGGCAGCGAGCCGGCTCTCTCCAGCTTGGGGGCTGGGTGCGGAATTGTCCCGACGGCTCGGTCGAGGCCGTGGTGGATGGACCGGATGAAGCGGTGGAGTCTCTCGTCGCATGGGCCCGCGGCGGTCCCTCGGGAGCGGGTGTGGAGACCGTCCAGGTGAAGGACGACGCCTCCGACGAAGCGCTTACGGGCTTTCGCATCACGTCCGCGTAGCGCTCACTCGCCGTCCTCCGGCTCGTAACCGATGCTGAAAAGCCGCTCGAGATCGTGGCGCGAGAAGCACTGAAATGCCATCAGTGTGTTTGTTTGCTCCACCCCTTCGAGGCGTTGGAGCTTTCCTGGGACCACCTCCGCCATGGAACCGTACTCTTTGACGCGGACCATGGCGACAAGGTCGTAGTCCCCGGCCACCGAATACACCTCGGCCACCTCCCGCATTTCCAGCAACGACTGTGCGAGTGCGTCTATTTTGCCCCGAGATGCTTTGAGGAGCACGATTGCGGTAATCATGAAACCTCCCTGATCTCACTCATTGCGCAAGGCCTCCAGAGGACGGACTCCGATGGGCGCCCGGGCCGCAAGATATGCCGTGAAGACGGCCAACACCACCGCCGCCGCCAGCACGTAGACGGCGAGTACGGGATCGAAACCCACGGCGCGCTGCAGGGCGAGACGAGACAGCAGACCGAGAGCTATAGCCGCGGCCAGAACGCTCGCGGCTCCGGCGATCGTCCCGATAAGAGCGTTCTCCACAAGCACGAAGTGCAAAACGCTGCTCGGCCCGAAGCCGACGGCTTTGTAGAGCGCGATCTCTCTTCGACGTTCGAACATGGCCAGGGCGACGCCATTGGCGACCACGGCGGTACCCGCTCCCAGGACGAGCGCGGTTATCACGTCCAACACATTGAGGAGCTCACTCAAGATGGTTTCGACCACCGCGGCGAGATCACCGACGTCGATGACCAGGACACCCGGCACCGCGCGCTGCAAGAGCGCCGCATCGTGCGTGAGCCGCTGCTTGTCAATGACAAAGCTGATGATGCGCTGGACATCAGGGCCGCCAAGAAGGTCGACCAGATGGCTGTCGCCGAGCACCGGAGCCACAAAAAAGGTTCCAAAGCCACGTGTCGATCGGGGACGCGCGTAGAAACCCACGACTTGCACCGTCTTCGCTGTATCTCCGCGCAGCGTCACCCGATCTCCTGGACGCAGTCCAAAAGGATAGTCCATCAGAGCCCCACGAAGCAGCACATGCGCGGTGCCCGCGTCGGAGGGACTCAGTGGCCTCCCGGCCAGGATGTGAATCCCTGTCGGGCCATCTCCTGCGCGAAGATTGTAGCCGGTTATGCCGTCAAACAACCTTCCCCGGTCGTTCTCTCCGTCACCCCCGGAACTTGGCGCCGAACCCAGATAGGATGACAGGCTTTGGCGGCCAATGGCGGTTGCCTGGGTCGTCACGAATGACGTGACCGTCCGGCTCTGGATTCCCGGGAGGCGGTCAGAGGCGCGCATGACCGCGCGCTCGTCCGACGGGTTGCTGACGGCGACCAGATTGACTTTGCCGGCGCTTGCTATCGCCAGGTTGATCTGGCCTTGCAGGCTCAGCGCGACCGTGAGCGTCACCGTCATGGCGAGGATGCCCGCCAAAAAGGCGACAAGGGTGACCGAGGTTCGCGACCGCCGGCGGCTCAAGGAACGGCCGGCGATGAGAAGCGACAACAGCCATTTCTGCGGCAGTACCACGGTAGCAGCCCACACGATCGCGATAAGCAGCAGAATCGGGGCGAGGGAGGGCAGGCGGGCAAAGGCCAGTGCGGTGACGGCGAGCATCACAATAAGGATGGCGGAGGCGACACCGCGGCTTCGAGGTCTGCCAACCCGGCCCACCCACGTAACGACGATGGCGAACAGTCCGGATAGAGCGGTGCAGGCGAGAAAGGCACCCAGGACAAACTGCGCGGCGACCAGGGTATCGCCGACGATCGCCGCCGCCAGAATGCCGAACAGGAAGACCACCAGGGCGAGCATACCGATTGTGCGAAGCCACCCGCTCGCACTCTGGCCCGAGCCTTCCCGCAGGATCTCGAGAGGCCTGAAGCTCGCGGCACGAACGATGGGGAGTACGGAGAAAATGAGTGTGGCTCCCAACCCCAGGGCCACGCCACCAAGGAGCGTCCCCGGATCCAGGCGGAAGTTCACCTGGACACCGATCGCCCGAGCCAGGGCATCGGTGATCGCCTTGCTCGTGAGGGCGCCCAGTACCGTTCCCCCCACACCTCCCGTGAGACCAAGAAAAAGCGCCTCGACCCCAAAGAGCGCGTACAGTGTTCCGTGCCCAAAGCCCATAGCTTTGAGCATCGCGATCTCCAGCCTCCGCCAGGCCAGCATCGACTGCATTGCGTTGAGGATGCCGACTCCCGCGATCAGCAATGCGAAGAGACCGACCAGGAGAAGGAACTGCCGAAAGTCATGGACCTCGAGCCGCGCGGACTGCAACGCATCTTGAACGGTAGAGACGCCGGCCAGTGGGAATCGGGCGCGTAGCAGCCCCGCGACCGGGGCGCCGTTGCCCCCGGGAACGTTGATGTAGACAGCGCTGTACGTGAGACCGCGATTGGTCAGCGCCGCCGCGTCTCGCTGCTGGATCGTCATGACAGCCGAATGCTCGAAGCTGGTTTCGGCCAATATGCCCCGGATAGTGGCGTGCAGGCCGCTCCCGCCGAGACCGGTGACGAAGAGGCGCGTGCCAACTCCGGCTCCCAGCTCGTCCGCCAGCACCGACGTGACCAACACGTCCCCATGCCCGTGCAACAGCGCCGCCACGTTTCCGTTCCCGGGGGAGACAAAGGTCGGCTGGCCTCCGACAGGGAAGGGCGGCGCCCGCACGATGTCCGCGTCGAACGGAATGAGCTGACGGTTCAAGCCCACCGCGGTCGCGTGGATGCGCGAGACGGCGGTCCACGAAGAGACGGTGCGAGCTCGCTGCAGCTGCGAGAAGACTCCGAGATCACTGTGGGATATGGGAGCGGTCTCGCTCGTCATCGACACGTCGCCGCCGTTGGCCGCGCGCACGTTGGACGTCAGCGCATCCTGAACCGTCAGCGCGGCAGTCTGGAGGGCGACGACACCGGCCACGCCGACAACCACACAGAGCAAGGCGAACAAGGCACGGCGGCCGCTACGCTTCAATGAGCGCGTGGCATAGCGCAACCAGAAAAGACCGCTCACGCCGGCACCAGACGGCCATCCCGCATACGAAGCGTGCGGTCTGCCATCGCCGCTATCGAGTCGTTGTGCGTGGCAAGCAGGATGGTCGTGCCGCGCCTGGCCCGGAGCCCGAGCAGGAGATCCATCAGCGCGTGGCCGGTGTCGCTATCGAGATTACCCGTGGGCTCGTCGGCCACGATGAGAGGTGCGTCGGCTATCAGCGCCCGAGCAATCGCGACACGCTGCTGCTCACCTCCGGAGAGCTGCGAGGGACGATGTCCCAGCCGGTGACCCAGACCTACCTCGTCCAGCAGCTCCCGGGCTCGATCCAGCCGGTGTCCGTTGCGGCCGGGTACGTAGAGCGGGAGCTGCACATTCTCGAGCGCCGTCAGGGTCGGGATCAGATTGTAGGACTGAAATACCATTCCGATCTTTTGCGACCGCAATGACGCAAGTTCACGTTCGGATAGATTGCCGATCTCCTTGCCATCCAGCATAACGCTCCCCTCGGATGGACGATCCAGACCGGCGACGATGCCGAGGAGGGTACTCTTGCCGCTTCCCGAGGGCCCCATGAGAGCCGTCATCTCGCCGCGCTCGAGCTGAAAGGTGACCCCGCGCAGGATAACGATCGTCTCTCCACCCAGACGCAGACGTTTGTCGACATCGCGCACGGATAAAGTCGGATGCTCCGTCATGCGCCTCTCCAGAGTCGCCGTCGCTCAATCGTTTGCAGGACAACCTGTGACAGCCGTGCATATCCAGCATTGCTCGGGTGCAGACCGTCGGGGGAGATATACCCGGGATGTGCGGCGATTTCGCGATCGTATCCAACAAGATCAAGGAAAACGGCCCCTCTGCGCTGAGCGACCCGTCTCATACCTCGGTTCCAGGAGAGCGTGAGGTCACGCAAGCCCCCGATACCGGTACGCCTCACGGCCGGTACTTGCGAGAGATCCGGCATGCCGATGATCAGTACCCGTGAGTGCGCGCGCCGCAGGGTTCCAACCAGGTCGGAGAGGTCCGAAAGGAAGGCCTCTCGCGTCACGCCGGCAAGAATATCATTGACTCCGAAGAAGACGCTGGAGAGAATCGGGCGAATCGTCAGAGCCCGCGGAAGCTCGGAGTCATAGCCGGCTGACAGCGTCGTACCGGGGATGCCCACATTGACGTAATAGTGCACGCGCAAACCGCGCGCAACCAGCCAGGCGTATCCGGACGTGTGGGGCTCGGCTCCTACGCCGTACGTTTCGGACGCGCCAAGTGCCGCATACGCGCCTGGCCGAGGTGGCGCAAGCGACGGCTCGGTGGGGACGGCAGAGGGCCGTGCCTTGGGTGATGGCGCCGAAGCGGCGCCACACGCCGATAGGAGTAGACCGAGGGAGAGAAGCGCAAGACCCGGGACAAGTTTGAGGATCGAATGTGCAGGGAACGATGGGGGCACGAAGAGTCCTGAATGATGAACGATGCGTTATGACAACGCGTACAGAAGTATAGCGTCAGCCCTCGGGCATAGCTCCGGCCGCCGTGTCTGGCACATAGACATTAGCGAGCACCGGGCTCTTGAATTCGGAGGCCAAGCAGTCCATGAATACGACGTCCCATCGCCGGCCATTCATCAAGGCAGCCTCACGCCAGCGCCCAATCTCACGGAATCCCGCCTTCTGATACGCGCGTAGTCCCGCCGGATTGAAGGCCAACGCATCGAGAAGCACGGTGTGCAGACCCATCACCGTGAACGCCTGATCCAGGGTGAGGCGAGTGGCTTCGGTGCCGTACCCCTTGCCTCTGCAGTCTCCCACCCCGATCATAATGCCAAACACGGCGTTGCGGCTGTGCCAATCGAGATCGCGCAAGATCGTCACCCCGATCGGTCTCCAGCTTCCCACCTCGTAGATCGTGAATTGGATGGTGCGTTCCGTCCCTGACTTCACCCACTCGTCGTATTGATTGAAAGCCTCGTCCTCGGTTACTGGACGTGCTTCGGACGGATCATCGGTGCGCCGCGTGGAATAGTCGTTTTCCCATCGGTGATAAAGAGGAACCAGGTCGCGTCGGTTAGGTCCTAGCGCTACTTTCTGCCCTTCAATGTTGACGACGGGACGCTCGTACACATCGCCGTCGGGTGTTTCGGTCACGACGAATCCTCCTCCCGCCGGCGCGTCTAAAGTCAAAGTTCGGAGGCCCGCTTTGACGACCACACTAAGCATATCCGTGCCACATCCTCGGAGGCTTGGGCACACAAAATGCAGGTCTGCCTCGTCGGAACAGCGTCCGTCAAAACGGTTACCGCCCGTAAGGAGTCATGAATGGAGTACCATCACCTCGGCCGCACCGGTGTGCTTGTCAGCCCCCTCTGTCTAGGAACCATGAACTTTGGTCCGCAGACGAACGAAGCGGATAGCTTCAAGATCATGGATTGCGCCCTGGATCTGGGCATCAACTACTTCGACACCGCCAATGTCTACGGTTGGAAGCTCGGCGAAGGCGTGACCGAGCAGATCGTCGGCCGATGGTTTGCTCAGGGCGAGGGTCGACGGGAGAAGGTGATTCTCGCGACCAAGGTGTACGGCAGCATGGGCGAGTGGCCCAACACGAACAAACTGTCCGCGCTCAACATCCGCAGGGCGTGCGAGGACAGCCTCCGGCGCCTCAAGACGGACTACATAGACATCTACCAGATGCATCACATTGACCGCGAGTCTCCCTGGGAAGAAGTCTGGCAGGCGATGGAGCAGCTGGTGCGCGAGGGGAAGATTGTGTACGTTGGCAGCAGTAACTTCGCCGGGTGGCACATCGCCCGCGCCAGCGAAGCCGCGCGCAATCGACACTTCATGGGACTGGTGACGGAACAAAGCCGCTACAACCTGTTGGAGCGAACTGTCGAGTTGGAAGTGTTGCCGGCGTGCCATGCGTACGGTCTTGGGGTCGTCCCGTATAGTCCCCTCGGCGGTGGGCTTCTGGGAGGCGCGCTCAAGAAGGCGTCTGAAGGCCGGCGAGCAAATCCCGACGTGCAGCAGCGCATCGAGGACAACCGGCCGAAACTGAAGGAGTACGAAGAGCTGTGCGCGGACATGGGAGAACAGCCCTCCGACGTGGCGCTTGCCTGGCTCCTGTCGAACGACGTCGTGACGGCGCCCATCGTCGGGCCCCGAACGGTCGACCAGCTCCAGGGATCGATGCGCGCTCTCAACCTTCAGCTGGATGAGGAGACGTTGGAGAAGCTGGATACCATCTTCCCGGGTCCGGGTGGGCCGGCACCCGAGGCGTACGCGTGGTAACGAGAAAGATTGGTTCGATGGGACCTCACGAACGACCGGCAGGATCGCGACGCATGAACCAGTTGTGGATGCCGTGAATCTCGGCCTCCTCGACGGTCTCGAATCCAAACCGTTGGTAGAAGCGAACGTTCGCCGGCGTGTCGGTCTCCAGACACGAGATCTGCCGTTGGGCGTCCATGGCCTCGCAGAACGCCTGCATCATCATGGTTCCGATGCCGCGACCCTGCAGAGACGCGTCCACCCCCACCGGGCCCACGTGCCAGTGTGCGACGCGCGGGACGTGCTTCTGCGACTCGCCGAGATAGCGAATTAGGCGTCCCAGGCTCGCCGGACCGTGAAAAAACAAGGGCGGCACCATTCCGATCTGACGGGAGACGGGGATAGGTGGAGCATTCGGCGGAACACGGCCCAGGAGTCCTACGATGCGGCCACCCTGTCGAGCGCAGAGGGGTGGGACGTCCATCGCAGGAAGCAAAACGCGGAAGAGAATCTCGAGTCCCCGAATGCGACGCTCGACATCCTGGCCATAGACGCAGACGTTCATGGGCACGTCCCGCATGCCGCGCGCGAGCATGGCCGTCGCCTCCCGCACCTCATCCGGGTGCATGTCGCCAATCTCGATGTCCATTTGAACAGGTGTCCCGCGCGCATGGCGGCGCGCTATTCTTCCCTGTGGGGTGCACCCACCTCGTAGTCTAAGGAAAAAGGGGGACGAAGCACCGCACAACCGAGTCCTCTGATCATGTGTGTCACCATTCTCGCCATCGCCGACCAAGCCAGTCCGTTACTCTACGACCACTTCAGACCCGAACGGTGGAGCAACGTCGACATAGTCCTGTCATGTGGCGACCTTCCCCCCCACTACCTCGACTTTCTAGCAACGAACCTCGCGGTCCCCATCCTGTATGTTCGCGGCAATCACGATTCGGTCTACAACGCCTCGCAATATGAGGGCTTCGAAGACGTAAGTGGCAGGATCGCGACCTGCGGCGGGCTGCGCATTACCGGCTTTGAAGGCTCCATGCGGTATAACAGTGGCGCCTGTCAGTACAGCGAACAGCANNATGCGGCACCGGCTCCAGGTAACGCGCCTACGAGCCTTGAGAGCTGGACCGCCGCACATCGTCATGACGCACGCCCCACCGGCTCATTGCCACGATGGCCGCGATCTCTGCCATCGCGGCTTTGAGTCCTTCAGGACAGCTATCGGCATCTGGCGGCCGATGTTCTTCATACACGGCCACATGCACGCCTATGACCGCGGTACGTCCGTCTCTCGGATCGGAACCACCACCGTTGTCAACGCCTTTCCCTACAAGGTGATCCAGATACCGGCCCTCGAGTAAGTCAAAGGCCCGGCCGTTCCGAAGAACGCGGCCGGGCCTCGAATTCGGTCAGAGCAAACTTATGTGCGCTCGCCTATCAGGTTGTCGGTTGCCGTGAGGCTCGACGTGGCGTTGTTAGGAGTCTTCTGGATGACGGCTGCCTGCGCCATGGCGCCGGCCGCGGCGAGAGCGGTCGGGATGCCCGGATACGATGCCTTGGTCGCGGCAGTTCCCAGGAAACCGAGATCGCCCAGAACCTTGGCGGCATCTCGGACGTAGAGAAACAGGTCGGTCTCGAACGCCTTGTTGTTTGGCGGAATGTCCGCGGCCACGCCCTTGAGCGCAAGTGCGGCTCGCGCCAAGGTCCGGTGCTCGGCTTCGACCGATCCGGTCTGGTACGTGATCTTGGCGAGTGTCGGCTGGCCAAGCTCCGCAAACTCGCGTGTCGCCGTCATGTACGCGGCATTGAACAACGTGTCGGCCACTTCCAGCGTATTGAAGAAGGTGGTGAAGTCAGTCAGCATCTTGGGATCCGGCACGGAGAACGAATCCGTAAGGGTCATAGCGCCGGCAGCATCCAGGAACTGAACGTGCGTGATCTCTTCGACCAGCACGGCTTGCACAATCTCAAGTGTGAGTCCGGTCAATCCGATCGTCGCCGCGTTGCCGAGGCCGGCAGTCAAGAAAGTCACAGCGAGATGCTCGGCGGTTTGGGCGATGTTGAAGATGTCGAGGATGGCCTCAGGTGCGTAGGTACCGGTCGTGACCTGCGGGTAGAACGGGAA
>QHBP01000048.1:0-638 GCA_003244175.1 Chloroflexota bacterium | reverse complement strand
CGCATGCCTTCGTCGTATCGAGCCTGTCCTTCTTCGTTCACGCTGTACTCCTAAACCCATGTGTATGTGATGTGTTCAAGGCGGACTCTTGCTGCACAAATAATGCCAAAAATGCGGACAACCTTCAAGTCGTCCGGCAAAACGGTTCGCAAGAGGACATATCTCCTCTCATTAACCTTTCCACAGTGGAGGCCAGAATGCAACTTGAATCGACACCCTCGACCCGTCTCCCATCGAGCAGTCCCGGAATCGACGGTCTCGCGGCGACATGTCGACCGGAGACGTGAGCGGCCACAAGATCCGTTCACGTCTGCGGGCGAATCGTGGTATCACCGGGGCGCGCATCACAGCCGGTTCAGACCAGCGCGGCGACTCACAGTTGAGTGACACCGTGCGATACTGAAAAGCACCCTGACGCAGACGTGATCCAAAGCACGCGCCTTCACGTATTCGGTCATGACGAGGACGCACAGGAGAGAATGTCGGCCGAGCCGCAAGGTGACGACCTGTTGATAACCTCTATTCAACAGAGGGATGCGCGCGCATTGGAGGAATTCTATGATCGCCACCGCGTGCTAGCGTACTCTCTGGCTTTGCGTGTCGTCGGCAACGTCTCGGACGCCGAAGACGTGGTGCAG
>QHBP01000249.1 GCA_003244175.1 Chloroflexota bacterium | reverse complement strand
CCAGGTTCTCCATGTTGCAGATCGTTATGCAGGTGTCGGCGGCGTCGCGCATCACCTCGTACTCGATCTCCTTCCACCCCACCAGGCTGCGCTCCAGCAGTACCTGGGTGATGGGACTGGCGTCGAGTCCGCGCTGCACCGCGCCGTCGAACTCTGCCTCCTCGTGGATGAAACCGCCGCCGGTGCCACCGAGCGTGTAGGCCGGCCGCACCACCAACGGAAGCCCCACTTCCGCGAGGAATTCCCGCGCGGCCTCAAGGTTCTCCACGGTGCGGCTCTCGGTCACCGGTTCACCGATCGACACCAGGAATTGCTTGAATGCCTCGCGGTCCTCGGCCTTGCGGATGGTCTCCAGCGGCGTCCCCAGCAGGCGTACGTTGTAGCGTTCGAGGATCCCGGCATCGTGCAGCGCCACCGCCAGGTTGAGCCCGGTCTGCCCGCCCAGGGTTGGGAGCAACCCATCGGGTTGTTCGCGGGCGATCACACGCTCCAGCACCTCGACGGTGAGGGGCTCGATGTAGACCGTGCCGGCGATGTGCGGATCGGTCTGAATGGTCGCGGGATTGGAGTTGACGAGGACGGATTGGACTCCGGCTTCGCGGCACGCTAGACATGCTTGAGTCCCCGAGTAGTCGAATTCGGCGGCCTGACCAATGACGATGGGACCCGAGCCGATCACGAGCACCTTGCCGATCACGGTGTCGATCGACCGCCGCTCGGTGAGAATGTCGAACACCGCGCTGCTCACGCTGCGCACCTGGGAAGGTCAGCCAGCCACTCGTCGAAGGCGTGCGCTCCGTCGGCGGGTCCGGGCGCCCCTTCAGGATGGAACTGCAGGGAACGGATTGGCAGGGTGCGGTGACGGAGGCCTTCTACCGTGCCGTCATGCAGGTTGCGGTGAGAGACCAGGAGGTCATCGGGCAGGGAGTCACTGTCAACGGCATATCCGTGATTCTGCGTGCTGATGAACGCCCTGCCCGATCGAACATCCATCACCGGATGGTTGGCGCCCCGGTGCCCAAACGGAAGCTTCAGGGTCGTCGCGCCTGCCGCAAGGGCCACCAGCTGATGACCCAGACAGATGCCGAACAGAGGTACCCGATCCCACAGGTGGCGGATGGTCTCGACTATATATTCCACGGCGGCGGGATTCCCGGGGCCGTTGGAGATCACAACGGCGTGAGGCGCGAGCGCGAGAATGGCGGAGGCGCTCGTCGATGCGGGCAAGACAATGACCCGCATGTGTCGCTGGACAAGCTCCCGGATCATCTGTCGCTTGGCCCCACAATCCAGGAGGGCGATCGTGCGCGTCCCCTGGCCGTGGATCGCTGGATGCCAGGGGGTCACCTCGGACACGTAGTCAGTTTCGTCGTACGCGCAGGAGACAAGGGCCGCCTCCATGAGAACACGATCCGGCGCCGTGTGGGACAGGTGAACCGCGACGGCGGCTGCCATCGAGCCGTGACGGCGGGTGTGCAGCGCGATTGCTCTCGTGTCGACATCGTAGACCAAGGGCACACGCGCCGAGGTCAGCCAGGCGGCGAGGCCGCTCTGTCCGGCCCACGACGGCGAGAGGTGAGAACACAGAACCCCGCCGGGGTGAACAGCAGCGGACTGAGAGCGGACGGGAAGGACACCGTAATTCCCTATCAAGGGATAGGTGAAGAGCAAAAGCTGGCCGCGATACGAGGGGTCGGTGAGGGCTTCCTGGTAGCCGGTCATCGCGGTCGTGAAGACCAGCTCGCCGCCGGCGATCGCGTCAACTCCTATGGCTTTCCCTTCAAAATGGAGGCCATCCGCCAGCAGCACCGTGGCCGCCATGGCCCGCGTTCCGTTCTTGTCGGGACTACGCTGCGTGCTCGGGGCCCGAATCCTTTCATCTAGCTGCATTGTCTCCCTCTCCTAACCATCGCGCCGCCGTCACAGAAAAAAAGCTCGTCCACCAAAGGGACGAGCTGGGAAAATCCTTGGAGGCATTCGCCTCCGCCGGGAGACTCGCCGCCCCGCCACCACTTCCGGCGCAGGAGCGCCGGCACAAAAAAAGACTCGTCCCCGGAAAGGACGAGTCGTATTTGAATGTGTAGTGATAGCATCTGGGACCCCAAAGAATCTCCCCGCTAGCTTACGTGCTCCTCGATTTCATGCGGTTCCGGCCGCGCACACAAACTTCAATATTGTGCGGAAAGAGAGGGGGCGGAGTCAAATCCTATGTGACCGGGATTTCCTCCACCGCCTTCGGCTTCTTGGGAGCGCGTCGATAGAGCGGGTGGCCGCGGCGATCCTGCCCGCTGCGTCGATTGAAGATGGAACGCTCCCCGGTGCGACGATCGGATTCCTCACGACGGTCTTTCCCACTGCGGCGCTCGACGCCGTCCCACTCTTGATTGTCGTCCAACGGATGCTCCTGTTTGTGGTCTTCGTTGAGAATATCTCTTGTATAGCATCCTCGCCGCCCCGTTGCGAGTGCAAGATCGTGATAATAGTTGCGACGCACGTCCACACAGATACGAGAAGGACACCGATGCACGGATGGGAGTTGACTTGATGCGCTTCGCGATCACGATTCCGTGCTTTGAAGCCTGTTCAGAGCCCGGAACCGTCGCCCGAATGGCGAGGGATGTCGAGGTGGCGGGCTGGGACGGCTTCTTTGTATGGGACCACATCTTTTGATCTGACGCCGGCCGCCGATCCGTGGATTACCATGGCTGCCATTGCCTCCAACACCGAGCGGATTCGTATCGGTCCTATGGTGACGCCTCTGCCGCGGCGCCATCCGCTCAAGCTGGCACGCGAGGCGGTGACCCGGGACCGACTCTCCGCAGGCCGTCTCACCCTAGGTCTGGGTAGCGGGGGCGGTCCGTGGGAATGGGAGTGTCTTGGCAATGAGGCCGATCCTCGCGTGCGGGCAGACATGCTGGATGAGGGCTTGGAGCTGCTCACGGCGATCTGGAGCGAAGAGCCAGTCTCGCACCGCGGCGCCCACTACACGGTCGACGTCACGGGGTTACCGGGCTACGTCGGGAACGCGTACTTCTCGCCGGGGCCGGCCAAGACCAACCCCGCCGCAAACATGCCCAGCACTCCGCATGCAGCCCAAAGGACCACCTCGTTCCACGCGAACAGGCGGGTCCCCAAAACCGGCGCCAGCACCAGTCCGATCCCCCAGGTCATGCCGAAGGCGCCCTGATACCGCCCCCGGAGGTGCGGCGGCGCGAGAGCGGCGACGTATGCCTGAGAAACGGGAGAGTGAACGATCTCTCCAACCGTCCAGACCAGCACCGTCAGTGCCAGAAGTGCGAGGGAGTGAAACGCGCCGGTGAGGGCGAAGCCCGTTCCCAGGAGAAATAGTCCGAAGGC
>QHBP01000381.1:349-27642 GCA_003244175.1 Chloroflexota bacterium | reverse complement strand
CTGCGAGACGCCATCGACGAGGTACTGGACAAGCTGTCGGATCGGGAGGCAGGCATTATCCGCTTGCGCTTTGGTTTGTCAGGAAGGCGCCCTCAGACACTTGAAGAAGTCGGCGGCCACTTCGGTCTTACGCGTGAGCGTATCCGGCAGATCGAGATCGAGGCCCTGCGGAAGCTCCGCCATCCGTCGATCACACGAAAGATCAAGGACTACCTCGACTGAGCGTCTGAAGAAGAAGCTGGATTAGAAAGAGGGCCGCGTGACGCGACCCTCTTTTTTCACCCGAGAAGATTCGCGACGCGGCGCTCCCATCCGTTTACACCCCAGGATGCCTGGCGGCCGGAATAATCGCGTTGAGAGGATTGCCGGAGACTGGCCCGGCGTAAAACCAATCGAACTGATATTTGTTGTGATTGTCCCAGGTGCGTAGGTACGCCTCGTCGAGCCCTACGTAGTGAGTGTTCGGGGGCGGGTTCGAAGCAATGGTTGTTCCGAGCAGGCGACCGCCGGAGTCGTAGACGGAGCAGCGTAAAGACACGCGCTTGAGAAGCCTGTCGTCTATCTTCGGTATGTTCCGATAATCGGGGTACGGGTTCTTCACAAACATCTCCAGGTAGAACCACTTTCCGGTGGGCGGCTTCGTCCACCCCCGTATCACGTCCACCTTGTACCCAAAGTCCGTCGCACGGCCACACCGCACGCCGTCATCGTCGAACTCCATGCCGATCGTCCCCGCGTGCCACAATCCCAGCCCGATCCCCGACTTATGGAATGAGAGAGCGCGGACTCTTGTGGACACAACCGTCTCTACAGGATCAGTCTGCAGCCGGCGGTCGAGCTCAATGCTGTTTCCCTCGAGTGTCAGCAACGAGTGGTCGATATGGGCGACCGCTCCCTGAGCGTTGGTGTGCCAGAACCCGTTAGAAGTCGAGGACCATCGGAAGTCATCAAAGATTGACGGGCTGGACCCTGGATCTGGAATGAGGGCAAAGGTGGCGGCTGAGAAGGCGACTCCGACAAAAACCGCGATGATGGCCACAACAGAGAATCGCAGCAGGGACCGATTCACCTATGCCGCCTCCGGCAGCGGCGTTTCACTGCGTCTCTGAATGGGAGATTCAAAGATGCCGGAGGCCTCGGACGCCACGTATAAGCCGGACGCGGCCATGATCGACAGCAGCGCGATCATGCCGAGAGCGACCTTCCCTTGCCCCATCCACCAATTGAACTCATTTGATGTCCACCAGAAATTCCAGTCGTTGACAGCGTAGTCGGTAGTCATGCCGTCTAGGGTAGGATCCTCAGGTGGTGGTACAAGCTCATACTTGGTGCTGTGAAATACGTCGTCATACGCCAACTGGTATAGACTGTGCACCTGGAAGTTCAGGGGGGATTCTTGGGGGTTCCAGAAGTATCGGTACCGCGACGCGATCCATTGCCACTCGTACCCCTTGTTCTCCTCGTAGGAAATGACGCGATACCATCCCCGCCATTCGCTGACGGCAACTCCCGACAGCTGAATCGTGAAGCTAGCCAGTACCACAAGGGCCGTGACAAACCAGAGTGCGTTGCGCCGGCGCGTTTTTACAAGAAAGATCTCGCCGAGGGGAAGAATCAGGAAGGGCACAGTGGGGTAGATGTAGCGCGGACCCCAGGTCGGGTCTCCATGCCAGAAGGTCACGTTCGCATAGAGGAACACCAGCCCCACGACGAGAGCCATGCTCGCCGTGAAGAACGCGGGATAGCGTCGCCAGAAACCACGGGCGGCAAAGACGAGCAAGAAAATAACCGGGCAGTACCAAAGGATGCCTTTTCCGGGACTGACGAGAAGACCGGGAATGCCGCGCTGCGGCGGGTACCCGAACAGCTTCTCATAGTGCCCAGTCTGAAATGGCGACATGAACCGGTACCAGTTGTACCAGAGATCGATGGCCGCGAAGGGGAGGAGTCCGACGCCAAAGAGGACAAGCGCTCGGATCCTTGCCCAGGCAGACCGCGAAGCCCCTCCCGGCAGAATAATGTAGAGCCCTATAGCGAGACATGCCATGAAGGCATCCTGATAGCGGGTGATGGCCGCCCCTCCAATCGCGAAAGCGCTGTACAGCATGTAGGCGACGCCCCGATTTTGCTCGCGATACCGGAAGGCGAAATACATGCCGAGCAAAAGGAAAAAGGCAACCTCGGTATGCTCCAGAACGCTTTGCTCGTCCGGCCAGACGCTCGTGGCGAAACCGAAAATCAGGGTCAGCAGTAAAGCGCGGATCAGTCCGTATCGAAGTCGAATCGAGAATACAAAAAAGAGTGTGACCTCGAGCGCCCCGAATAGTGGTCCGACCAGCCGCGCAAACCACATGACCGTCGGCCCGTATGGCCACTGCTCTCGCACCGCAATCATGCCGCCAATTTTGTCAAAAGGCATGATGGCCAGGGGCTGTCCCAATAAATACGTCGAGAAGGTACCGCCGCCGCGTCCCGCCGAGATGCGAGGGTCGAACCACTCTCGCTTCATGTGGTGGTAATAAATGAGATGCCAGCCGTGCAGCTCGACTGAGAAGCGGCCGAGCATATTCTCCGCGATCTGGACGCGAATGGCGGTATCGCCTTGCGAAAAGATGTCGCCCGACGCAGTGAAAATGTAGGCGGCGAAAAAGAAGATGAAAAGAGCCACTACCAGCGCGATCGCTCCGAGACGCGACCTACCGAGGGTGGGGACCTGTGGATAAGCGACGGCCAACTGTACCTCTACAGGCTGAATTTCATGGCGTTATATCACCCGCAGTTGCTGCGTTACAATGAGCGGCTCTATCGAGCCTATCATGCACTGCTGGCCGGAGGTACCGATTGTTCAAGCGCATCCTGGCGGGAGCTCTAGGCCTGACCGAGGCGTTCGTCTCCGCGACGGGGGCATTCGCCGGCTCGCACGTTGTCGCTCAAAAGTCCACCACGCGTCATAACTCTGCGATCTATTTGTCCCACAGCCTCAGCCCTAGACACGCGTACTACGTCGGGATTTCGGCCTATGGCCGCAAAGCTTTCAGCGGATATGCCACGGAGTTTTACGTGGGCGTGCAATCAGGCCGCGTCTTCACCGGCAACGCGAACGTAGCGATGTCTGGCACAACACCACACACGTTCAGGCTGAAGCAGCCCGCGGCCGCGGGAGTGAGGCAGTGGAGCGTCGCGATCACCTTGCGCCTCACGTCCGGAGGCGCCGTCACGGTGCGTCTTGTAGACCTGGGTGCGCGGAGGTAAGGCCTTTTCTCCAGCATGTCCCGCCTTAATCGTCTAGTTCTCGCGGTTATTGTTGGGCTCGCACTGACTATCGGCGTTCTCTCGGCAGCATCAGCCCGCCTGGGTCCGACCGTGGACAGCATGAACACCGTGCAGGAGCTCGACGGTGCGTCCGTGAACACGCCAATTCAGGTCAACTTCACGGAGCCCATGAATGTCTCGTCCGTGCGGCGAAGCTTCCGGCTAACGCCTAGAGCGGTGGGACAATATACGTGGTCGGGCAATCAGCTGTTATTCCAGCCGCGGAAGCCTCTCGCCTATTCGCACCGCTACACAGTGACGATCGGGAGTGGCGCCGCCAGTGCCAAGGGAAAGACACTCTTCCGCACTTTCCGGGCCTCGTTCACCACGCAGTCGCAGCACCTGATGTACCTTGGAACCGAGGGCGACGAGCGCAACCGGCTGGTAATGGCGTCGGTCGACGGGGAAAAGCGCGTCATGGGTCCGGACGACGGTCTCATCACCGACTACTCCGTGTCCCAGGATAGAACCCTGGTGGTATTCGCGAAGCGCCCGTCGCCGCGCGCGCACGTCAATGAAATATGGCTCCTGAGTCTCGTCGACGGCAGCACGCAGCGCATCTTCACTCACGCGGATTGGGATATCTCAGAGCCGCACCTCTCCCCCGACGATCGATCGGTCGTGTTCCTTGCGACAAATGTGCTGCTTTGTCAGCCGTATTACCCTTGCGCCAGGGACAAGACCGGACCGGTGATCTTCCTACTCACTGTGCGTTCGCACAAAGCAAAGCAGTTCCAACCGCGAAGTAGCGCCCCTCTCACGTACTTTATCGACTTCTCGCCCGCGGCCCAGATCGCATATACGGACCTCAGCTCAGCCTTGACACTTGCATCCATCGACGGACAATCCGTCACTCACGTGCCAAACCTCAACAACTCTCTCGAGTACTCGGGCTTTGACGAGAGTGGAGACAAGGCAGCATTCGTCGGGTCCACGCCGTCCAGCTCCGGCGGCGATATTCTCGTCTACCGCAGCAAAGGATACGTGGATGTCTCCCGGGGAGTGTACGACTCTTCGACACCGGCTTTTTCCAGCTCCGGTCAACAGATCGCTTATTCCGGATACCACGGCGAGCTGGGGATAGAGCCGGTCTACGGAATCAACATGTATTCGTTCACCACACACCACACGCGGCGCCTCACCAATGATCGTGCGTGGAGCGACTGGGCTCCTTCATGGTCCACCGACGATCGTTACGTGGCCTTTGTCCGTTCTCAACCGCAGGAAGCGATGTACATGGGATCCGGAGAGATATGGGTGATAAGAAGCGACGGGCGCGGCGGGCACTCACTGGGGAGCGTCGGCAAGTCCTTGCGCTGGATCTCGTGACGGCCTGCGTACGCGCCTCATCGCCTGGTCTGGAGACCAGCGGATTGTTCGAGGGCCTGCACGTCGCGGAGCATCCGAGGCTCGACCCGCTGCTGTCGAACGATCAGCGGCCCGGAGGGGTGAATCAGAGCATCGGCGAGAGGAATGCCATCCTGATTCTGAGGCTGTGCGCCGAGAAGGGTTTCGACCGTGGGCGCCAGATCAACAAGGCGGGCGGGAAAATCCGATACGAAATCCTGCTTGACGCCCGGGCCCGCCAGAATCAGCGGGATGTGCTGTGCGCCCCATGTCGCTCCGCCGTGGTCACCTTTCCTACCAATCTTCGCGAATCCTGGAGTCATCGTCATGGTGTCCTCTCCATAGAGCAAGACGATATCCGGCGATTCGCCAGATGCAAAAGTACTGAGCAGGTCCAGGTATGTGCTGTTGACGGCGGGGTCCGCCAAGCGCGCCGCCGATGAGACGAGACGGTACTCTCCACTCACATCCTTCACATAGACGGCCTGCACGTTCGGCATGTTGGCATTGGCCAGTGCCACTGCGACCCGCGGGACCGCCGCTAGATCCTTGATCCATATCGGACAGTAGTCGCCGTGACCAATGTACAGTGCCTGGCCACCGGCCTGATGAATGATGCGTTGAACGACGCCCTGGTCGATCGTGTGAAGTGCAGGCACCATCGCATGATCCGATGTGATAACGAAATCCGTCTGCGGCAGTATCCCAGCGCGCCCGTACGCGGCGACCAGGCGGCCGATCTGATGATCGATGTTGACCATCAGCGGTCCCATGACGCTAGCGCTGGTCCCAGCAATGTGACCGTAATTATCCACTTCCGGGAAGTTCACCATCATAAGACGGGGGTGGTATTTGAACAGGAACTTCTCGGCGAGGGTTGTCGTCCATTCATCCTCCGTACCGTTTCGAGGGTACGCCGGCAGATCGAGCTGTTTGCTCTTCAATATGGCTTCGCCAGGTTCATGACCGGGAATCGCACCGGGAATATAGTGGCCCCGAGCGTCCTTCATTCCGAAGGCAACAAAGTCGGCGCTGCCCGCGCCCAAAGCATCGGCCGCGTAAACCTTGTGCCCACTCAGCGTGGCGACGAGCGAGCCCGGAAATTTGCGATGGACAAATGTCGCGATATCCGGGACTCCCTTTTGATGGATGAACTTTCCGATGTACCCGGTCCGCGTCAGCTGAGCATCAAGCAGATCGGGAGACATTTGGTCCGTGCCCGGAATCCTCCACTTATCGCCAAGAATGAGATGGCGAAATGGCAGCACCCCGGTTCCGATGGTCGCGTGCGAGGTCTCGGTGATGCTGGGAAGCTGCCCAACCCACGCGCGAGTGTAGGTAGTTCCTCCCGCCACCAAGCGCGCCAAATTCGGCATCTTCTTCAAGTCGACTTCGTCGAACCTGGCCGCATCGATGACCAGAACCAGTGCAAAAGGGCCGTGGCGCGGCTTCTGCACGGCGCCCCGGTGCAGTGCGCGGACGCCCACAACGGCGCCGGCCGCGGACCGTTGCGACCGGACCTGCGCAATGACGCCCATGCATGCCCCTGCGCAGACCATTAACATCAAGCGCACCATCACGGCGCGTGCGCCCCTGTTCACCCTTCCCTCCAATGTGTCGATCCGCCGCCTCTTGGCGCGGCGGGAATTGGTCTCGTCGGCTGCACGGATGCTTACGTCTCTAACGGTGCATGCGCTCGAAGTGTAACGCCCCTGTTCATCAGCCCACATGGTACTTGAAAATACCGCGTCACTGCCGTCCGACCATAGTGGATACGCAACCCTCCGCACACCCGATCGATCTCCCTCCATATCTGCAGACCGAACGCCGCCCCCGTCACTATGGCCGCGTGATTGTTGCCTTCGCGGGTCGACCACCCGACACAAACCGGCTACCAGCAATGAAGAATCGAAAGGGTAGGTCGTCGCCGGCTGAGAGTCCGACTCGTGTCGTGACTTCGACCTGATTCACGATGAACCCATCGTCTTCGAGCCATATCTCGCTCCCCTCGAGATCTGCGCCATTTTCCTGGCGTCCGACTCCGAGCGCTGCGCAGAGCTTCGCCGGCCCGTTGCACAACTGAAGATCAGGCCTTTCACCACGGCGGCGAGACATTTCGTCCATGCCATCCAGTGGCTCTAAAGCACGGATCAGGACCGCTCCGGCCACGCCGTCAACGTCAGTTACCACATTCATGCAGTAGTGCATGCCGTAGGTAAAGTACACATAGAGGAAGCCTGGGGGACCGAACATGACCATCGTCCGAGGAGTGCATCCGCGGAAGGCATGCGAACCGGGGTCCGTCTGTCCCGTATAAGCCTCCGCTTCCACGATTCTTCCACGGATCGTGACGCCACCTGTATACCGCGCAAGAACCTTGCCGAGGAGATCGGGCGCAACCTGCAATGCGGGACGCGCGAAGAATTCGCGCGGCACTTTTGTCGCACGCGCTATCGTATGGGGCTCGCCGACGGCATCTCCTCCATTCGGCGGCGCAGATTCACGACCTGATCGCGCAGGGCCGCCGCGCGCTCAAACTCCAGGTTCTTGGCGGCCTGTTTCATCTGTCCGTCGAGGTCCATGACGAGTCGAGCGAGCTCGTCCTTGGGTATGTCTTCATCCACCTTGTACTCGGGCCTCTCCTCCGCGACAGCGCGCACGGAATCAGAGAGATCGCGGATGGCCTTGCGAATGGCGACCGGGGTAATGCCGTGGGTCTCGTTGTACTCCATCTGGATGTCGCGGCGCCGATATGTCTCTTCGATCGCCCTGCGCATGGAGTCGGTCAGACGATCGCCATACATCACCACGTGCCCGTCCGTGTGGCGTGCCGCCCGACCCACCGTCTGAATCAGCGAGCGTTCGGAGCGGAGATATCCCTCCTTGTCCGCGTCGAGAATCGCCACCAGACTTACCTCCGGCAAGTCGAGCCCCTCACGAAGCAGATTGATGCCGACCACCACGTCATATACGCCCAAACGGAGGTCGCGAAGGATGCCCACACGCTCGAGCACGTCCATCTCGCTATGAAGGTAGTGCACCTTGATACCCATCTCACGCATGTAATCCGCAAGGTCTTCTGCCATCCTTTTGGTCAACGTTGTCACGAGGGCGCGCTGTCCACTTGTCGTCCGGGCTCGAACCTGCGCCAGCAGATCGTCGATCTGCCCGTCGGTGGGTTTCACCTCGATGGTCGGATCGAGCACGCCGGTGGGCCTCACGATTTGTTCGGCTACCCGGCTGCTTTTCTCCGCCTCGTACGGTCCCGGAGTCGCCGAGACGAACACGACCTGGTTTATGGTCTTCTCAAACTCTTGAAACGT
This sequence comes from Chloroflexota bacterium, assembly GCA_003244175.1. GTDB lineage: Bacteria > Chloroflexota > UBA5177 > UBA5177 > UBA5177 > QHBP01. The sequence goes on along the minus strand of QHBP01000381.1, from coordinate 19,660 downwards.
CAGAGGCCGATTGTCCATGGCGGATGGCAGGCGGAAGCCGTAATCGACCAGCACTTCCTTGCGCGATCGATCGCCGTGGTACATGCCATGGACCTGGGGAATCGAGACGTGCGACTCGTCGACAAACATCAGGAAGTCGTCCGGGAAGTAATCGAGCAAAGTCCAGGGCCTGGAGCCGGGTTCCCGGTTAGCGAGGTGGCGGGCATAATTCTCGACGCCGGAACAGAAGCCCGTCTCGCGCATCATCTCCAGGTCGAACATTGTCCGCTGCTCCAGGCGAGCACCTTCGAGCAGCTTCCCCTCTATCTTCAATGCAGAGAGGCGCTCGCGTAGCTCTACCTGAATGCTCTCCACAGCATCCTTCAACCGAGCCTCGGTCGTCACAAAGTGACGGGCCGGATAGATGTCGATGGCGTCCCGCGTTGCAAGAATTTCGCCGGTCAATGGGTCCAGCTCGACAATGCGCTCGACGGTGTCGCCAAAAAACTCCACACGAATGGCAAGCTGCTCATACGCAGGGTAAATCTCGACGACATCGCCTCGCACTCGGAAAGTCCCTCGCGCGAAGTTGAGGTCGTTCCGCTCGTACAGAATGCCTGTCAGCTGCCGCAGGAACTTGTCGCGTCTCCTTTTCTCGTCCCGACGTAGACTGACCACGACGGCACCGTAATCCTCCGGCGAGCCCAGTCCGTAGATACAGGACACGCTGGCGACGATGAGCACGTCCTCGCGCGAAAACAGAGAGCGGGTCGCGGAAAGCCGCAAACGGTCGATCTCGTCGTTTCGAGAGGAATCCTTTTCGATGTATGTGTCCGACCGCGGGATGTACGCTTCCGGCTGGTAGTAATCGTAGTAGCTGACGAAGTATTCGACCGCGTTGTGGGGAAGGAAATCCTTGAACTCCGCAAAAAGCTGAGCAGCAAGCGTCTTGTTCGGGGCCAGCACCAGAGTCGGTTTCTGGACTTGCTCAACAATCTTGGCCATCGTGAACGTCTTGCCCGATCCGGTCACGCCAAGAAGCGTCTGGAACCTGTCGCCATTCTCGATACCGCTCGAGAGAGCGGCAACCGCAAGTGGCTGATCGCCCGTGGATTCAAACTCGCTGACAACCTGAAACTGCGGCACGTCAACCTCGAGATCTATATTGGAACAAATATTCTAATGGTAACAGGCGCGGGCGTCGAGAATTTTGAGGTGCTCGACTCACCCGTCCCCTTTAAGCAATCGGAGCCCTCTGCGTCGGTCGCTACTTGCCTATGAGACGGCTGACCGCAATGCTGACCTCAAAGAGGACGTACAGGATACTGCCCAGTACCAGAGGCGAGATCCAGTCGGCCCCCGGAGTTGCAACGGTGGCAAAAATAAAGACACCGAAAAAGAAAATGAGGCGCTTCGATGCGAGCCAACGCGACGACGTGATACCGGCCGCGGAGAGAGAAACAAGGACAAGTGGCAGCTCAAAAGAAATGCCGAAGACAACAAGGACCAACACGATGAAGTTGATGTAGCTGGAGGCAAAGAGCAGCAGCGCCAGGCCGTTCTTCTGGAAGCCTCCAAAGAACTTGACGGCGAGAGGCACAACCTCATAACCGACGGCCACGCCTCCCACGAACAAGAGAAGCGCCGACGTCATCCAGATGGGCGCCCACGTATTCGCCTTTGGCCCGAAGGCCGGCGCTACAAACAACCACAGCTGCCAGATGGTCACCGGCAGAGCAAACATGAAGCCGAGAACGACGGCCGTCTTGAGCTGGAGCGTGAACAGCCCGTATATGTCCGACGCGTACAGAGTGCAATTGTGCGGGAGGTACTTGCACAGTGGCTGCTTGAGAAGCGTCAGGACGGAATTGAACAGGAACCAGCCGCCCACCGAACCCACGGCGATCGCCGCAACGGAAATGATAAGCCGCCGTCGAAGCTCGTCGAGATGCTCGACAAATGTCATGTACTTCGGATCGGGCTCCCGATGGCGGGAACGCCGAGGCGCAGGCGTCTCCACCGTCACGCGCTCACTCCGCCGCTCCCACCAGGAGCGCGATGAGGTGCACGCCCCTCGAGACGCTCGTTTCGGGCCTTCAGCGTCTAGCTCCTCTCGTGATCCCGAGTCGTGCCGGCAGCCGCATGCTCATCATTCGGGACAGCCGAGACCGGCACGTCTTGTTCGACAGCGCGAGTGGGGATCTGGGCCGGCTCCTCACGAATCTCGTTATCGACATTCGCGCGCTCCTTCAGATCGTTTGTGCCAGACCTGAACTCGCGGATGCTCTTGCCCAGAGCGCCGCCAATTTCTGGCAGCCGCTTCGGGCCAAATACCACCAATGCCAGCACCAGAACGATAAGTAGCTCCGGTAGATGTGCTCCAAACACTGATTTCTCCTAACTCTTTATGATCCACGTTGTCAACAAGTATACGCTGGAAGCGGGTCACGGGATTACTCCCCCTTATGCTCCCGAATATACTCCTGTGCGTCCCCAACCGTGCGGATCTTCTCGGCGTCTTCCTCGGAGATCTCTATACCGAACTCCTCCTCGAGCGACATGATTAGCTCGACAAGGTCGAGTGAGTCAGCGTTGAGATCTTCTTCGAACGACGCATTTGGCGTCACCTGGCTCTCGTCGACGCCTAGCTGCTCCGAAATAATGTGAGTCAGTCGCTCGTCGATTGTCACCTGATCCATCCTCTACCTCCTCGTGTATATCCGCGGATGTCGTGATTTTTGACGCACCGGCGCTGGGTCATTTACTATCCTGCACGCCGTCGACAGCATCCCTCTTTGCCATGGTACCGAGAACGCCGTTCACGAATCGGCCCGAGCCCTCTCCGCCATACGTTTTTGCCAGCTCTACGGCTTCATTGATCACCACGCCAAGCGGAGCTTTGGGGGCAAACAGCATCTCCAGTGCCGCCAGCTCCAGCGCAACGCGATCGGTGACGGGCATCTGCTCGATGGGAAAGGCTGGAGCAAATGTGGCCACATGTTCGTCGATGGCATCGCGACGCTCGAGAACGCCCGACACCAGGCGCTCCGCAAAGCGGACAGCGGCTGCGGACACACGTGTACCGCGATCTTCCTCGATCGATGCGACGCGGCTCCGCAGGGCCTCCTCGGGCGTACGACCGGGCCGCAGCTCCAGCTCGAACACCGTCTGAAATGCAAGCTGTCTGCCCTCTCTCTTGGCGTTCCTGCTCACGATGCCATCGGCGCGTAGTCAGTATGCGCCTCCCCTGTTCGAAATACCGTATCGTCGAGCACCGTGCGCAGATAGGGCAAAGTGTTCGCAACCCCTTCTATCGTGGTCTCCGCAAGAGCCCGCCGCATACGCATGATGGCTTCTTCGCGGTCGCGTCCATGCACCATGATCTTAGCTATCAAAGAATCATAGTGTGCCGGAACGCGATAGCCGCGATATAAGTGTGTGTCCACACGGACTCCAGGTCCTCCCGGAAGCAACAATTCCTCGACGGTTCCAGTAGCCGGTCGAAAGTCCGCACCGGTCTCGGCGGTGACGCGGCATTCGATCGCATGCCCACTCGCCACTACCTGTTGCTGAGTCATGGACAATCGCTCGCCGGCTGCCACACAAATCTGCTCTTTCACGATATCCACGCCGGTTACCAGCTCCGTAATACCGTGTTCGACCTGCACGCGCGCATTCATCTCCATGAAGTAAAAGTCGCCGCTGTCGTCGACAAGGAACTCGAGAGTGCCGGCACTGCTGAACGAGAGAGCACGAGCGCCACGAACCGCGGCTTCTCCCAGGCGCCACCGCGTCGCCTCGTCGATGAAGTCGCAGGGAGCTTCTTCGATGATCTTTTGATATCGCCTTTGAATCGAGCACTCCCGTTCCGCCAGAAAAACCAGGTTGCCGTGCCGGTCTCCCAACACCTGCACCTCGACATGCCGAGGGCGCGTTAGGTAGCGCTCGATATACACCTCGTCGTCACCGAACGCGGCACGTGCCTCGGCACGCGCAACCTGAAAACACTGGGCCAGCTCTTTCTCATTTCGAGCCACTCGCATGCCGCGACCGCCTCCTCCCGCGGAGGCCTTGAGAATGACGGGATAGCCAATCTCGGCGGCAGCGATTTGGGCTTCCTCAAGCGTCGTCAGCGAGCCTTCGCTGCCCAGCACGATGGGGAGCCCGGCCGCGGCCATCTCCTTCCGTGCCGAGGCCTTGTTCGCTACCCGGGCGATACTGTCCGCGGACGGCCCTATAAAGGTGAGATTGTACTCGCCGCAGATTTCAGCAAAATAGCGGTCTTCGGACAAGAACCCATAGCCCGGGTGGATAGCGTCGCATTGAGTGATCAGAGCCGCGCTGATGATGTTCGGGACCGATAGGTAGCTTTTCGCGCTTTGCGACGGCCCAATACAGACCGTCTCATCCGCAAGCCTCACGGGAAGCGATTCTCTGTCAACTTCCGAATAGACCAAGACGCACGGGAGGTCAAGGTCCCGGCACGCCCGCATGATCCGAAGCGCGATCTCGCCGCGGTTTGCGATCAGCACCTTCGAGACCATGCTATGCCATCACCATGCCGCCATCGACCACGAGGACCTGGCCAGTGATGTATGAGGCATCGGGTCCGGCGAGAAATGCGACGACACCCGCCACGTCTTCTGGTGTTCCGACTCTTCCAAGAGGCACTTGCGCGAGCATTTGCGCCCGCATTCCCTCCGACAACCGACCGGTCATGTCTGTCCCGATATATCCCGGCGCCACGACGTTTGCGGTGATGCCGCGTCCCGACACTTCGCGCGCGACACTTCGTGTGAAGCCAACCAGCCCTGCCTTGGCGGCGGCGTACGCCGCCTGTCCCGCATTGCCCGTGAGGCCGACGACCGACGAAATGGTGATGATGCGTCCGAATCTCTGCCTGAGCAGGGGCCTCATCGCCGCCTTGGTCACGAGAAAAGCGCCTTTGAGATTCGTGTCGAGGGTTCGATCCCAATCTTCATCGCGTATGCGCATCACCAGAGCGTCAACCGATATTCCAGCATTGTTGACGACAATATGGAGACCTCCAAGGGTCTCCACTGCCTGCGTCACGACCGAGCCTGCCTCTCCGGCAATGCTCACGTCCCCAGGTGTCAGAACCGCATGTCCATCTGCGCCCTGAATCGCCACCACCGTTTCTTGTGCCGCATTCGCATCGGAACGATAATTCACGGCGACGGCCGCGCCCTGTTGCGCCAAGCGCAGCGCTATAGCGCGCCCAATGCCTCGGGAGGCCCCGGTGACGAGCGCGACTCGGCCCTCAAGGTCTCCCATAAAAATGTGGGACTAGCGTCCAGTCCGGTCACGCTCGTCCGCGATGACCTCGCGGCCCGCATAGTAGCCGCAGTTCGTACAGACGTGATGCGACACATGTGGCCGTCGGCAATGCGAGCAGAGGATGATGGCACTCAAGGCAATTGCATCCTGGCTGCGGCGACTGTTTTTCTTGGCGTGGCTGACCTTCTTTTTCGGTTGCGCTCCCATGGGCTTCTTCTCCTCAGTGTTGTCGTTCAGACTGTGTTGCGCTAAGCAGTCCCCCGAGTGCAGCAAAGGGTCCGTAAGTTTGCTCAGCGGAACACGCACACCGTTCCCGGTTGCGGTTAACGCCGCACGAGGGACACAGTCCCTTGCACTCATCGTTGCATAGTGGCACAAGCTCCACGGCTAGCAGCAAATCCTGCCTCAGTGCCTCGGTTAAATCGATCGTGTGGTTTGAGGAAATTGGAAACGCCATGTCATTCGGCGGCCCGCTTGTCGGGAGACCCGTGTCAATGTCGACCATCGGGAGGTATTCCTCTTCGAATGCCACCTCGACCAGACGTGCGAATGGCTCGAGACAGCGGGCACAGCTCTCGTGTAGGAGGGCATGCGCGTGTCCTTTCGCAACCACCTCGTAATTCGTCAGCAGGAATTTGACGTGGCCGCCAATGTCACTCGCCGTCACATCACCCAGGTCGAGGTCGTCATCCGACCCGAAATCGTACGTTCGCTTCTCGCCCACATCTGATTTAAGAAATTGCGCAACGTTGAAAAGAAGAGACATCGTCTTACTCCGGCTCGTCCTCATCGACAACTGCCGCAGGCTCACGGGCCTCCATCGCATCCATGGCGTTCTGAACGCTTCCATGTACGCGCTTTAGCTCCGCGTCCAGGCGATGCAGCATGTCCATGACGTAGTGGTCGGCATCGTCCCGGATGTCGGAGGCATCGTTCCGCGCCTGCGTCACGACTTCGTGAGCGCGTTCTTCGGCCATCACTCGGACATTGTCCTCCGTGACCATGCGCTCGACACGTTCCTGCGCTTGTGTCACCAGGCGATTGGCCTCAGTCTGGGCCTGTGCCAGAACCTTGTCTCGCTCCTGATTGATGCGCCTCGCCTGCTTGATCTCATCTGGAATCGCGGTACGCATAAGATCGAGCACGTCTAGCACTTCGCGTTCGTCGATGAACACTCGTCCAAAGAGTGGGGGTCTCCACCCGCTGTTGATGACAGCTTCGAGGCGGTCCACAAGCATCAGAATATCGATTGTTTCACCTCCTTGAGATCCGCGACATGTGGCGCTCGGCGAAGCGTTCGGCAAGCCGGGTCACGACGGGACCGGGCACCATCCCAGCCACGTCGCCGCCATTCTCCGCGATCTCCTTGATAATGGTGGAGCTTACAAAGCTGTAGTCGGGATTCGGGAACATCGAGATCACCTCGAGTCCGGGCAGCATTTTGCGGTTCATCGCCGCTTGCTGGTATTCGTACTCGAAGTCAGAGACGGCGCGCAGTCCCCGCACCAGCACATCCGCTCCAGCGCCGCGACAGAAGTCCACGAGCAATCCCTGGAATGAGCACACTCCTACGCCATCCAGATGGTCCACAGCTTCGCGCACCATCGCCACGCGTTCCTCCAGAGAAAACATGACAGCCTTTCGCGGATGGGCGTACACGGCAACAATCACCCTTTCAAACAAACGTGACGCGCGCACGATGATGTCGACGTGACCGCAGGTGATCGGATCGAAACTCGCAGGAAGCACCGCGACCGTCACCGGTTCTGCTCCTCTTGCGCGATATAGATGGAAACGGCAGTGTCACCATAGACCCTTTGCCGTCGGACGTCCAGACACCCGTACTTGTGGGCGGGTTCAAAGCGCGGAGAGTGTTCCAGCACTACCATGGTTTGCTCTACCACGACACGGGCCTCACCAACGGCCTCCATTATAGGGTGCATATTGGCGTACGCATAAGGAGGATCAAGTAAGACGAGCCCGCAAGGCAGGTCCAGGTCGTCCAGGGCTCGCTCAACAGACATACAGAGCAAGCGCGCCTGACTCTCCAGCCCGGTATGGCGCAAATTGGCCTTGATCACCTGGCACGCCTGACGTCGCCGCTCGACGAAGATGGCCTCGCTCGCGCCCCTGCTCAAAGCCTCAATGCCCAAGGCGCCGGTCCCGGCAAAGAGATCGAGAACGGGCTCGCCAGCAAACTCGTCCGCCAGGATATCGAAAATGGCCTCACGAACTTTGTCGGACGTGGGGCGGGTGTCCATGCCGGTAGGGGCTCTCAGATGATGCCCTTTGACACGTCCGGCAATGACACGCATGGCCGCTTATGATGGCATAGGCGCGTGCCGGTGCTGGGGAGAGACGCCGTGACAGACCATGTCGACACCGAACGAGATCATCCAGCCTCGGGTGACCTGTCCGGGGACGAATTTCGCCGCTACGGCCGAGAGATAGTGGACTGGATAGCAGACTATCTCGATCGTCCCGAGCGCTATCCCGTACTTAGTCGCGTACGACCGGGCCAGGTACGCGCCGGTCTTCCCGATCGACCTCCCGACGTTGGCGAAGGCATGGACCGTGTCCTGCAGGACTTCGAGGACATCGTGCTGCCGGGCATCACCCACTGGAATCATCCCGCATTCTTCGCATACTTCGCCATCTCCGGCTCCGCTCCAGGGATCATGGGGGAGATGCTCGCAGCCGCTCTGAACGTGAACGGCATGCTCTGGAGGACGTCACCGGCGGTGACCGAGATCGAGGCCACGGTGCTCGACTGGTTACGTCAGATGATCGGACTCTCAGGGGCTTTCGACGGAATCATGTACGACACGGCCTCTATCTCCACCCTCGTCGCGATCGCGGCCGCCCGTGAGGTCACGGGCCTGGAGATACGGCAGCGAGGGATGGCAGGTCGCCCCGAGCTGTCCGCCCTTTGTCTTTACTGCTCCGAACAGGCCCATTCATCAGTGGAAAAGGCGGCGATCGCGCTTGGAATCGGACAGGACGGAGTGCGCAAGATCGGCACGGATGAGGCCTTTCGCATGGATGTGGACGAGCTTCGACGGGCGATCTCTCGGGACATCGATGCCGGAGTACGTCCATTCTGCGTGGTAGCTGCAGCTGGGACCACCTCGACCACTAGCGTCGATCCGATTGCGGATATTGCAGGTGTCTGCGAGGACCACGGGCTGTGGCTGCACATCGACGCAGCCTATGCCGGCGTCGCCGCGATCCTCCCCGAGAAACGCTGGGTACTGGACGGCGTTGACCGCGCCGACTCCCTTGTGGTGAATCCGCACAAATGGCTCTTCACGCCCATCGAATGCAGCTGCTTCTACTCACGCCGCCTTGGCGCCGTGCGCGATGCCTTCAGCCTGGTTCCAGAGTACCTCCGCACGACCGAAGGCGGCGAGGTGCGCAACCTCATGGATTATGGTCCCCAGCTCGGGCATCGGTTTCGCGGACTCAAGCTGTGGTTCGTCATGCGCGCGTATGGCCGTGCAGGCCTCGAAGCGCGGATCAGGGAACACATTCGCCTGGCGCAGCTTTTCACGGCATGGGTCGAGCAGGCGCCGGCCTGGGAGCTCATGGCGCCCGCGCTCTTCTCCACTGTCTGTTTCCGCGTCCATCCGAATGGGTTGCCTCAGGATCGTCTCGACGCCCTGAACAGGGAGATCATGGACGCGGTCAATGCGAGCGGGGAGGCGTACCTGTCACACACCGTTCTGCACGGTGCATTTGTCCTACGGCTTTCTATCGGAAACATTCGCACCCAACAGAGACACGTCGAACGAGCATGGGAGCTGTTGCAGAGAGCGGCGCACGTCCAGATGGAGGAGAGTGAGGAATCGAGGGAAGACACCGACGAGCGCTCCAAAAGCAAGGATCGGGCGGCTCGTCTCCCCTCGCCTAGCTGAGGTCCGCTGTTTCTTTCCAGAATCGTTCGACCTGATGCCGCAGTGGCGTGTGTCCGCCTGACCGCAGCTCCGGATCTGCCTCGAGGAGCCGGCTTGCGTTCTGTCGCGCCCGTTCTATGGTAGGAACGTCCCCTAGAGTCGCGACCCGAAGCTGCGGCAAGCCACTTTGACGGGTGCCCCAAAACTCGCCGGGTCCGCGTAATCGCAGATCGATCTCCGCGAGGTCGAACCCACTGGTCGTTGATGTCAGGGCCTCCAATCGGTTCCGGGTCTCCGGACCTTCGCTAAGGCTAAGAAGGACACAATACCCTTGATGACCTCCGCGCCCGACACGGCCCCGGAACTGGTGCAGCTGCGCAAGGCCAAATCTGTGGGCATCGCGGACGACGATCACCGTCGCGTTGGGTATGTCGATGCCCACCTCGATAACCGAAGTCGCCACCAATATGTGAATCTCCCCCTCGCGAAATGACTGAAGAATGCGCTCCTTTTCCCTCGACTTCAGGCGTCCGTGGAGGAGCCCCACGCGTAAATCGGGGAAGATCAGATCTTGCAGCTCCTTGTGCTCCGCGATGACGGAGCGCATGTCCGTCTCCATCGACTCCGTGATCACGGGACAGATAACGAATGCCTGGCGCCCCTCCGACACTTCGGCCCGAACTCGACGGTACGCCTCGGATGGATTTGGGGCCAGACTCGTGATTGCGGGCAGCCTTCCAGGTGGCATTTCGTCGAGAGCGCTGACGTCCAGATCGCCGTAAATCGTCATGGCAAGCGTGCGCGGTATCGGCGTGGCGGTCATCGCCAGGGTGTGCGGATGCAGTCCCTTCTGTCGCAGGGTCGCTCGCTGCTCCACACCGAAGCGATGTTGTTCGTCCGTTATCGCCAGTCCCAGATGTTTGAATTCGACACCCTCTTGGATGAGCGCGTGCGTCCCCACCAGGACGTCGACGGATCCATTCAGCACACCTGCCAGGATCTCCTTACGGGATCGCTGAGGTGTGCCGGCAGTCAAGAGCTGCACGCGCGCGCCACACGGTTCCAGAAGCGTACCAAGTGTGCGGAAGTGCTGCTCTGACAAAACCTCCGTCGGCGCCATCAGGACAGCCTGTCGACCGCTATTCACGCACTGGACGATGTTCGCCGCGGCAACCACGGTCTTTCCCGAGCCGACGTCGCCTTGCAACAAGCGCGCCATAGGGACTGGGCGGGCAATGTCCACACCGATGTCCCGGATGACGCGATCCTGGGCGCGCGTCAAAGTAAACGGCAGGGACGCACGAAACCGCTGATTGAGCTCTTGATCGACGGCAATGGCGACGTCCGGATTCACTGCTTGCCATTCGCGCTTGCGCATGAGCAACCCCAGTTGGATAAGGAGCAGCTCATCAAACGCGAGTCGCTGCTGAGCCGCGTTCTTCTGCCCCTCGTCGGTCGGAAAGTGGTACTGGCGGACAGCCTGCGCAAGCGGCATCAAATCGAGAGAACGCTGCAGATCGACCGGCAGATAATCCTCGAGCGCCGGCGCGTACTCCTCGATAACTTTGCGTATGACTTGTCGCAGCCAACGTTGATGGAGGCCCTTGGTCAGGGGATAGATCGGAACGAGCCTCGCGGCGTGGGTCAGCTCGACATCCCGAATGAGCTCGTGGTCGCGCGGTTGGAAGACGATGACGCCGTTGAACACGTCTGGCTGCCCGGTAATAGCAATTCTCGCGCCCACAGGAAGATTCTTGGCGAGATATGGCTGGTTGAACCAGCGCACGGCAACCGTGCCCGAATCGTCGGCGATGGTAGCCGTGGTGATGACAATGGAGCGGCGTGTGCGGTTCGTGCGCACGTTCTTGATGGTACCCACCAGCGTGGACTTCTCGCCGAACCGCATGCGGCTGATGGACCGGGTGTCAGTGTAGTCGTAATGTGTACGCGGAAAATAGTAAATGAGACCGCGTACGGTTCCAACTCCCACATGAAGCAATGCCTCGGCCATATCCGTTCGCATTCCGTTGAGAGAGGCGACGGTCGAGTCCAGAGCTGCGGGCCCGCGCACCACAGAGGGCCCTGACTTGTACTCTTGAGCAGGCGCGCGCGAGCCGCCGCGGCCTGGAACTGTCGCGGCTTTGGCGGCGTGATCGCCGCCGGGGCTGTCTTTTCCTTGTTCGTCCGCCGTCCTGCGACCTAACGCCGACAACGCCCTCTCGACTGCCGATTTGCGCTGCTCACGGTCGACATCGGCGTATGCGCGAAGCGCCTGGGCAGCCCCTTCAATCCGATTCAGGAGGGGCGATGATCCCGCGCGTGCGACCTGCTCCGCCGCGAATGCTTCGAGTCCGCCGAGTGCCGCGCGGTCGGCAAATCCCTGCCGCTCCTCCAGCACCAGAACGCGTCGCATCAGGACGCTCGGGTCGAGGACGGGCCTCGTGGACTTCAAGCTCCGACGGGAACCAGATTCGCGCAAACCTCTCGCATTGCAGACACCGCCCGGTCCACACCGGCTGCACCCACTTCGTAACTCGTGACCGCCCGGAGGGTGTTCGGCCCTGCGGGAGCGAGCAAGATGCCGAGTTCGCGTAAGCGAGTGGCGATTTCGGCGGGAGGAACACCGAGTCCGGTGACATCCGCAATAACGATGTTGCTTCGTACTCCGCTCGCATCAAGAGCGACCCCGTCGATCGTCTCCAACCCTTCCGCGAGCCGGCGTGCGTTCGCATGATCCTCGGCCAGACGCTGTATGTTCTCGTCCAGCGCGACGAGTCCCGCCGCTGCGAGGACACCCACCTGACGCATGCCGCCGCCCAAGCGCTGTCGCCAGGTTCGCGCACGCTCGATATAGTCTTCGGATCCGGAGAGCAGGGATCCCACGGGAGCTCCCAGTGCTTTCGAGAGACAGAATGTGATTGAGTCGACCGGGCGGGCAAGCTCACGCGCCGGGATATCAAGAGCGATTGCGGCGTTGAAAATACGGGCGCCGTCCATGTGTACGGGAACGCCCGCATCGTGGGAGACGTCCGCGATATCACCCACCTCACGTGTCGTCAGTACCGCTCCACCGCAGCGATTATGCGTGTTCTCGAGCGCCACACATCCCGTCTCGGCGGCGTGCGCCGCACCGACACGGATGGTAGCTCGCAATTGGTCGAGATGAAAGCTTCCGGCGGGGTTGGAGATGCTCCGCAGCTGCAGCCCTCCAATCAAGGCTGCACCCCCACTCTCATACCAGATGATGTGTGACTGCTCTCCGACGATGAGCTCCTGTCCCGGTCGCGTGTGCGAAAGCACCGCTACCAGGTTGCCCTGCGTGCCACTTGAAACAAAAAGGCCGGCTTCCTTGCCCATGAGCTCGGCGGCGCGCCTTTCGAGCCGGATGGCGGTGGGGTCCTCGCCCCACACGTCATCTCCGACCTCGGCCCCATACATGGCGAGTCGCATGGACTCCGTGGGCCGGGTGAAGGTGTCGCTGCGCAGCTCGACGAGGCGCTGCGTCATAGCTGCTCGAATGTCACCCGTTGGAGATGTCCGTTGACGTCGAGAACGGCAACCGTGCCCGGCGCGCCCGAGTGGTCTTGATCGGTGGCGCTGCCCGGATTGATAAACGGCACGCCGTGCAACACATCAAAGAAAGGGTGGTGCGTTTGCCCAAAAATGACGCAGTCCACGTGCTCGCCAAAGATGTCCTCGGGCTTGCGGGCATGAGCCGCGTACTGGTTGACAGCACCGATATCGTGCGCGATTCCCACCTTGTACCCGCTAAGGTCCTCTACCCGCACGTCCGGGAGGCTGGAAAGGTCCAGATCGAAATTGTTGCCGCGAACGGCGAGTACCTGGCGATCGTTGTCCGCGAGCGTCGCGAGTACATGCTCGCACTTTAGGTCACCCGCGTGAATCACCACATCCGTGTCGTGCAGCAGCTCCAGTACCCGGTCTGGTACAGCGTCTGAGCCTTTCCAGTGGGTGTCGGCGAGAACTGCAATTCGCATACGAAGCGCTCCTTCCAGTACGGATCGGCCGCTAACTCGATTGCCGATTATACCACCGGTTCGCGGCGCCGCTGGACATGCGACAATGCCCCACATGCAGGTCGAAATCGCGCCTCGGACAGGTCTGCACCTCAAAAATCCCGTGCTGGCCGCGTCCGGCACGTTTGGCTACGGGGTAGAGTATGCCCGACGTTTAGACCTTTCTGGGTTGGGAGCGATCGTGTCCAAGGGGACCACCCTCCGGCCCCGCGCCGGCAACCAGCCGCTGCGTCTCTGGGAGACATCCGGAGGGATGCTGAACGCCATCGGCCTGCAGAACATCGGGGTCGACGCTGTGGTACGGGAGACAGCTCCCGAGTGGGCATCGTGGGACGTGCCTGTCCTCGTCAATGTGAGCGGTGGCACGGTCGAGGAGTACGTCGAAATAGCGCGGCGCTTGGGTGACGCGGCGGGTGTGGCGGGCCTGGAGCTGAACATATCCTGCCCTAATGTCAAGGCAGGCGGCGTCGCCTTCGGGACTGCCCCCGGACAAGCCGGCGAAGTCACCGCCGCCGTGCGCGCAGTCACCACGATGCCTTTGGTCGTCAAGCTCTCGCCGAACGTGACGGACATTCGCTCGATCGCAATAGCGGTGCAGGACGCCGGTGCGGATGCGGTCTCGCTGATCAACACTCTCTATGGCATGGCGATCGATACGAAAACGCGCCGGCCGGTGCTCTCAACGGTCAGCGGTGGACTTTCCGGTCCCGCCACCAAGCCGCACGCGCTGCACCTCGTATATGAGGTGGCGCAGGAGGTCACCGTGCCGGTCATCGGCTACGGGGGCATCATGAGCGCCGCCGATGCAATTGAGTTCTTGCTGGCCGGCGCCACGGCCGTGGGCCTGGGGACTGCTCTGCTTGTCAATCCGTTGTGCTGGCGCGATGTCGTTGCCGGCCTCGCCCGTTGGTGCGAGCGGGAGGGCGTGCTGGACCTGATGGACATCGTGGGAGCGGCAAATATTGGTTTCGCGGGAGGCCGCTCAAAGAGAGAGCTCGCCGGCCTTACGGCCGGCGGGCCTTCATGAGTGGTGGAGATGGGGGCGAATCGAACGCCCCGTCCAAAAAGCTGGTCACGAACGCTTCTACAAGCTTAGTCGGTACTTTTATCTCGCCGGCGGAGCCTCTACCGACAAAGTTTCCGCCAGCCAACCCAGCAGTCTTAGAAGGTCCCTATGGGTTCTTAGAGCCTCCGCACAGCCGACTTTGTGGCGCCTTCTTCAACCCGTCGGCGATGGGTCGATTAGACGTCGCTGTTAGTTAAGCAGCGAGAGCTACGTTGTTGTTGGCAGTTATGCCGTTGCCAGTTGTTTAGCGAGACATCCACTGGCACCTCGACCTGCAGCGTTTGCTCCTGGCTCTCTGTCGAAACCTGGCATCCCCATGCATGTCAATTGTACCAACGTGGCCCTCGCCTGTCGAGACACTGATCGACGTGCCAGGAGAGACCCTTGCGGTCAGGCTGCCCTTTGTCCGCCGGATCGCCGACTACGGGATCTCACGTCCTCGGTTGGTCCAGGATGCAAGCCAGGGTGGAGACCGTGTCTACCAGCTCACTAGTCTAGCCAGGGCCTGTACGACCGGGAGCCACGTCTGGCCCGATACCGGATGCCCGACAGTCGAAAGCTCTGCAGCGACACCCACAACCATTCGAAGTGCAACGGTGTGAAGGGGACCAAGTGCCGTGGCGCCGTATCCCGCGAGGAAAGCACAAACAGCGATCGCCGGCTCGGCCAGGACTCGTTTGCGTGGGATCCGCCAGGCGTGCGAAACATCGTACGACACCAGGCGCGGAGCGCCTCCGCGCTCCGGCTCCCACTCAATCATGACCACCTCCGTTCTCCCGGAAACACTCGGTTTCTTGGGCCTGCGGTTCTATCGAGCAGGCAGCGCCTCGGCACCAGCGCACTATCTCGTGACGCGGTTTCCGAGGCAAGCGGGTCGTCGGGGCCGGGAATGAAGGTCCATCGTTATGTGCAGGACGGCGACCGATGTTTGCTCTCAGGCCTCAACGGGCACGAGCGTTGTTGTGCCTGCTTCCACCCTTGATTCACCGCCATCCAGGCCGCCTGCACAGCTTCGTACACGACTTTGTCCACCATGAAGCTCGCCGCATGCGACATCGCCGCGACGCCCAATGAAGAGCGACTAGCCGGGCTCGACCCCGACCGCGTCGGGACGCCGCTCCGAATCGCTGGATCCACGGTCCACTCTCTCCGCGTTCACAGCTCCGGCAAGCGCGGCGGCGAATGGCGGTCGGAGAACGCCTCGTTCGGTGATTATGCCGGTGATTAAGCGTGCGGGAGTCACGTCGAACGCCGGATTGGCCACGCGAGCCCCCGCTGGCGCCACACGTACCGACCCAAATGCCCCGACTTCGTCGGCACGCCGTTCTTCGATGGGAACGGACTCGCCATTTGCCGTCTCCAGGTCGATTGTCGATGTGGGCGCCGCGACATAGAAGGGAATCCCGTGTGCACGAGCGAGTACCGCTACGGAGTACGTCCCGATCTTGTTCGCGGTGTCGCCGTTAGCCGCGATGCGATCGGCGCCCACGAGTGCAACGTCTACCTCGCCCCGTGCCATGAAATGACCGGCCATGCTATCCGTGATAAGGGTGTATGGAACTCCCATCTGCTCGAGCTCCCAAGCCGTGAGACGCGCGCCCTGAAGAAGCGGGCGGGTCTCGTCCACCCATACCCGCAAGCTTCTACCTTGTTCGTGGGCGGCCCGAATCACGCCGAGCGCTGTCCCATACGCGCCGGTGGCAAGAGCCCCCGCATTGCAGTGGGTCAAGACTTGCGCGCCGTTCGCTATGAGATCGGCGCCATACCTGCCTATGGCACGGTTCGCCTCCTCGTCCTCGCGGAGAATCTCGTCCGCCTCGTCTCTCAGTGCGCGAATCAATGCGTCCGATTCTTCGGAAGCGTGTCGCTCTACCACGGTCTTCATGCGGCCGAGCGCCCACGGGAGATTTACCGCAGTCGGTCGCGTCTGCCTGATCCTTTCAAAGTCGCGCAGAGTAGCGTTCGCCAGGTCGTCGCCCCGCAGGCCGCGATCCGCCCGCCTCATGGCGGCCACGACGCCTCCGTATGCCCCCGCGCAGCCGATGGCCGGGGCGCCGCGAACACGAAGAGACGCGATGGCCTCCATGACCTGCGCGACCTCGCGACACTCGATGACCACAGTCTCGAGAGGTAGGAGCGTCTGGTCCAGGAGATACAGGACCCCGTTCCGGAACTCGAGGGTGGCAGTCATGTGACGACCATGCCCGTCTTTTCCGGAAGACGACAGATCACTCCTCGAACCACAGCCGCGAACTGGTCGTGTACGCGAGCAGCGACCTCGAGCACCTCTCCCTCGGTCAATTTCACCGGCGAGATTCCGGCGGCCATATTGGTGATACACGAAATGCCGAGCACCTGCATACCCACATGGTGGGCCGCGATCACCTCCATCACCGTCGACATGCCGACGGCGTCCGCACCTATTACTCGCGCCATACGAATTTCGGCGGGGGTCTCGTAGCTGGGACCGGTCAAGCCTAGGTAGACTCCTTCTGCCACGGTCACATGCAGTTCGCCCGCCACGTCCCTCGCGAGCGCACGCAGCTCCGGCGTGTATACATCGGACATGTCGGGGAATCGAACTCCGATGTGCGGGTCGTTGCGACCTGCGAGGGGATTCTGACCCGTCAGGTTGATGTGGTCGGAGATCAGCATGAGCACGCCCTGTTCGAACTCCAGGTTGACGCCGCCGGCCGCGTTCGTGATGAGGAGAGTATCCGCCCCCAACGCGCGCATGACTCGGACGCCGAAGACCACCTCTTTGGCCGCATACCCTTCATAGAGATGGACACGTCCGGCCATGATGACAACGGGCCGCCCTTCGAAGGCGCCTAAGACCAGCTTGCCCGCGTGGCCAGGTGCCGTCGAGTGCGGGAATCCAGGAATCTCGGAATAGGGGATGTGATCACCGGTCAGCACCTGATCGGCAAGCGCGCCGAGGCCCGAACCCAGCACCATGGCGATTCGTGGTGTCAGCGCACTCAGATCCGAAATCGCCTGGACCGCCGCATCTATGGCTCCAGAATAGCTGTCCTCCATGCGCCCATTATGATGCTCGCCTCGAGGCGCACCCGCAGGCGGTACGTTAATCGACGGGCTCGAACGCAAACGGCAGGGACTTATGTCTGGAAATCTTCTGCACGAGGTCAACGTCGTAAACTTGTGCGCAGCCCAGGCATGAATTTTGCCTTAGTGGTGAAAGTGCTTGGCGCTGGCCGAGTGACGGCCGTAGGGGATGGGGTGTGAGGATGGATTCGTCCATTGATGGCGCGAGTGGGCGCTATCGCTTGATTGAGCGCATTGGTTCGGGTGGCATGGCCAACGTCTACCTCGCCGAAGACGAGGTTCTTCATCGACGCGTAGCTGTCAAGGTTCTCAACGCCGAGAGTACGGGCGATCCGATTTTTGTCGAAAGGTTTCGCCGGGAAGCCCAAGCGGCCGCCCAGCTCAACCATCCCAATATCGTCGCCATCTACGATTGGGGCAGGTTCGATGGAACCGACGGCATGGTCATGGAGCACGTGCCAGGGGAATCGCTGAAGGAAAGACTTCGCCATGGGCCTCTACCAGAGGCCGAGGCTCTTGATGTTGCCGGACAAGTGGCTGCGGCACTTCGGGTTGCTCACGATCGCGGCATCGTCCACCGAGACGTCAAACCGCAAAACATCCTGCTCTCAGCATTCGGGCTGGTCAAGGTCGCGGATTTCGGCATCGCTTTCACGGCGGGCCTGTCTCACCTGACGAAGACTCATGCTGTCAGTGGAACCGCGCATTATCTGTCTCCCGAACAAGCGCAGAGCAAAGCTGTCGATCATCGAAGCGATCTCTACAGCCTGGGCGTGGTGCTGTACGAGATGCTCGTGGGCCGCGAGCCATTCCAGGGCGCTACGCTCGTCGAGATCGCCATGCGCCATGTAACGGACAATCCCATTCCGCCCCGAGTGATTCGTCCGGATCTCTCGCCCATGACAAACGCTGTTGTGCTCAAGGCCCTGGCCAAGAGCCCAGCAGAACGGTATCAGAACGCCGGGGAAATGCGCGACGCCCTCCTGGAGGCACGGGCAGCAGCTGCTCCCTCGAAGACTCCCGCCGCGGTCACGACGCCTGTACCGTTCCTGCCGGAGCGCGCGCTGGACCGAGGGTCGCAACGACCGTCCAAAATCGGGATGGAACGGATGAGGAGTGCCGGCTCCAAGGAGTCGCGATGGGTCCGGCGTGTTCTGATGGCCATTCCCGCCCTACTCCTGCTTCTGGTTGCGCTTCCTTTCGTCCTGCCGCACCGCGGAAGTCATGCGCGTCACACGCCACGGGTGGCCGCCGCCCCAAGTCATCCACCGGGCGACAAATCAGCTGATGTGCGCAGGCGCCAGGCCCGAGTACGTCGAGCTCTCGTAACACCGCCTCGACACCTCGCGTCACGAAGTACGCCGCCCCCCGGGCCGGCAGCGGCGCCCACCGTAGCCCTCGCGCCCGCTGCTCCCGCATCCCGCGTACATGCCGCTTCCACAGACAGCGATCCAGGCGCCGCTGTCACCTCTTTCTACTCGGACATAGCATCAAAGAATTTTGCTGGAGCCGCCGCATTGTGGACGGCCGCCATGCAGGCGCAGTGTCCGCCCCTTACGTGCATTGACAGCAGGTTCTCAAACACTCAGTGGGTGCAAATGTCCACTCCCGTGGTGCTCCGGTCCGACGCCTCGTCCGCGACGGTCCAGATCAATCTCCTGGACAAAGAGCTCGGCGAGGCCGAGCCGCGAGACTACCGAGGAGTCTGGCGGCTCGTTCGGGCACCGCAGGGCTGGCTTCTCGATGGAGAAAACCTTACCCGGGTGCTGACCACCGGCCAGCAGTAGCTGCCCTCCTTCCCGTCCGCGCACGCACCGGGGGGAGAGCGAGAGGGAGAGCGAGGGTAGAGCGGGGGATCGACCGTACTATATCCTGCATGACAGGAGGGGAACATGCGGGAAGGCTGGCGCGCGGTTGATGTCATCGCCAAAAAGCGAGACGGCTGCGAGCTGAGTGCCGACGACATTCACGC
>QHBP01000381.1:0-335 GCA_003244175.1 Chloroflexota bacterium | reverse complement strand
TCCGCCTGGCTGATGGCCGTCTACCTTCGAGGCATGTCGGTAAACGAAACGATCGAGCTTACACGCGCCATGATCGCCTCTGGTGAGACCGTGCAGTTCCCTAGTATCACCCGTTTTACGGCGGACAAACACAGCACGGGCGGCGTGGGAGACAAGACGACACTGGTCTTGGCCCCGATCCTCGCATCTCTCGGCGTCGTAGTCCCCAAATTGTCGGGTCGCGGCCTCGGCCACACCGGAGGGACTCTCGACAAGCTAGACTCGATTCCCGGCTTTCGCACCCACATCGCGATCGAGGAGTTCCAACGCATCGCAAACGATGTGGGCATGGTGGT
>QHBP01000080.1 GCA_003244175.1 Chloroflexota bacterium | reverse complement strand
TTCTCAGACAGCTTCTAGTGGGTCACCACAAAAGGTCTGGAACTCTCGGGTAGGGTAGGCTGTCATGAGTCTGGCCACGGCCGGACGCGGTGACGAGGCGGCAGCCACCGACAAAGGGAGATCATGACCGGACCTGTTGCCGTGACCTTTGACGGACAGAGCAGCGTGAGTGACGCGCCTTGCTTCCTTCGGGTGACGCTCCTGAATCGGCCCTACGGTCATATCGCCGAGCCGTGGGATCGCGAGGTTATCGACTGCGAAGTCAGGGTAGACGCCGATGCGTTCAAGGGGCATTATGCGTCGACCATCTGGGGGCACGAGCTTGTGGTCATCCGGGCGGTACTTGCGGCGCTCTCTGCACGAGTCGGGCAGGAGGCAGAGGGGTTCATTGATCTGCTCGAGAACGCCTTTGCTATCAAGTTCATGCTCACCCCGCTCGGCCACCTGACGATGGAAATCGTTGCTCGTGGGCATCCCGGCATGGGTCCGGAGCTCCACTTCTCTATGGAGGCTGACCAGAGCTACCTGCCGCTCTGGATCAAGCAGCTTGATGAGGCACTTGCCGCGTTTCCTGCCGAGGTCCCCGTCGATGTGAGCGATCCGCTGCGCTTTCGTGGCCCGGAGCCCGTTCGAGAATGAATGGCTGCTAGGAACTGACTGGGTAGAGGCGCTTGAGTTTGATCCGAGCATCCTGTGCGGTGAACCGCCAGTCGATCCTGGTCGCGGTCCGGTTGCGCTGCGCCTCCCAGGCAGCAACCTCGGCTCTGAGCGTCTCGAGGTCGGGGATGCGCTGGCCTAAGCACTGACTGGAGAGGACAGCGATCTCCACTTCCGCCATATCCAACCATGAACCATGGGCTGGTGTGTAATGGATCTCCAGCTTGTCGGTCAGCCGTTTGGCTTCAGCCGGTTCGAACGCTTGGTAGAGCGACGCCGGCGAGTGCGTATTGAGGTTATCCATGACGAGCACGATCCGCTCCGCATCTGGATAGTGTACGTCCACCAGGTCCTTGATGCAGTGCGCCCAGTCGACCATGGTGCGCCGCTCGGTCGGTAGGACATGCCGTTTGGCCCGGAGTGGCTCATACCAGAGAAAGAGGTTGGCCATCCCCCGCCGTTCGTACTCATAGTCCTCCCGCCGTGGGATGCCGGGACTGGCAGGCAGCGGTGCGCGCACATCCGCGAGCAACTGCACCGGTCGCTCGTCCAGGCAGATCTGGGGACGACGAGGATCATAGGGGCGGGTATAGACGTCGAGCACGTCCTCCATGTGCCAGACGAAGGCCGCGCTCTGTTTGGGTGGGATGCACCACTGCTCCTTCAGATGCGGCTTGAGCTCATTTTTTTTTGAGCGTGCGCCGCACCAATTCATCCGAGATGACGGGGCCATCGTAGAGCTCGACGAACTTGTTGGCCAGCAGCTGCATCGTCCAGTGATCCCGCCCGCTGGGTGGCTTGCTGCAGGAGAGCGCGATCAGATGGGCTTCGGCGTGCCCGTCCAGCTTGCGGGGCTTGGTCTTCCGTGGCGGGCGGTGATAGAGCGCATCGTCTAACCCTCCCTGCGTGAAGCGTTTGCGGGTGCGTTCCACGGTCGGCACGCTGGTCTCCAACGCCTCGGCAATCTGCTCGTCTTGCCAGCCGGGTCCCTCCTCGCCCTCATCCGCCTTAAGTAGAATGCGGGCATGGGTGAGAGCGCGGGCCGGTGCTTTCCCACTCCGAACCAGCTTCTGGAGCGAGTGGCGGTCATCATCAGATAAGTGGACGTGGTAGCGCTTCTTGGGCATGACAGACTCCAGGTGGTGGGGGATACCTTCACCGTAGTCTGCCCAATCTAAACTGTCAAATCTTTCGTGGTAAACCACTAGTTCCGACCGCAACACGCGGACTCACCGACAAACGACCTCCACCGATGCTGGTCCCAACGGGACCATGCATGAATGTACTGCTGACCACCCAGCTGCGCGCGATACAATAACGACAATGCCGGCAGACAGGGAGCAGCCATGAATGCAGACGGACCCGACTTGCAGGACCTCGACGAGTGGACTTTCCTCGGTGACTTGCGAGGAAAGCGCGTCACCATCAAGCTGCTCGTGTCGGACACCAACGGTCAAGCATCGGAGACAGGGATGCTGCTGGATTGGGATACGTGTAACGTGTTCCTTCAGGACAACGACAGAATAACCATGGTCCGCAAAGACGCTATCGCGTCGCTCGCCGAGGCGCGAGTTCCGGGGTAGGGCAGCAGTCGGACCGCCAAGGCAACCGACAAGATTACCTACAACGGCCCGAACCTATCCCCACCGCGTTTCTCGCGTGCGCGGAAAGTGTCACGCTTTCCACGCGTACACGTCTATATGTACCTGTCTCCGGGAATACGATAGCGCCGCTATGCGAGACGGACACCGGAATCGGGTGAGCAATGCTCATTGTTGTCAAGTACGTTCTTGTCCACCAATTGTTCCTTGATGCAGATACTATTGGTCGCAACAAGGGCGAGGACGATGTGAGCGGCTTCATGGCGCACTAGCCTGAATTATTCATAAACAAGAGACGGGACATCTCGTACACGGGGTAGGTTAGAGTGTCAACCTCAGCCTCCCCAAGGAGATGTCCCGTGGATCAGTGTATTGGTTTCCGCCTCCCCACTTCGCCCACCTTGACCGCACAGTTTGATGGTCCCCAGCTCACCAGTGATGGTGGCCTTCCCTGGTTGGCCGAAGCAGACGATGCATTGGGTCTATGCACGTCGCTGGCAGCAGTGGTGCCGGAGTGGCGGCACCGTCGTGGCCGGCATTCACGGGAAGGCTTGGTGCGACAGCGGGTGTTGCAGATTGCCTGTGGATATGAGGACCAAGACGATGCCGATACGCTTCGGTATGATCCGCTGTTTAAGCTGGTCTGTGGCCGACTCCCCGACGATCCACCACTCGCCAGTCAACCGACCCTCTCCCGCTTGGAGAACGCAGTCGACGCCAAAGCCTGCTATCGCCTGGCGACGGCACTGCTGCAGCTCTATCTCCAGGAACGAGGACGCGACGGGACACCGAACCATATCCTGATCGATGCCGACGGGACGGATGACCCAACACACGGGGACCAGGAGGGCAGTGCGTATCACGGGTACTACGGGGAGCATATGTATCACCCGCTCCTGCTCTTTGACGGCGAAACCGATCACCTGATCGCCGCGGTTCTACGCCCGGGAACCTGTCATGCCAGCCGGGGGATCGTGGCCGTCCTGAAGCGGATCGTTACGGCTATTCGAACCCGGTGGCCGGGGATGCCAATCGCGTTTCGTGGCGATAGTGGCTTTGCGATCCCAGCACTCTATGACTATCTGGAAGGAGCCTCCATCACCTACACCATTGGATTGGCGACCAATGAGCGTCTCAACGTAATCGCGGCACCACTCCTGGAGGAGGCACAGCAACGGGCGGCGGAGACCAAGGAGAAGGTCCGGTTGGTCGCGGAGACGCCGTATGCGGCCGGCACCTGGACGCAGGAGCGACGCGTCGTCTACAAGGCGGAGTGGTTGGCGAAAGGCGGCAACGTCCGCTTCGTCGTGACGACCCGCGAGGATGAACCGGAACCCCTATACAACTGGTATGTGCAGCGTGGGGGTGGACCCGAACTGTGGATCAAGGATCTCAAGAACGGCTGCTTTGCTGACCGACTGAGTGATCACACCTTCTGGGCGAACCAATTCCGGTTACTACTCCATGCTGCGGCGTACTGGCTCCTCGACACCATTCGGCGCTGGCTGACCGCCTCGCATATCGCACGCATGGAGTTTGTGACGCTACGACTTCGCCTGATCAAGATCGGTGGATGGCTCCGACGGCAGGTGGACGGCATGCACCTGCACCTCGCCACCAGCCATCCCGGTGAGCCGCTTTGGCATACCCTTGCAACCCGCCCACACCGCTTCGTGAATAATTCAGGCTAGACACAATACGGTTCAGTTAACAGAATGGCGGGTCCTGATAGGGTGGAAGGTCTCTGACCACCAACTCACCCCGGGAGCCCGCCATGCCTTTGATGATACGCCAGATCGAGGCGGACGAGTCGGTGTCCGCCCACCTTGCCTTGGACGCCTTGGGGAAGATCATTCCCTCGACAGCGCTTGCCGAGGTGATCGCCCAGCATGGAGTGCAGGAGGAGCGGGACCGCAAGCTGCCGGCCATCGCGACTCTCGTCCTGTGCATCGCGATGAATCTCTATGCCCACGAGGCCCTGCCTGCCGTGTTCCGGCGGTTGGTTGCTGGACTGCGCTGGCTCTGGTCGGATCCCAGTGACCTGCGCGTCTCCAAGAGTGCGATCTCCCAGGCACGCTACCGACTTGGTGCTCCAGTACTGGTCAGCCTCTTCCATCGTGTGTGCCAGCCGCTGGCCACGCCGGATACACCGGGAGCGTTTCTCTTCGGGCTGCGGCTCATGGCCTTCGACGGGACCATGGTGAATCTGGCCGATACGGCGGCCAACGTCGCCGCCTTCGGTCGTCGTCCCGCCTCCCGGGGCACCTGCGCCTGGCCCCAAGCCCAACTGGTGGCGCTCTGTGAGAGCGGCACCCATGCCATCTGCGACGCCGGGCTCTGGCCCTACAACCACGACGAGGAGACCGGGGTTCGTCGGCTGCTGCGCTCGGTCACATCGGGCATGCTGGTGCTCTCGGATATGGGGTTGCACAGCTACGATCTCTTGGCGGCGACCCTGGGGCGGGGTGCCCAGATCCTCAACCGGGTCCCGTCTCACCTCAAGCCCCAGGTCATCACGACGTTGGCCGACGGCACCCAGCTCGTGCAGTTGCGCCCGAGCGATGGCAAACGACGGCGACGCGGGGAGCACATTGTCGTCCGCCTCATCCGCTACACCCTGGACGATCCCTGCCGCGTCGGGCATCGGCAGGAACACCGGCTGGTCACCTCTCTGCTCGATCCGGCCACCGCGCCGGCCGAGGAGCTGATCCTGGCCTACCATACGCGCTGGGAGATCGAGCTGACCGTCGATGAGCTCGTGATTCACCAGCGCCCGGTGCTGCCCTTGCGCAGCAAGCTCCCGGTGGGCGTCGTGCAAGAGCTCTATGGGCTGCTGATCGCGCACTATCTCGTCCGAGCGGTCATGGTCGATGCGGCCGCCACGGTGTCCTTGGCGCCCACGCGGATGAGCTTCCTGGAGAGCCTCC
The DNA here is from genome assembly GCA_003244175.1 of Chloroflexota bacterium. Taxonomy (GTDB): domain Bacteria; phylum Chloroflexota; class UBA5177; order UBA5177; family UBA5177; genus QHBP01. Next base: position 711 of record QHBP01000080.1, on the reverse strand, counting down.
GGCTGATCCGCGAGGCGATGCCCGACTTCCAGCGCGCGGCTCCCGCGCAGCACGCGCTCATCTATGCGGCGCTCTTGACGGACATTGCCGCCACCGCTCTGCCGCCACGGGCGAACCGGATCAATCCGCGCGTCGTCAAGCAGAAACTGTCCAACTTCCCGGTGAAACGTCCGGTGCATCGCGGCTGGCCACAGCCCATCAAACCGTTCCGCGACACCATCCAGATGCTTAACTGAACCGTATTGAGGCTAGCCTGGATTATTCACGGGGCAAGAAAGAGCACAAGACATCTCTGTGGTAGAAGGTGGATTGCACCCCCCCCCCCACAGGAGATGCCTCGTGTACCAGTCTATCGGCTTTGCCCTGCCCGCCTCTCACCTTCCGGTCACGTTCGATGGTCCCCAGCTCACCTCCGACGGTGGTCTCTGCTGGCTCTCAGAAGCTGACACCTCCCTCGGCCTCTGTGCCGCCTTGGCCCAGCACATTCCGGAGTGGCGCCACGGTTCGGTCCGTCACTCTCCCGAGACGCTCGTTCGCCAGCGCGTCTTCCAAATCGCCTGTGGCTACGAGGATCAAAACGATGCCGATACCCTGCGCTCGGATCCCCTCCTGAAGCTGGTCTGCGGTCGTCTCCCCGACGAGGGGGATCTTGCCAGTCAGCCCACCCTCTCCCGTCTGGACAATGCCGTCGACTTCAAAGCCTGCTACCGC
>QHBP01000093.1 GCA_003244175.1 Chloroflexota bacterium | reverse complement strand
CTACCGGGAAGCCGGAGAGGGACCGACGGCCTACATCGATGTGGGAGGTGGGTATGCCATTGCGGGGGAGAGAGAGCCAGAAGGGGCCGGGGGGTGGGCCGGACGGCCCTTCCCCCTGTGCGCGGCGGAAGGGAGCTTCGGGGCTCAGACTCGTGTCGCCCGGGACGTTTCTCAAGTCGTGCGGGAGCAGGTGAGGGTCCGCCTCCATGTCCAGCTCTTCACCTCGGGAACGGAGCGTCCGAGCTTGTCGGTCATCCGTACGCGGTCCACACATAGTGCCCGCCAGGCTTGATCGGCAACTATCCTCCTTCTGCTTGGGCGGCGCGTGAGCGGATCAGTGCCCGAGAAGGATAGCGACCGTGTCACCGTGCGCGTGACGGACGTGTACCCTCAGGGGCGTAGCCCCCGAGACCCCCCCGTTAGGCGGGAACGCGGGAGGGCAGGGACAATCCCACGCCCCTGCGGTACATGTCAAGACATGGGAGGCGTGAGGGAGGGCGACGACCACAGCCGGGTGCGGGTGATCACAGGGTCTCGAGACCGATCGCGAGGTGGGCGAGGTGCACGCGCTCGCCCATGCCGGTGAGCGTTGGGGTGAAGACGTCGTGTCCTGCTCGCTGCAGGAGCTTCGCCACCGGTCGCCAGAACCACGCTCCATCCCAGCCACCATGCACCAGCACCTACGTTGCCATCGATTTCCGCCTGCCCTTGATATTCCTTGAGTCGTATGTTTTCATTGTGCTGAGGCCGGCTCCCGACGTGTGAACGCGGCGCTGCATCTCTAGCGTCGCTAGCTAACTGCGCGTGCCTCCAGGAAGAACAGCGGTGGAAGCTCGCAATCAAGGCGCCAGGTGATTGAGATCGGGCGATCGCCCGAGTGGCGAACGTACTGAGCGGGTCCGAGATACAGAAAGTCGCGCTGTTCAGGGACCTCGCGGGCGAGAAGAAGCACTCGACTGCCGCGCCCGGCATGATTGATGTACCGCTGACCCGTGCGCGACGCAATCGAGGTCGTGGACTGCGACTCCCAGTGAAACTCTGTGGGCGATATCGCGTAGTCGTGGTACATGGTGGTCGCCGAGAAGGTCTTGTCTGACTTCCGCAGCGTGACGAAGAACACATCCGCGTTGGCCTCTGCGGCCCAAACCACGCCTTCCCGCACGGTGGGCGGTTTTTCGGGTGTTGCTGCTCCGATTGCGCCAAGCACTTCGTCACGCGTGTAGTGGGCATGCACCGCGAGAGGCTCCGTCGACAACCTGTCCTCCACCACGAGCGCCGTGGTCTGGGCCGCCAACGTCATGTCGCGTGCGGATGGCCGCCTTCAGGTTCTCGAGCACGATTGCGGTAGCGACGCGATCCAGATGAACGTAGCATCCGGACGGAAGATAGGGAAAGCCCCGCTCGACCGCATCAGGCAGGCCCCGCGCTGGGATTCCTGTCAGCGCCTGGAAGCGTGCGTCGAACTGGAACTCGCGGCGCTGCTGACCGATAAAATCCAGAACCGTCAAACCGGACTTGCCCTCGGCCAGACGCAGACCACGGCCCAGCTGCTGCAGAAACACGGTAACGCTTTCGGTGGGGCGGAGGAGCAGCACCGTGTCGATCTCGGGAATGTCCACGCCCTCGTTGAAAACGTCGACGGTGAAGATCGCATTGATCTCGCGATTCTGGAGCTGCCGAATAATCTGCGACCGAGTCGCGGGATCGGTGGAACCGATCACGGCCCGCGATGGGACTGCCACCTTGTTGAAACTCTGGGCCATGTATTCGGCATGTTCGATGCTGACGCAAAAGCCGAGTGCGCGCATGTCCAACGGATTAGACACGAGGTTGCGCATGGCCTGCAGGATCTTGCCGGTCCTAAAATCGTTGGCCGTGTACAGCGCGCTCAGTGCTACCGTGTCGTGTCCCGTGCGTTTCCACTCCAGCCTGCTGAGATCGACGTCGTCGGCAACTCCGAAGTACTGGAAGGGACACAACAGGCCCTGATCGAGCGCGTCCCATAAGCGGAGCTCGACGGCGATCTTCCCACCGAACCACTGAAGAATGTCTTTGGTGTCCGCTCGCTCCGGAGTCGCGGTGAGACCCAGTAGGAGGCGCGGCTGCAGGTGCGCGAGGAGACGGCGGTAGGTCGGAGCCTCTGCATGATGAAACTCGTCGATGATGACGACGTCGTAAGCGTCCGGCTGAATGGACTCGAGTCCCACGTGCGATAGCGATTGGACGGATCCGAAAACGTGCCGACCCTCCAGCGGCCGTTTCCCGGCGACAAGCAACTCTCCAAAAGCTCCGTCGCGGAGGACATGACGAAAGAGCTTCTGACTCTGATCCAGGATCTCGTGACGATGAGCCACGAAGAGGAGGGACGCGCCTCGCCATGCTTGGGCTGTTCGCTTGTAGTCGAGGGCAGCAACGACTGTCTTGCCGGTTCCGGTCGCGGCTACAACCAGGTTGCGCCACCGTCCATGGCGCTCCCGTTCCACGCGCAGGGCCCGAGAGTGGCGCTCCCCCACGGTTCTCGTCTTGAGTCTCTTTAATCTGAATGCGTGTCTATCGAAAATTCGATAGACATGTGTGTTGTTTTTTCTGTTTTTTGTATTTCTGTCTCTTGTGTGGGGGAGTTTCTCCCCCAGGGGGTGGGGGACTTTCTCCCCCAGGGGGTGGTGGAGTTTCTCCCCCACGGGTACCCGAGACCCCCCCCGCTAAACGAGAGACGGGAGGGCGGGGATAAACCCCGGATAAACCCAGGCCCCTACAGACATGTCAAGCGCAGATGCGTGTGGAACGTGAGGACAGCGGCCTGTCCGTTGGCCTCGAGGAACGCCTCTCGCATCTACACGGCGCTTGACGCGAATCTGTAGGGGCGTACGCTTGTCGTCGCGCTCCTGCGCTCTTCCTTCGCATGGTCGTCGCGCCCACGGTGACATTGTCGCTATTTGATGTCGTCAGCCACCGCGTGCCGGACAGCGAGGGGCAGTGCAAACGGCGATCATCTCGCCGTGCGCGTGAGGGCCGTGTCGGTCGGGGAGCGCAGGAGGGCGGGGATAAACCCACGCCCCTACATTACATGTCAAGAGGTGGATGCATGTGGGAGGGTGACGGCGATCTATCTCTGGGCACGGCAACATTGGCTCCCTGCCCCCGCGCACAGGGGGAAGGGTCGGGGATGGGGGCAAGCGTCTACCCCACTCGTCCCGCCGCCGATTCCCACATGGCACTGGTGACCCGCCTGCGTCTTCGGTAGAGTCTGCCCCGAGACCCTCAGGGGCCTCGAGATTTGGGGGCACCAGCAGTGACCGACGACACGTCCGACTCCGACACCTCCCCGCCTAAACCGCGCGTGCGAAAGCGCTCGACCCGGTCCGCCACCCGGCCGAGCGACTCCGCCGCCGCGTCTTCTCGCGCGGTGCTCTCTCCCGCCGCGCGGGACGATGAGGAGTCTACTCCCTCCTCCTGCCTTCCCACCGATCACTGCGGTGCCCCCGATCCCTACGCCCGCCGGCTACCGGCCGATAACCTCAGGGACTACCACGACGTCACGGCCGATGCGGACCTCAGTCTCGAGATCCGTCTCATACGTGTCGTCCTGGCCCACCTCGCGGGCGACGTCGACGAGAACCACGCCTCAATGGCCCGCGCCCTCCAGACTCTCCTCCGCGCCGTTTACCTGCAGGCCAATCAGCGCTCCGGGCAGAGCGACATGGAGAGGGTCCTCGATGAGGCCGCGGCGGATGTCGTGGAGCCACATCTGCACCAACTGCCCCTGCGCCCCTACGACGGAATGGAAGGGTGAAAATCCTGGGCGCGGTCAACCGATGGCTGTTCGATCCGATGGTGCCGGACGCATTGATGGAATCGGGAGGGCGGGGGGTCTCGGCAGAGCTTCGCTCCTCTCCGGAACGCTGCCCTCCGGAACGCTCCTCTCCGGAGGAGCCCCCGAGGGTGTATGGGCGGGGGGTCTCGGGGGCGGAGTCCCCGAGGGTGCGTCTCTCCGAATCCGGTCCCACGCAGGAGGACTGGTACTGGGGACGATCATCTGCCACCGGCGCCGAGGAGGATTATTACTGGCGGCGCATCTCCGACAACTATTCGCAGAAGGATGTCCTTCCGGGGACCTATCTCGAGCTCCACAACCAGTGCTACGAGGCCTACAACGCGAACCCGATGGCGAACGCCATCATCGAGATGGGGTCTAACTTCGTCCTCGGCGAGGGTCTGCAGATCGACGCCGGCAACAAGCGGGTCCAGCGACTCCTGGATCGGTTCTGGAACGACGCCGACAGCCATATGAACCGCCGCCAGTTCGACATCGCCACCGAGCTCTCTCTGTATGGCGAGATCTTTGTCCGGCTCTTCGTCAACCCCTATGACGGACACGTCAAGATCGCCATGCTCGATCCGTCGCTCGTCGATCAGATCGAGACCGACGCCGAAAACGTCGAGCGCGAGATCCGCATCCACCGGCGGCCGCTGGCCCAGAACGCCACGGTCCCCACCGCTTCGACCATGCCATCTCCCGCCCAGACGGCGACGGCATCCCCAGGGGAGCGAAGCTCTGCCTACGGCAGCCAGATCAATATGCTGCAGCCCACCGTCGTCAACCCCAGCGATCCGCGCTGGACCGAAGGCCAGTGGTTCGACGTGCCGCGCGAGATCATGCACTTCTCCATCAACAAGGTCACCAACGCCAAACGCGGGAAGAGCGACCTTGCCACGCTTCTCCCCTGGCTGCGCCGCTACAAGGATTGGCTCATCGACCGCGTCCGCATCAACAAGTACAAGGCGGCATTCCTGTGGGACGTCACCCTGCAGGGCGCCGATCGCCAGACTATCGACCAGAAGATGATGCAGTACGCCCGGCCCCCGGAGCCCGGCTCGGTCCTGATTCACAACGAGTCCGAAACCTGGGCCGCCGTCCAGCCCATGATCGACGCCTCGTCCGCCGCGCCCGATGGGCACGCCATGAAGATGATGATCGCCATGGGCGCCGGCCTCCCCGAGCACTACCTTTCGGAAGGTGGGGACGTGAACCGCGCCACCGCCGCCGAGATGGGCCTCCCGACCCTCAAGAAGTACCGGCGCCGCCAGGATTATTTGGGCTACATCCTGCGTCAGATCCTCGACCGGGTGATCGCCGAGGCACAGAAAGCCGGCACCCTGCCCAAGGGTGTCGACACCGGCTACGCCGTCCACTTCCCCGAACTCCTCACCGAAGACTCCAATCAGATCGGCATCGCGACATACCGGATGTCGCAAGCCCTCTCGACCGCCCAGAGCCTCGGCCTCGTCTCCCAAGAGACCGCCGCGCGCATGTTCTTCGAGTTTGCACGCACGGAGGTCGATGTTGCCGAGGAGCTGGAGCGGATCGCCGATGAGGCATCCGCGAGAGCCGGCAAGGGACACGGAGAAGACCCAGCGGCCATCCGCAGTGACCAGCAATGAACATGAATGTGTATTGGCCGTCACGACCTTCCGGCGCAAACACCATTCACATGCCGGCACCGACGGCGTGCGTGTCGCGCGTCGCGTTCACCGTGACGCGAGCCTTGCCGGCGACGGAGCGACCGGCCTACACGACGACGGAGCGACCGGCCTACACGACGGCGGAGCCGCCGCAGCGCACAGCAAACCTCCACTCCACGCGGACTCGCGCATGATGGACAACGAGTCGACTCACCGCGACATCATGCAGGCCATCCGTGATCTGCGCGTCGAGGTTCGACAGGACGGTATCGCCGTCAAGACCGAGCTCGCCGCCTCCTTCCAGGCCGGGCTCTCCTCCGTCAATCTCGCCATCGCCACCCTCACCGAGGCTCACCACCAAGCGGTCATCGAGCAGGAGCGGCGCAATGGCGGCTTCGCCCCGCGCGATCGCCTCGACGAGCTCCGCATTCAGGTCCATGGACACTCGAACAAGCTGGCGGAGCAGGAGCTGCGCGGCGGCCAAACCGACAAGCGACTCGACCGCGTCGACTCCTGCGTCCAGGAGCTTGACGACAAGATCGACGCCACCATCCTCGCCGAGGGCAAGACTCGCGAGCACATCCTCACAGGCACTCTCGGCTACCTCATCCTGGGCCTCATTACCATCATCGGCGGCACCACCGGCGCGCTGATGGCTCACCTGATCAAGTGAGTGACGCATCTCGCCAAGATGGATTCCGGCATCCTCCGGCTTCCGTCTTCGGAGACGCATCTCCCCCCGCTGTCTCAAACCTGCATATCTCGAACCCCTATATGAACCCCTATATGAACCCCTACATAAGGAAGGGAAAGTCCGATGGCTTACCAGATCCCCGGCACCATCCGCGCCTACGACGGTCCCTCGGACTCCTGCACGGTCGAGATGACCGGGAACGGCGCCATCGACACCTGGCTCACCGGTATCAAAGTCGACGTGCCCGTCAACCGCGCCTTCCTGGTCCCTGGACAGAGCTGCACCCTCTCGCTGCCCGATGCCAATCGCCTTTGCGAGGCGCGCGTCATCTCCATCGTCGACCAGGTGGGCAACATCATCACAGCCTCCGGCAGCGTCGTCCAGGTGGTCCGCACCGGACAGGCGCAGATCATGCCCAACGGCGCCGGAGGTGGATCGACGGCCGTCGTCTTCTCGTCACCCTTCTCCGCCGCACCGACCGTCTCCGTGTACAAGAGCGGCCAGGGTGGCGGCGCCACGGGAGTCAGCGCCATCACCCTCAGCGGTTGCACTCTCACCATCACCGGCGCCCCGCCCAATTACCCGCTCCTCCTCTCGTACACCGCCACCGGCGCACAATGACTCTCTTCGTCTCCCCTCAGGGGCTCCGCCCCCGAG
>QHBP01000349.1 GCA_003244175.1 Chloroflexota bacterium | reverse complement strand
ACCTGGGTGATGGATGGTTCCCGCAGGGTCTTCCGGACGCCGCTAACGAGGACCGGCTCTCGCGTCTAGCAAAATACATGCGGGAAGCCGAAAGAAGCCCCGCCTCGATCGGCATCGAAGCCCGTATCAGCATCGCCGGCGGGACTCCCGATGATTGGCGCCGGACCTACTCCCGATGGCAGCAGCTCGGAGCTACACACATTGGCGTCAACACCATGCGTGCGGGTTTTCAAGCGGCGAGGGAGCACATCGACGCGATTGCGCACGTGAGGGACGTCCTTCGCGGTCTCTGATCCGGAGAGGCAGGACGTGACGTCGAGAATGTCGCCGTTGCCCATGACGATTTATACGATCGGCCACGGGACGCGTCCCATAGACGAGTTCCTCGCCATCTTGGACGCCCACGGCATCCTGCATCTTGTGGACGTTCGAACCGCGCCTGGCTCCAGGAGGAATCCCCAGTTTGGCAAACAGGAGCTCGAGAGCGCGCTCAACGACCATGGCGTGAGGTACACGCATCTCAGCTCCCTTGGGGGTTTTCGCAAGTCGCAGCCGGACTCACCCAATTGCGGGTGGCGCAACGGCGCATTTCGCGGCTATGCCGATTACATGGCAACCGACGAGTTTCGCGTGGGACTCGAGACGCTGCTCGAGTTTGCCACGGAGTCCCCGACGGCCATCATGTGCGCCGAGGCCGTCCCGTGGCGATGTCACCGTTCGCTGATTGCCGATGCCTTGCTCGCTCGAGGGGTAGAGGTGATCGACGTTATGTCTCTCGCGAATAGCCGGCCACACGTTCTGACTTCCTTTGCGCGAGTCGACGGCGAGAGGGTCACCTATCCCGCTGGAACAAGCGATGTCGAAGGAGACGGATTAGGGACGACTTCTCATCCAAACCGATCTCGTTGACGTGCTCCAGCTCCATCTTGACGATCACGTCGACGTCCGCCACACCTCGACGAAGGGTACGTCGAAACTCTTGCTGGAGGAAGGAATCGTGCCCTGTGGACTCTCCACAGGACCCGTGTTCGTGCCGATGAAACGGTTCTCGTTCGTCACACCGTCCGTCCCCACCAGCTGACTGACGATTTCCACCCGGCCGTCGGGAGCCATCCTCTTCCACCGCTCGAGCAACGCGCGGAATGCCTGACTGCCGCGAACCGACTCCCCAAAGGCAACGGTGACGATCTCGATGTCGTCCGTCGCCAGGGACAGATCCGTATCGAAGTCGCCGCGGTTGAATGCGTCGTACGCCTTCTTGATCAGGTCGCGAATCGCTTGCTCATCCATCTCTCTCTCTCTCCTATCTGCCCTGCTGGGTCCACAGTCCGAATATTCGGCCACCCGCCTTGACGCTGGCGATAGGCGAGCCTACCACTATGGGCCTAGTGGCGTCACGAGAAAGTGCTCTTTGCCGCTTTGGCCGTGTCGATGAGCATGCTCGCTCGCAGCACTCACTCAGGGCAGCGGATGGCTGCATTGGGTCTGTCCGACCGCCTGGACGCCCTCGGACATCGACAGGAGGCCCGACGCGGGAGCGACTCGGCAGTGTTCCCATGGGACGCTATGCACCTAATGCGCAGCGACGGTAATCAGATTGGGCTGGGTATTCTCCCCATACGTAATCCTGCCGCTAGGATCGGTCACCGTGAGTCGCACCGTGAGAACCTGTCCAGCAGAGCTCGATGGAAACGTAAACTGTCTTTTATACACGTGGGTCCCCGGCGCGGCAAGCACGATCTTGTCCTGGGTCGAGTTGGTTATTGCGACTGTTGGTTGCGCGCCGCTGAAGGCCGTGAGGAGCAGCTTCACGTTCTGACAGCGCGAGGCAGCATTGGAGATCGTGTAGTCGAAGACATCCGGTTGACCCGGCGCCGGACGGATTTCCTCGGCATACATGTCGGCGAGCCGTACGCCCGGGCCTCCAGAGGTGCAAGCGGCGGATCCTCCGGAGCTGACTCCGGCCCCGGCGACCCGCGACCCGTGCTTAGCCCGTGGATGGGCGGCGGCCGGGCGCAGGCGATGATGAATGGGGGTCGGGGTGCTCCCGCCGCTCGACCCGTTCAGAAGATCCCGCAACGGTCGGTACACGACGTACCCGCCCGCGACCGCGATGCCGATGGTCAGCAAAAAGGCGAGAGTTGCCCAGGGGCGCCAGCTGGTTCGAGTGCGACGGCGCCGGCTTTCATCCATGGACGGCGCCACATGCTTGACGGCTGGTACTGACGGCGCTAGAGGGACCGTGCTCTCTTCCTGTGAGGCGCCGATTGAGGGGACCGCAAGAGAAGGATGGCTCCGTTTGTGCAACAGGAAGCCTTGGAGCGCGGCCGCAAAGGCGCCGGCGGTGCCGTACCCCTGGTTCAGACTGAGGGCTCTCCAAACGACGACGGCTGCGGTGGCGGGAATATCGGGGTTGGCCAGCCGGGGATCGGGTGGATCCGCGCTCATCTGGCGCCGCGCCAGGCCCACCGGATCGTCTTCACTGAAGGGAGGAATGCTGACCAGCATCTCGTAGAGAACGACGCCCAACGCGTAGACGTCCGCCTCGGTTCCCGTCTGGGTGGGAGAAAGGTAGGGGTGCGCCCGCGCCAGCGGGCGGGTGCGGCCCAGATCGGCCATCTCGATCGCGCGGCCGATGCCAATGTCGGTCAAGCGCACCTCGTCCGCCGGTGTCAGCAGGAGATTCGATGGTTCCACCCCATCGTGGATGATGCCATGCTCGTGCACGAAGGCCAGTGCCTGGGCGGTCTGCCGGCAGATCCGGAAGGCACGATCCACAGGCAAGGGCGCCTGGGAGGCAATGAGCTCTCGCACCGTCGTTCCGGATACGAATGCGGTCACCATATACGTCAGCTCCGCATCCCGGCCGGCTTCGTAGACCTGCACTGTATGTGGATGTCGGGGCAGGGTCGCAGCCCGCCGAGCCGCGTCAACAAACGCATCCGCGACTCCAGCGCCGTCCGATAGACTTTCTCGCAGGATCTTGACGACTACCATGCGCTGCAGGCGTCCATCCCAGCTGCGAAATACGTGAGTCACCGTGCCGCTGGCGATGTAATCGAGCAATTCATAGCGACTGTCGACCACGCGGCCTACGAGCGAGGTGGGGGAGAGACGAGGTCCAGCTTCCATGCAGTACTTCCTCATCTTAGGTCGTAGGCATGGACCGTGCCGCCGGCTTGACGGCTCGCAATACGCGAGCCCGCACGCGTCCGTGTCCGATTCGGTCCGCTTCGAGCGATCCGCGAATACCGCGGTCGGCGTTAAAGTAGTCTCACCGTACCACACTTCGGCTCTGTCTCCCACGCTAGGTATAGTGGTCCGGAGAGGGGTGCATACGGTGCAGGTCCGCGAAGAGCGCGCGTATCCGTTTGTCCATGTGGATGTCTTTACCGACCACATGTTCGGCGGGAACTACCTGGCGGTTTTTCCCGACGCGGAGGGCCTTTCAGCGGCCGAGATGCAGTCCATCGCGGGGGAGATGAATCTCTCGGAGACGGTGTTTGTTCTTCCGCCATCGCGTCCCGACTGTGCCGCGTCCCTGCGAATCTTCACGCCAACCGCGGAGCTACCCTTTGCCGGCCACCCCACGATTGGCACGTCATGGGTGCTCGCTTCGGTGGGTGTGGTGCCAAAGGGCCTGCGGACCTTCCAGCTCGAGGAGGGTGTGGGTCCGATCTCGATCACCATTGACGACGGAGCCGCAATCTGGATGAAGCACCCGTCTGCCTCTTTCGGTCCTCCTATTCTGGACCGCCACGGAGTGGCACTGGCTTTGGGCTTGGCTGAGTCAGATCTGCTCGAGGGAGCGCCCATTGTCGTGGGCTCGACGGGAGTGCCGTTCCTGTATGTACCGTTGCGAGATCGGTCGATCGTGGATTCCGCGGCGCTCGACGTCCCGGCTCTCGAACGATGCGGCGTCGAACCGAGTGCTCAAGGGGTTTTTGTTTTTGCGCCGGACGCCAACGGTGCGCGGGTGTACTCGCGCATGTTTGCCCCGCACACGTTGGGGATTGCTGAGGACCCTGCCACGGGCGGGGCTAGCGGACCACTGGGAGCCTATCTCGTCCGTAACGCGCTGATCCCCGGAGAGGGGGACGTTGCCCTTGTAAGCGAGCAGGGGACCAAAATGGGACGTCAGAGCTTCGTTCACATCCGCATGCAGGTCTCGAACAGGGAGGCGACGGGAATCGAGATTGGCGGCACGGTGGTTCCGGTTCTCGAGGGTGTGCTGCGTCTTTAGAGGAGGCGGCGCAAGACCGCACCTGTCCGCGGCGTTTGACGCGCGAGGAGTGGCGTGCCAGGGCCGGGATACGTACAATGTAGGTAGTCGCCTGTAAGGCCCCCACCTGCTAGGCACAGCCAAAACGGTCGTTATCCGCGTCGCCTCCCCGTACTTCGGCGAGAGTGAGGGGATTCACATGGGAAAGCCAGGACAGCCGGACGACCGCTCAGCATGGGAAGCTAAGCATCAACGCGCGATCAAGCTCCTGGAGATGGGGTATTCGCAGACGGTGGTCGCCAGGAACCTTGGCGCTAGCCGGACCTGGGTGAATCGAGTCTACCAGGAGTGGCGTGGACAGACCGGAAACTCCGCGTCCGGGTAGCGATATCGGAACTTCAATGATGCTTGCCGCGGTTTTCCTGCGGCAAGGGGATTGACTCGGCGGGAACATGGCCGTAATGTGGACCTATCCTCGGTGCGAGAGCCCAGCAAACGCTGGGTCTCTCACCTTCTTGCAGTCAGGAGGCGGGTCGTGATCCTTGTCATCGACGACGAGCCCGGTATTACGGAGCTTTTATCCGACGTTCTGGAGTATCACGGTCACCCGGTCATGGTGGCTAACGACGCCCGACAGGCTCTGGACATGATTTCTCTGCAGCCGCCGGACGTCATTTTAGTGGACCTGATGATGCCCTCGGTCGACGGCCTGAGCCTGGCAGTCGCCCTGCGACACGATCCCTCGATCAAGGGGGTGCCGCTTGTCGCCATGTCCGCTTCGGACGGAGCTCTGGCCCTGGCCGATCGCATGGGGGACTTCGACGCGTACATCAGCAAGCCATTTGAGAACGTCGATCTGGTCTCGACGGTCGAGCGTCTGATGCCGGTCGCATCGTAGGGAAGAGAGAGTAACGGAGTAGCAACAGGTCCGCGACCACGGTCTCGCACCTGTGGGGTCTCGCGCTTGGTTCCGTTTTGCCTTTTCTGTTTTCTCGTGACCGCGAACGTGAGTCGCGCAGGTCAGTCCCACTTGCGCCCCGGCACACTACGAAGAATGAAAATGGGATGGTCTTCCCGGTGCGCCCCCTATGCACGACGGCAGCCGGTGATCCTGCACAGCGATGAGGAGCAACGATTCGCAGGCCGATGACGGCGTTTTCTGGATAGTGCCGGATCCAAAATGCCGCCTACGCACGAGCAATTCTCTCGAGCGCAACCAGGAAGCGGTCGATCTCCTCGACGGTGTTGTAATGCACGAGGCCGATCCGCTGCGTGGCATCGATGCCGAGACGCCTCAGGGGCTCGATGGCGTAATGATTACCGGCCCACGAGAAGATGCCTTGCTCACCAAGTGATTTCGCGGCGTCGTGCGGCGATACGCCCTTCAGAAGGAAGGAGACGGTGGGGACGCGTCGGTCCAGCCATTCGGGAGTAGTGATGCCGTAAATGGTTATGCCGCCGATGGCCCGCATCCCGGCGATCAGATGTTCCGAGAGGGTCCGCTCGTAGTTTTTGATGTTGCGCATGCTGCAGCGGAGACGCTCGCGCCGGCCGCCACCTACGTCTTCTGAGAGACCCTCGAGGTAACCGATCGTCCCCACAAGGGCAGCGAGTGATTCGTGGCTCTGGGTCCCAGTCTCCCACTTGTCCGGGGGTTCGTCGCCGGCGGGCCGCACATGATATGCGGGCAGGGAGCCCAGTACCTCGTAGCGCCCGTAGAGGATGCCCAGGTGCGGCCCGAAGAATTTATAGGACGAGCAGACGAGCAGATCGCATTCGATCTCCTGCACGTCAATCGGACCATGAGGGGCGTAATGGACGGCGTCGACGAAGAACAATGCCCCCGCCGCGTGAGCCATCTGGCCGAGGCATCGCACGTCGTTAATCGTTCCGAGGACATTCGACGCGTACCCGGCGGCAACAAGTTTGGTGCGGCCGGTGATCGCGGCCTCGGCAGTCTCGAGGTCGAGAGTGCCGTCCTCCCGGTGGATGTCAATCCAGCGCACAACGATCCCCTGCTCTACAAGCGCGAGCCAGGGAGAGACGTTGGCATCATGCTCCAACCGAGTGGTGACGATCTCGTCGCCCGGCCGCAGAGTTCGCGCGAGGGCGTGACTGAAGTGGAAGGTCAGAGATGTCATGTTCTGGCCGAAGACGATTTCGCTCGGGGAGTCGGCTCCGAGAAAATCGGCCGTGGCCGCCCGAGCCTCGCCAATGAGCCGATCGGTCTCCTGGCTCGTGGCGAACTCTCCTCCGACGTTGGCGCTGCTGTTCGTGAGGTAGTGGATGAAACCGTCCATCATCTCCTGCGGGACCTGAGTTCCCGCCGGATTGTCAAAGTACAGGACGGGCCGGCCGTCTTGTGACCGGCTCAACGAGGGAAAGTGGCCGCGGGCGCGGACAGGGTCGATCAAGGCTACTCCTGTACAGCCGGTATTCGCCTCACGATAGCAACCGTTGAAACGTTTCACGTGAAACGGGAGCCTTACGCAAACAGCGTGAACATTGCTCTTTTGGTTTAATGGGAAGGCGCAGTCCGTAAGACCTGCGCCGGGGTAACGCACCTGATGCGGACGGATCGCACTTGGGGAGCGTTTCTGAGGAGGGAAGCGATGGCCGAATCCAACAAGCACGAGATGTTTGACTCATTGCTCGGAAAGGGCGAAGAGGCCCTCGACAAGTTCATGGACGACCCGGAGAAAGTCGCAAAGGCCAAGCGGAAGGCCGAGAGTTTCCTTGGTGAGCACATGGATCAGGAGCAGGCTGACAAGGTAACGAGCACCGCTGAAGATGTCCTGAGGAAGATTGCGGAGAGAAAGGAGCACGAGTAGCCGCTCGCCGTCCCTTTTTGAGGCATTCGGTCACATCGGTGAACTCGAGCAGCTAGGGAAGGGTGTTCGCCGATGTGTCAGCTTCACGTGCTCCGCCTGTACGCGTGAAGTCCGGAGTGTCGAAGAACAAGGGGACGGCGTAGGCGCTACCGCGTCAATGCGGAGCTGACGCAGGAGGCTCTGGCAGAGCGTGCGGATTGAGTACGCGCGCAATCGGCGACCTCGAGAGAGGCATCAACCGCGCGCCCTTCCAGGGAACCGTGGAGCGGTTGATCGAGGCGCTCGCATTGTCCCCACAGGACTCTGCCGAGCTTCTCGCCGGCGTGTCGCGACGCCGCGGGCCCGCACCTCTATCCGTCCGCGCCGCCTCGAAACTGCCTGTGCCTTCCACCACGTTGATTGGGCGGAAGGAGGAGCACGACGCGGCCCTGCGTCTGTTGCGGTGGGAGGGCGTCAGACTCCTCACGCTGGTGAGAGCCGGCGGCATCGGCAAGACGCGCCTCGCCATTGAGGTAGCGGCCGACCTATTTTCATACGGCGTGACGCCCGCGGCAGGGTGGACTTGTGGGAACGGTCCCTGCACCGCGCCGCCCAGTAGAATTTCTAAGTCCGTTGAAGCGCTTCCCTAGGCACCCCTCTCCCGCAAAGCGGGAGAGGGGCCGAGAGTCGGTCGACGTTTCACGTGAAACGCCGACCTACCTGCTCTATTGCTGAACCATGTAGTTGAAGGTGACACCCGCGGTCTGAGACACGGTGAAGTAGATGGTGAACCCGGTGGGACCGGACTGGACCGAGTAGCCGGTGACGAGACCCGGCGCCCCTCCCGTGGGTGTCACAACGACAATGGGCGTGCCGCCATATGTTCGCTGGAAGAGCACGTTGCAGCCGTTCAGGCCGCTCGGCGACGCGTTGACGGTGCAGGTGCCGCGCGAGTCATGATTGCCGGCAACGTGGGCCGCTCCGGTTGCGTCGGTATACAGAACGAGGTTGCCCTGAGACGGAATGAGGAGATCTTTGGCGGCGAGGACCTGCGGGGCGTTCAGCGTCAATCGTGACGTGGTCTGGATCTGCGCGGTCGATACCACTCCGTTCACCGTGACGTTGTTGGCGACGTAGAGAGAAGGGGTGGTCAGTCCGGCGCCGCCCACCGCCAATGCTCCGGCATTGTCGACCGAGAGGCTGGAGGTGCGCCCGGCCTGCGTGATGTTGAGGGCCTGGACGCCCCCCGCGCCACCGCCTCCGGCCGTGGTTATTTGAAGCGAGGAAAGAGTGGCGTTGCCGGTGAGACTGATACCGGCAACTCCCGTGATCGAGGCGTTGTTGAAGTTGATAGTACCTCCGGGAGTCACGGCCAGCCTGTCGAAGGTCCCGGCCTGCGCTCTGACGGTCCCGCCGGCGGTAATGCTGCTCGCATTCACCGCTCCCGAAAATGATCCCGAGGACGCGTCGAGCGCGCCACCGACATGCAGCCCACCGGCCCCAATGTCCGCTCCGTTCGTGGTCACGCGGCGACTCACCGTCAGCCCGCCCCCGACGGTGGCGTCGCCGCCCACCGTCAAGCTGCCGCCTTGCAGAGAGGCCGTTGTCGCAATGCTTCCGGCGCCCGCGTTTACTCCATTGGCCGTCAGGGCGCCGGTCACATTCAACGTGCCCCCGATCTGCGCCGGACCGCTCGCGCTGAGCGTGTCCGTGCTCAATCCGGCGGTCACTTGCAAACCGCCGCGGACCCGTACTCGACCGCGCAGGTCGCTCGGGCCATCCACCCGAAGATGCCCGGTGATGTGCTGCCTGGGAATAGACCGCGCATCGACGTTGCTCAAGCTCGCGCCGCTCCCCACACACGCTGCTACCAACCCCGCCAGCAACAGCCGCTTCCTGTTCATCTCTTCCTCCCTTATTCCTCCGCACGTACCTTCTCTCGGCAGGCCGTATGTAAAACGCGCGAGATACGCCAACTGTAACGTCTGTTCCCGATGTTTTTTTCGCGCTCTTTGCGTGCGCCGGAGACTAACCTCCGTGCGTGTAGAATACAGCGATTCTGGCCGAAAGATGGACGAATTGGAGCCGGGAGAAGATGGGACGAACGCGGCGGGAGGATTCACGAGAGGGTCTGGGCTGGCTACGCGATATGGGACTGTCGGAACGAGATATGGAGGACCTGAATCCGTGTGTCCCGGGAGAGTTCACCATGCCGGGTGCGCTCTACGTCAACACAGGCAGCCCCCGAGTCGTGTATGCGGGAACCACGGAGGGAACGCTGCCCCTGGTGGCGGGCCGATGGTACCTGGTCACAAGCAGCAGTGTTGCCCGTCACCCTGCCCTGGCCACCGAGCTGGCGCCGGTCGCGCGAGCGCGACGCCTGGTGAACCACCCAGAAAAAGGGCAGTAGTCAGGCCCGTAGCTCAGGCCTTCAGGCCGTCAAGTATCCCATTGCACCGTCGCGACGGGTAAGGTGCATGCGCTGACCCGGGTCATCATTGTC
Organism: Chloroflexota bacterium; assembly: GCA_003244175.1. Classification (GTDB taxonomy): domain Bacteria; phylum Chloroflexota; class UBA5177; order UBA5177; family UBA5177; genus QHBP01. The sequence goes on along the minus strand of QHBP01000349.1, from coordinate 8,371 downwards.
CCGTCCGCTCACCATCCACCGGCCGGAGGGGAGAGATTCCGGAGGGGAGCGAAGCTCTGTCAAAAGATCGGGACAACCGGGACACGCTGGTTGAGCCGCTGCAGACCGTGTGCGTTTTAACGGATGCCCACTGGTTGGTCGGAGACTTGACGGCCCTGAACTACCGCACTGAATCACGGCCTCCTCTGAAAACACCATCAGCTCTGCCCCGGCGCCTGCGGCGTTTTGATTCTTCGTAGTGCGCCACAGTGCATGTGGGACTGACCTCCGTCGTCTCGACTGCTCTACACGAGCAGCTTAACCGTCAGCCCGATGACCGCCCCCGCCACAACCAAAACCGGCGACGCCAATGGCCGGCGGAGCAAGATCGCGAAGGCGATGAGGGCGACGATGATAGTCACGGCATCGGTCAGGGCCGCCCTGGCCACGGTAACCGTCACCGCCGCGATCAAGCCGAGCACGGCGGCATTGACGGCGTCGAGGAGAGACCGCATCCAGGGACGATGGTGCGTCGCGTCTATTAGTCGATCCAGGAACGGGACGAACAGAAAGCCGGGCAAGAAGATGGCCAGCGTGGCCAGGAGGGCGCCGGGCACGCCCGCGAACAGATAGCCCAGGAAGGTGGCCGTCGTAAAAACGGGGCCGGGCGTGGCCTGTCCAATCGCGACCGCGTCGACGAGCTGCTTGTCCGCGAGCCAGTGCAATGTATGCACGAAGTCGGCGTGCAAGAAGGCAAGCAACACATAGCCGCTGCCAAAGCTGACGGCGCCGATCTTGAGAAATGTCAGAAACAGGAGGGGCAATCGACCGACCTGGTGCCACGCGCCTCCAAGCATCAGCGGCGCTACCAGAGATGGTGCCACACTCCCGCGATCTCTGACGAGACGAATCAAGCCCGCTCCGGCCCCGGCGACAAACAGGAGGAGGATGGGATTGAGGTTGAGCAGAGCGAGGGCAAAAACGGCGATAGCCACCACAGCGAGTAGTCGCCGAGATAAGGCCTTCCGCGCAAGCTCGGTGAGCGCCCACAGAACCACGGCCACGATCACAGGACGCACGCCATAGAGAATGGCGCGCGCCGCCGGGGTTGTCCCGAATCGCGTGTACGCCCACGCGATTCCCAGCATCATTGCCATCGCCGGCAAGATGAACAGTCCGCCTGCCAGCACCATTGCTCGCCAACCGGCTCGCCGGTATCCAAGGTAGATCGCGAGCTCGGTGGAGCTGGGCCCGGGAATCAAATTGCAAGCGGCGAACATCTGCAAGAAGCGCTCTTCCGTGACCCATTGCCGCCGTTGCACAATCTCTCGCCTCATCAGGGCCACGTGGGCGGCGGGGCCGCCAAACCCGATGAATCCCAGTAACAGGAAGACGTGCGCGACGTCTCTGAGCGATGTGGCCGTCCCCTCGCTGGGCGGGCCGGCAGGTTTGGCGGTGTTGTCCATGCCATCGGCCTCCTCTACTACACTAGTTGCCGCGAGAGACCATCACCATGTGCATATTCCGCGCTTGGAACGGAAGCCGACCCGACGTGCATCGCAGAGAATGCGTGGGGAGCGTGCCTCGCGGCCGGCAGTACGATTTCGTTGTCATCAACGTCCAGCCGAACGGAGCGGGTCCCGTTGGGTAACCTCCGGACTGGCCCCGCTCGGCTATCTTACTCAGGAAGGCTTGGAGCGCACCCGTGGAGACGATTCGGGCGATCTATGCCACCCGGGCTATGGTCTGCATTGTCAGGTAGGGCAGATACCCGTGGAACTCCTTGTGCTGCGCCGCATCTATGGCCGCCAGCATTTCCTCTACCTCTTCGTTCGAGGTCAGTCCCAGCTCGACGAAACCTCCTCGCACCAAGGAGAGCACGTTCCAGGCGATCTTGAGAGCAAGCCCTGGAGATCTCTCCATGTGCATAGAGCCGCGCTGCTCCACGATCACCAACCCGGCTTCAGCGCAAACCGCCGGCATACGCCGGGCGACGTCCGGTGATCGTCCCCATGCTCCCAGGGCCGCGAAGAACATCGCCATCGCCTTCTCCGCCTCCGGCACCGGTGGGTCGAACCAGGGGTAGCGAGCATCGTCGATCAACTCCTGCGCCAACACCCATCCATGGGGACTTAGGATTGACGCGGCCTGCCGCAGTGTCTGCGCCGGATCCTCCTGGTGAAACAGAACGTTGCGGAGGTACGCAGCGTCAAAAGGGCGCAGTGCGGAGAGGTCTTCCACGTTCATGGAGTTGATGTCGGCCTGAATCAGTGGGACTCGGTCCTCCAATCCGCGGACCGCCAGAATCTGGCGGGCAGTTTCCAGAAACTCGGCACTGGTATCGAGGCCTACGACCGTGCCTTCGGGTCCCACGATGTCGGTCAATTCCAGAAGTGCACCCAGAGGGCCACATCCGATGTCTATCACTCGCGCGCCAGGCACGATTCCGGCCCTGGAGCAGGCGCTTCGGACCTGATCCCCTTCCTCCTGCGCGACCATGAACAGATGCTCGAGCTGCAAATCGTTCGAGTGCAGCGCGTGAAGGTCCAACACTCCCGTCTCACTCATGTTTCTCTCCCTTTGGCTTGACTGAAGCACGAAGACTACTCGTAAAGCCTGCCGGACGATGGCTGGTGGCCCAGAGGGCGTCCGGGCCGATCGTCCGGCCATCAAAAGGCGTTAAGCCGGTACTGCCTCCGGCTGCGGAATGGCGCCCAATTGCTGCAACATACCAAACGTGTCCACCAGGAACCACAGCTCTTTCACACGCCCGTCCTCGATTCGATAGACCCCAACACCGCTCATCGTGACCGCTTTGCCGGTCGGCGGGAGGCCGGGAAGCGGTCCGGTTTGCGTGCCTCGAAAGGTTGCTCGCTTCACCACCCTGCTCCCTTCGGCGATCAGCTCGTCCGCCACAACCTGGCGATCGGGGAAGGCGGAACAGATGCCTGCCCAGTAGTGCTTCAGGCCTTCGCGATCGATGATGTCTGGGTTGACGGGGTCGTGGTGAACGAAGTCGTCCGCCAGGTACCGGTCGAACGCGTCCGGGTTTCCCGCATTGAACCCCTCCTCCAGAAGTCGTCGCACGATGTCTTTGTTAACTTCGTCGGTCATTGCAGAACCTCCACTGAGTGCATTGACGTTGTCTGACGAGTCCCATCCTCTACCAGAAGAACGCGTTCGACCAGGCACGATGACACAAATAACCCACGCGATTACGGAACCCGAAGATGGTGCGCAGGGCGCGCCTACTTGGTAATATCGCGGAGGCAGAGGCGCAACGATGGAGTCATCCGACAGCAACGATGGAACCGCCGCTGTCTCCTTTGGCAGGATGCTCAAGCAGTATCGCGTCGCGGCGAGCCTGACGGAGGAGGAGCTTGCCGAGCAGGCAGGCCTCAGCGTTCGAGGCATCAGCGATCTGGAGCGGGGCGCAAAAACACGGCCGCACCGGGAAACAGTCTCACTGCTGGTCCGCGCCCTGGGCCTGACCGAGGAACAGCGGAATGCGCTGGAGGGAACGATCTCCCGGCGTCGTCATCCCCTGACTCCGCGCAGCGCGCGCCTCTTCACCGTCCTGATCGCCGATATTCGCGGATACACCGCCTTCACGGAGGAGCATGGTGACGAGGCAGGCGCCGAGCTTGCCCACAGGTTTGCCGTCGTCGTAAACGAGGGTGTGGAGGCTTACGATGGAGAATTGATCGAGCTCCGCGGCGATGAGGCGCCCGCCGTTTTTGACTCCGCTCGAAGTGCCCTGCGGGCCGCCATTGGACTCCAGGGACAATTTGCCCGGGAAATCGTGCGCGATCCCTCCCTTCCGCTAGAGGTCGGTATCGGTGTCGATACGGGAGAAGTCATTCCGGTGCAGGGAGGCTATCGGGGGGCGGTCTTGAATTTCGCGGGCTGCCGCGTATTACCGGGAAAGTCTCCGACTCTTTGCAAAGGTTCAAGTCAGAGACGGCCGCGCCAGCGTCCTCCACAACCTTGGTTATGTTGCTCACGAGCAGGGGGATGAGCGGCGGGCAACGGATTTCTTCGCGGAGGCGCTCCTGCTGTTTCAGGAACCGGGAGACAGACGGGGCATGGCGGAATGTCTAGCTGGACTGGCGGACGTGATGGCGGAAGAGCGGCCCGATAGGGCCGCACGTCTGCTGGGCGCGATTGCCGGGTTGATCGAAAAAATAGGTGCCTCGCTGTCCCCCTCCGATGAAACCAGCGTCGAGCGTAGTCGTGCCATTGCTCGAGACCGAATGGGGAGCGAGTCATTCCAAGCAGCCTGGATGCTCGGCAGGGCCATGACACCAAACGAAACTGTCGTCCACGCGCTTGGAGAGGACACAGGCCGGTAAGCTCCCAGTCGCAGCTCTTGATTCCCCCAGTGAGAGATGCCACGCCCAATTCGAAGGCATGGTCCCCAGTGCCAAGGCTGAGATGGTGCGCCAGCAAGCCGAGTTGGCAGAGGATTACGTCGTTACTGCCGGTTTCTGTTCGTCCCCAATGTCCAGGCGAGAGACCGTCAAATAGCCGACGAAGCCGATGATCAAGATCGTCAAGACTACGGCGACCTTTTCGTCACCCAGCCCGAGACCGCCGAGATACGGCTTGCCCAACCAGTCGGCAAACGAAGCCCCGAGCGGCCGGGTCACGACGTACGCAAACCAGAAGGCAACAATCTCGTTCAGACCAAACCGCCAATAAGCCAGAGCCGGTATGGCGAATAACACCGCAAAGAGTACAAACGAGGGAAAGTAACCTAAGCCCAGGGTTGACGCGGTCATATCTCCTGCAGCAGTGCCCAGCGCGAATGTAGCCATGACGGTGGCCCAGTAGAACATCTCACGGCGACCGGCATAGATACTATGGATGGAAAGCGTCTTTTCGTTGGCATACCAGACAACGAAGACAATGCCAAGACTTGACGCAAAGAAAGCAGTGGACACCAGGTACGGAATATGTAGCACAACGTGTGCTACATCAGCGACCATGGTGCCGAAAACGGCGACCATAGCGACCGCAAACCAGTAGGGCCCTGCCACATATCGGCGTGCCGCGAACTGCAGTATCAGCGCAATAGCCAGACCAATACATCCGAGAACCACGGCAACATATGGGTTGATCTGGAACACCAGATAGTCTGACGTCGACTCGCCCATAGCGGTCGTCAGCAATTTAACGATCCAGAAATAGACCGTGATTTCGGGAACTTTTAGAATTGCGCTCATGGCGCGATGCCCAGGTTGAGCAGCTAGGCCGCGAGTTCGCATATGACTAGCGGTCGCAAAAGCGGTCTTGTCAAGCCGGAGTCCGTGGTCTGTTTCGGTGGCGTCCGTTCGCGTCACGCATGTTCTCATGATACGTCAGGTCTTCTGCGAAAGCGTTCTCAAGCACAGGTCGCAGTCACTGAGTGGTGATCAAATCGATCCCTGCCTCTCGCGACGCTCGTCGCTCAGCGGAATGTCGCCCGGATCGGAAGGTGACCGGGTGCACCCTCCACTTCCTGTCTCGTGACCCGACCTCACAGCAGCGGAGATTTTCGGCCATTTGCCGTGAGGTGATGATGAAGTCGATGCGCGCCCATGCGTGGTCCGTGGAGTACCTGGTGCCGGGTGTTGCGACGTGGAGGACCCGCATAGCGGTCCACCAAGCGGACGTCAAGGAAGAGCAGAATGAGATAGTGGGTCAAGTTGAATCTTAACTCTCGGGGCGCTTCTGACTGGTTGGAAGCTGGTACTGCTCTCGACGCTCACTCTGCCAAGAAGCCCTCCACCGGTTCCACGTAGCCGGACAATGTCGAGAACGTATTGCGGTGATTTAGGCTACTTGTGGAACAATGCGCATCTATGTTGATGACTCTGGTGACCCTGGCATGCGACTAGGTAAGAGGGGCGGGCGATCCAGTCCATACCGCTGTATTGCGGCGGTTCTGGTGAACGATTACCTGGCTCTCGAAGAAGCAGTTCGGGATTTTCGTGAGGACCGGGCTTGGACCGTATGGCAGGAAATCAAGTTTGAGGACACGAGGGACGCAAATGCCAGACGGTTCTTCAGCGCGATGATGAATCTCCCTCTCAAAGTGCACAGCCTGGTAATCGTGAAGGCTCACATCGCGATCCCTTACGCCGAGATCAAACCCAATCTTTATCAGTTTGCTGTACGGCGAGTACTGAGAGAGGCGCTAGTCGGCCAGTTCGCCAACCTTGTAATCATCGATGAAGTGGGACAGGACAAGAAAGCCAAACAGCGTTTTATCACAGACCTCAGAAACCACCTCAACAGTGACAGCGCGTCGGGCGCACGAGTCGTCAGGGAGGTTGCTGTTCGCGACTCAAAGCACGAAGACGGGCTTCAAGTGGCTGACATGATGGCAGGAGCGGTTGCCTTCCGCCACAAGTACGGTAACCCTTGCTACAGCAACCTCATCCAGCCCGTACTCAGGGAGCACACCTAGCCATAAAGCGAATGGCCTCTGAGCTGCCTGGGAGTCCTTTTACGAGGTTATTAGCCCTCAACCCGGCAAGTCCGTATCCCCGGACCCGTACCTCAGAGGCCAATCAGAAAGAAAAAAATTCTGACAACGCCACGCCTACAACAGGCTATCATCCATCGCCTCATCTGTACAGGACAAACCCCTGTTACGCGATTCCAGTTTAGCACCCGCCGCCGCCACAATTCCTTAACTCAAACTGACCCACTACCCAACGGTCGCAGTCACTCAGTGGTGATGAACCTACCTCAGTATCTGGCGGCGCCCCCCAGTCAACGGGAACGTCGCCCAGATCGGAAGGTGATTGGAAGCATCTTCCATCTCCTGTCTCGGGACGACATCACAGTGGCAAAGATTTTCCGCCATTTGTCGTGAGGTGAGGATGAAGTCGATGCGTGCCCAAGGGGTCCGTGGAGTGCGTGTGCCCGGGCGCGTGGGCGTGAAGGGCCCGATGGAGGATGTCGCGAGACCAGTCGCACCGATCCTGGGACTTCCTCCCGAGGCGAGTAGGGCTTCTATCTGGCCATATACTCTGCCCAGGAGGATCATTGATGCACCGCCAGCAGAACCTGGTAGCGGCTTTTCATCGCGCGATGGGCGCTCCAGCAGCGGAAAAACCGACGTCGCTTTCTCCGCAGCGCATCGAACTCCGTTGCCGGCTAATCGATGAGGAGGCAGGAGAGTTCCGCGACGCCGCCGCTCGTCACGAATGGTTCGAGATGATCGACGCCCTTGTGGACCTGCTGTACGTCACCTATGGCGCTGCGGTCGAGATGGGCGTCGACCTGGACCCATTCTTTGAGGAGGTGCATCAGGCGAATCTGCGGAAAATCGCAGCGACCGACGGCGGGAAGAGCATCAAGCCGCAGGGCTGGTCCTCGCCAAACATCGCGGCTGTCCACGACCGGGTGTACGGTGCTGCGCCGGCGCCCCCCGGAGATGGCTAGCGCCTACGCCCCAGCCCGTTTCACGTTGCGGCGATGGGCGCGCCGGTAGAAAGGGCTGGCATTGACGAGCTCTGGAGGCTGCTTGCCGTCGTGAGCTTGCAAGGACTGTAGATAGGCGGCATTGCTGCGCAAGAGGTCGCGGCCGCTAACCGTTCCATGTGCCGGCACGACCGTGCGCGCACGATCCACCCAGGCGAGGAGCTGGCCTGCCCACGTCTCGCACCACCCTTCATTCAGGAGAGGAATTGGATCTTCGGCCGCATCGCCGGCGAAGAGAAGTCGCCTCTCCGGTATGTAGGCGACGATGCAGTCTTTCGTGTGACCCGGAAGATGATGCAGCTCGACGCACAGATCGCCAAGATCGAGATCGAGCCTGCCGGCGAACGCGATAGTCGCCGGCCGAAGGGCGACGCCCGCAAACTTCTCGGGGTCCTTGCGGCGGACGGAGGCGAGCGTCCGTGCGCCTTCGCGCCGCTGACGTTCCCTCGTCAGTAGGTGGGCGATGACCGGCGCGTCCGGAAAGGCCGCGTTGCCCCACCAATGATCCCAGTCCGCATGGGAATTGACGATAAAGAGAGGCCGGCCCGCGCTTTCCACGACCTCCCGTGCCGGTTCGAGATCAGCGGGGCACAACAGGGTGTCGAGGAGAACGGAGGCGTCGCGCCCGCAAATCAAGAGCGCCCGCACGTCGATCTCGGCCTCGCAGGGCGCGTTGATGGCGTACACATTTTCCGCCAGCGGAGTGATGGTGGACGCAGTCGCCATGACGATTCATGCTATCGCGTCCGCACCCAACGGCGTCCCGAGGGAAAAATGCGTGCAAGAACGGTTAAAGCTGTGTATGCTGCTGGTGTAAATCGTTGGGCGCGATGATGCGCCTCGGCGCTTGGAAGGGACCGATCCATGTCTCGCCCATCCGTGATCCGTCTGTCGGTGGGCGTTGTCTTGGTCGCGAGCG
>QHBP01000371.1 GCA_003244175.1 Chloroflexota bacterium | reverse complement strand
CGCGGACACCGTGATCGAGAGCCGTTTCTACCCGGATGTCTCCCCCGACGGCGTCAATGCGCTCGCGCATCCCCGCCAGGCCGATGCCCCGCCGCGCCTGCTCGGACATGCCATGTCCATCGTCCTGGACGGTGAGGGTCACCGCTCCGTCCTCATGCCGCAGCTCAACCTCGACGCGCAACGCGTGGCTGTGCTTGCGGACATTCTCCATGCACTCCTGGGCCACCCGAAAGAGAGCCAGCTCCACGTCGTCGGTAAGCGGGACAGCGACCGAATGCGCGTACTCGACACCAATACCGGTAGCGTCACGAAAGCCCTCGAGAAAGCGCCCGAGGGTCGGTTCCAAACCAAAGTCGTCGAGCATAACCGGACGTAGCGCGTAGCTCGCTCGCCGCACGCCCTGATAAGCATCCTCGGCCTGCCGGCGGAGGCGGTCGAGAGTCTCATGCGAGGCCCCGTGGCCGTTCATCTGCCGCTCCGCGACGGTGGCGAGCGTGATGAGATTGGCGAGCTCCTGGGCAGTGCCGTCATGGAGCTCGCGCGCCAGCCGGCCGCGCTCCGCCTCCTGCTCGCGAGCGATCCGGACGTACGCATGACGCACTTCCTCCACCTTTTCCTGCAGCCGCGCAAAGAGCAGCGCGTTGTCGAGAGCCGCCGACGCCTGCCGAATCACGGGCGCTAGAAGCTCGAGATCGTCACCGTCGATGGCGTCGTGCGCCTGTTTTCCCTGCAGGCACAGGACGGCTTCGAGGCTGAATCTGGTCTGCAGGGGGATCGCGAGCGCCACTCCGAAGCTGTCGAGAGTCCGGTAGTCGTGCGGAACGCTCTCGCGACGCGCCGCGGTCAGCGGACGAGCATGGATCAGGAGCAACGGAGCGGTCGGGCTGCCGAGAGCCGCCTCGACCAGCTGCGGCTCCAGAGAAAGCGTTTCGGGCAGCGGATTCCTGCGGGCGGTCTGCACCACACTGCGATTCCGGAGCTCGTAGGCGCCGTCGGGAGTGCGCCATAGCACGAAAGCGCCACGCAGGTGAAGTGTGGTCACCATTTCACGCGTCACGACTTCACCCAAATCTTCAGGCTGCATAACGGTCGCCAGGCGCTCGCTGAAGGCCTGCAGCGCGTGCCATCGATCCCGGCGCTGGCCATAGAGCAGCCAGTCGACGAGACGCCGGGTAGAACGCCGGATCGGAGTGAAGGCGCTTCCAATCACGATCGTCGCACCAACAAAGGCCAGAGCGCCTCCCGGATTTTGCACGGATGCGCCGCTAGCCGCAAGGACCACACCGAGCAGGCCGTACACAGCAAGGATTCCCATGGTCAGCACGCCGTAGACAACACCGCGCCGCACGATCAGATCGGCTTCGCTGAACTCGAAAAGTAGGACCGCGTAGCTCATGGCCACGAGGAAAAGCAGGACCAGCAAAGGCAACCAGCCCGTAGGAATGGGGGGAGTGGAATAGAGGACAAGCGGGATGCCAAAGGTGAAGATGGCGGGCACCGTTCCGGCAACGAGCCCAAAAAGCAGAGCGCGCAGCTGTGCCTGTCGCTCCGGGGCGGTCGCGCCGTACATGTCACGTGCGGTCCGGGCCATTGCCGCGACCAGGTACAGGGGCGCCAAGATGATAGCGAGGCGCCACAACAGCGACTTCGGGCCCGCAACGTAGTCGTGCGCCATCGGCCAGATGAGCACCAGTGGCGGCACGTAGAACAGGAGATCACGGTGTCTCCATGGTCGCTGCTCCGTATACGCCTCAGAGAATGCGTACAGGAGCGGCGGAAAAAGCAGGTAACCCGCCGAGTAGAGCAGGGCGTCGACCATGTTGACGCCGGAGAACGTGCCCATTCCCAGCCAGATTGCACCGGCCGACGAGCAGAGAAGGAAGAGCCGGCCCGCGTGGTGGGCACGGCGCTGCAGGAACACCAGGATTCCGAGCGCGAGCCACAGACAGGCGACACCCGACCAGAGCACGTGTTCGAACCAGCCCACCCGGTTGCCCAGCGCCATGGCCGCCTGAGTCACCGCGAAGATCTGGACCAGCAGCGCGAATGTCGCCACGGCCAAGACGGCCCGATTGGGCCGCAGCTCTATTAGCTCGCGCTCGAAGACGGGATGCTTGTCGCGAATCACGACGCGTCGTACGGGCTTCATCTGCCTGAGTATAATTTCCCTGGGGCGGATGCTGCCCGCGTATCGGTGAGAAGACTGTTGCTACCTTCCAAAGAGCATTTCCCTGAGCGATTTCCCCAAGCGCTTTTTTCTTAGCCGGAGGGGTCCATGACCGAGCAAGACGCAATTCTGCGGGAACGGCCAACGCCTCCCTCACAGTCGAAACAAAAAGGAAGCTACCCCTATTACGCAGCCTTGATCGTCGTCTTTCAGGCAATGTTCGGCGCATTTCTTGTGCTGTACCGGCGGTCCCGGCACCCTCTAGAGCAGGTCTCAGCTCTGGATGTGGCCCTCCTGAGCATCGCGACTCTACGGCTTTCGAAGACGATATCCGAGGATGAAATCACGAAGGTGGTACGAGACCCCGTGGTGGAAGAGACGGAGACATACCGGCAGCCCGAAGGTGAGGGACTGCGCTTTTCTTTGGGCCGTCTGCTGCTTTGCCCCACCTGCATCGGGACGTGGGTCGCCGCCCTGCTGACATATTCCTTGCACCTCTTCCCCCGATACACGCGGCCGTTTCTCGCCATGATGTCCGCGTCGGGCATCAGCCAATGCGGTGATGCGCTGCTGTCTCTGGTGTACGCGGATCGGGATGCCGTGAAGGAGAAAAGGGGGAGCTGAGGGAGGTGTTCGGTGCCTCCCGTAACATGCCTGCCCGCGGCCACAGCGTGTAGGCCGTGTGTCCGCTCTCCAGCTTGGAGTAGCATGCCCTCTCAGACATGTAGGCCGTGTGGTCCCTCTCCGGCTGGTCCGTAGCACGTAGGCGCCGCTTGTCACGGTGTCGCCGACGGGGGCATGGACGTCACCGAGGCGAGAGATGTTACTACCGAGCAGCTGGAGAGGGACCACACAGCCTACATTCTGTGGACGCCGGCAGGAACGTTACTGGTGGCCTGACATTCGTTCATCATCCTCTCCCTCGTGGAGAGATCTTCTGACCAACCCCGTGTAGGCCGTGTGGTCCCTCTCCGGCCGGTCCTTCGTATGTAGGCGCCGTTGTCGCGGTGTCGCCCACGGAGGCATGGATGTTACCGAGGCAAGAGATGCCGGTACCGGACAGCCGGAGAGGGACCACGCGCCCTAGACGTGGATGGTGAGACGATCCATCTGAAGATGATTGTGTCGTAGCGTGGATCGCACCTGCGTCAGCGGTGACATGCCACCCGGCGATGTGCGGCACCCTGAGCGGACCACCGGGGTCCGAACACGGCCTCCCTGGCACACATCCTGCACTAAAACACATGTTCTAAATCGAAAGGAGGAAGACATGGCACAGACTCAACAAGGACGCAACCAGGTGAATTCGGACGACGGGCGCAGCGAGGATCTGCGGCAGTCGCCGATGATGGCTCATTTGCTCGACGCCTTGCAGTCGGGTACGGACATCGGGCACTACGGACGGCTCGTCTTTGTCATGATCGCTCGGCACTTTAAGGGTGACGACGACATCATTGAGCTGCTGGCCAAGCAGCCGGAGCACGGCGAGGAAGATTCGCGAGCCCTCCTCGCGCAGGTGAAGGTGCGAGACTACAATCCCCCGAAGCGAGACAAGATTCTCGCCTGGCAGGCGGAGCAGGACGCGCGCCCATACGAGGTCGAAACCGAGGGGTTCGTCTGCAGCAAGTGCGACAGCCTGCAGGTCAACGGTGCCAAATGCACCGTTTGCGGGTCGACGAATGGCGACCGAGCCGCCGGGGCGCTGATCGTCCTGGCGCGCCGCGGGAGCTTCAAGGAAGGCGACCGCGTCATCATCAAGGCCGGCCACGGCGCGGAACGCGAAGGCTCGTTGCTGCACGGCGAGGGCGGCGGCCGCCGCTGGCTGGTCAAGCTTCGCGAAGAGGGCGTGCTCGGACCGGGGACGATCCGGCCGCAACCGATCACGGCCGTCGTCGAGGTCCAGCAGCGAACCCTCAATGGCTTCCCCAACGGCGACATCAGCCTCCGCCGGGTTGCGGCGCTGCTGATCGCCCCGGATGAGGTGCTTCCGCCCGGCAACGCCGAAATGACTCCCTTCGACGAGCGGCTGAACCCGAGCCAGCAACGGGCCGTGCTCAGCGCGGTGAATCTCTTCCCCGGCAGCATGCAACTGGTCCAGGGCCCACCCGGCACCGGCAAGACGACCTCGATCGTCGAGACGGTCCGTGAGCTGGTCGCGCGCGATCCCAATGTGCGGATCCTGGTGAGCTCGCATGCCAATACCGCGGTCGACAACGCGCAGGAGCGCCTGCAGGGCATCGACTCGCTACGCATGGTGCGGATCGCCGAGCCGGAAAAGGTCGACCCGAAGTTTCGGGCCAGCGTCGTGGAGGCCGACGACCCCCGGGTGCGGACCTCTCACGTGGTCTTCGGCACCGTCAACCGGATCGCGCTCGCCTGCAAGGAAGCGGAGATGTTCGACTGGTTGATCCTCGACGAGGCCAACAAGGTGCGTTTCACCGAGACGCTGCCGTTGCTGCGGCTGGCGCCCCGCTGGCTACTGGTCGGGGACCACCGTCAGCTACCACCGGTGCTCGACGAGAGCGCTGCCGCCTTCCCGGTCGAGGGCGAAGAGGCGAGGACCCTGGTCCGCGACGCGAGCTTCTTCGAGCTCAGCTGGGCGGTCGTCCCGGAGACCAACGTCGTAATGCTCGATGAGCAGTACCGCATGGCGGCGCCGATCGGGAGTTATGTCTCGGTCGCCTCCTACGATGGGCGGCTGCGCAACTCGCCCGAGATGGCCGCCTTGCGCTCGCCACTGCCATGGCCCTTCAACCGAAACCTGACCTGGCTGACGATTCGTGGGCGAGAGAAGAAGGGTGGTTCGGGCAGCATCTCGAACCGCGCCGAGATCGAGGCGGTGGGCCGCGTGGTCCGCCACCTCCAGCGGCTGGGGCAGGACCAGCTCCGGGTCGCGGTCATCGCGATGTACCAGGATCAGGTGACCCAGCTGCGCCGCGAGCTGCGCATGGTGGCGCTCCCCGGGTTGGCGGTCGACACCGTCGATGCCTTCGAAGGCGAGGAGGCCGACGTAGTCATTCTGAGCCTGGTGCGCAGCAATGAGGCCGAGCGGATTGGATTCTTGAAGAAGGCGCAGCGGCTCAACGTGGCGATCTCGCGCGCGAAGCAGCTCCTGGTCGTGGTCGGCGATATCGAGACCATGACCGGGCGCGAGGGACAGGATCTCTATCGGCCACTCCTCGAGCACGTCGAACGCGAAGGCCGGGTCGCAGGCATCGGGGCGCTTCACGCCATGGATGCCGCTGTCGGGGGCCGCCGTGCCGCGAATGGGCGACGACAGCCGCGACCGGCAACGCCCGGCGGACGGCCGTCCCGTCGACGCCGGCGGGG
>QHBP01000368.1 GCA_003244175.1 Chloroflexota bacterium | reverse complement strand
CACTACTACGCCGGCCGGCTGCGCCCGGTGGTCGCCTACAGCATGGGCCTGATCTACTGGTGGGCACGGCTGGCCTCCCACATGCCGGCGCTGGTCAACTTCAGCACGCACGCGCCCCTGCTTCGTGTGCTCGCCAAGCGCGCCGCCGGCATCGCTCTACAACGGCACGTGCCGGCCTTCGCCCCCCGCACGTTCAAGGAGCTGTTCCTCGAGCGCCCCAGCGCCGATCCGGCACTGCCTGCCGTCATCCTCTGGCCCGACACCTTCAACAACCACTTTTTCCCGGGGACGGCCAAGGCAGCGGTGGAGGTGCTCGAAGCGGCGGGCTATCAGGTGCTGGTGCCGGAGCGTTCGCTGTGCTGTGGCCGGCCGCTCTATGACTATGGATTCCTCGATCAAGCTAGACGCCAGCTACGCCAAATCCTGGACACGTTAGAGCCACAGATCAGGGCGGGTATCCCGCTCGTTGGGTTGGAGCCGAGCTGCCTTGCCGTCTTCCGTGACGAGTTGGTCAATCTCTTCCCCAACGACGAGGACGCGAAGCGACTCTGCCAACAATCCTTCCTGCTCAGTGAATTCCTCATGAAACACGCGGATGGCTACCAGCCACCGACGCTGCGGCGCACGGCTCTGGTGCAGGGCCACTGCCATCACAAAGCCATCATGACCATGGCCGACGAGGAAGTAGTCCTGGAGAAGATGGGTCTCGACTACCAGGTGCTGGATTCCGGCTGCTGCGGAATGGCCGGCGCCTTCGGGTTCGAGCGAGATCACTACGACGTCTCCATCAAATGCGGAGAGCGAGTGCTGCTGCCGGCGGTTCGTGACTCCTCCGACGACACCCTGATCATCACAAACGGCTTCAGCTGCCGCGAGCAGATCGCCCAGACCACGACCCGCCGGGCGCTTCATCTGGCCGAGGTGCTCCAGCTCGCCATGCGTGACGGCGAGCAATCGAGCGAGAGCGATCGCGATGGCTTGCACGCGGAAACGCGCCCGGGACGAGCTGGAACAAGAGCCGCGCTGCTCGGCGCCGGCCTCGCGCTGGGTGGCGCTGCGTGGGGACTGGCGCGAAGGAGATCGGCAGAAGTCGAAAAGTAGGGACGTAGAAAACATGCGGTCGGAAGGGAACGGGCGCAGGTATCGGAGGCGATGAGCGGACCATGGTGATCTCGCTGGCCGCCATTGGCATGTACGTTCTCCTCGTCGGCGTCGCCTCGTTCCTGGAGAGCCCGGGTGGTCGCGGTTTCGATGCCCTCCAGCTCAATGTTCTGACTCGTACCGGCAACTAGGCCCTGGCCCTCGCCGCGTTTCTCGCGACTCACGGCATCGGCATGCCCTCACCTTCCTCGCTCCTGGCCGGTCTGGGCATTGGGGTGCTTGCCGGGGCGGGTGCGGTCTGCTACTGTCTCACGCTCAAGTATCTTCCCACGCCGGTGGTCGTATCCGTGGCCAACCTGTACATCGTCGTCACGGTTTTGCTCGGCGTGGCGGTCCTCCACGAGGCCCTAACACTCCTCAAAATCGCGGCCCTGATCATCACCGTCATCGGAGCGGTGGCCCTGGCCAGGGCTCCGGCCCGACACGCGGTTCAGACGTCTGGAAGCGCGGTTCAACCAAACCACCGAGGCCTGGCCTTCGGCATTCTTGGGCTATATGTTGCACTGGTCGGGGTGAGCACCTTCCTCGAGAAGCCGGCCCTCCGGACACTCGATGCAACCGAGCTGAACGCGCTACTTGCTACCGGCATGCTGCTCGTCGCCGGCGCGGGGCTGGTCTCTGAGGGACATCTTCCCAAGCCGGGACTCCGCATGGTCAAGAGTATAGGAATTGGCGCGATGATCGGGTTGGGATCGATCTTCTACTTCGTGGGCCTGACGCGGCTCCCGGTGTCCTTGTGCCCGCCCTCCCACGTTGCCCTTTGACACGTTCCTCCCGCGCACGGTAGCGTCGCCGCGGTCTGGCGCCACCAACTAGCACGTCCCGAAACGCACGGGTGGATGGCCTCCGCATCGCGCCTGTCAACCTTGCGAACGGCACGGAATGCCCAGACGGAACGCCCGCGGGATCGGGTTGTTCGTGTGTCTGGTTCTGGGGCACGGTAACCAGAGGCCGCGGAGGGGCAACGATGTCACCGTGCGCGTGAGGATCTGCTAATGGGAGAGCGCAGGAGGGCGGGAACAAGGGACAAGGCCACGCCCCTACAGAAAAATGTCAAGTGACGATGCCCACGAGAGGTGAAACTATGTGACCGTGTGTTTCCGGGAGCCGACGCCATGGCAGGGTCAGTCCGAGGGTGAGCGCTCTCCAGGGCCCTGACCCGGTGCAATCGCCGACGGAGAAGGTGGAGGATCACTGCACGGGAAGGACTGGGCACTCATGAAGTCCGTCTCATCCATGGCGACGTCGAACAGGTCTTCCACGTCCGGGATCGAGGCGTGATCTTCGTCGGGACGATGGTGTGTAGGCTGCGGCCGTGTGTCGGACATGTCATGTTCCCACGTCGGCACGTCTGCGGCGTCGTTAGACGGCATACCGCGCCGCATCGGCTCGTTTGAATTCCAACCCCAGACCGGGTCGTGATCGGTCAGGACGCAGAGCTCCGTCGACGGGTGTCAGAGTTCCGTCGAAGAACATGTGCTCGATGCGCACGTGGTCGTGAAAATACTCCATGGGGCGTATGCGTGGAGTGGCGCAGCACGCGGCCACGTGGATGGAGGGGGCGCAGTGCGCAGAAAGATTCAAACTCCGAGACTCGGTCAACGGACCGACGCGCATGAAACCTGTAATCCCGGCGCAGCGCGTGGCATCCGCCTGAAGCACGTCCACGGCACCGGCCTCGAGCATGTGTCGAAAGTACCAGAGGTCATACCCGTACTCGCCTGCGGCGATGTCCATCCCGGACGGTGCTCGGTTGCGAATCAGTCGCAGCCCCTCCAGATCGTCGGAGGAGACCGGCTCCTCGAACCACACGACTCCGTACTCCCGAAAGGCTTCCGCCTGGGCCAGTGCCTGTTTCCGCGTGTAAGCGCCGTTGGCGTCAACGTAAAGCTCGGCTTCTGGACCAATTGCCTCGCGAGCCACAGCCACTCGTCGAAGATCATCGGAGGGATGCGTGCCAATTTTCATCTTGACGGCCGGGATGCCCTTGGACACCCATCCGCCCAGCTGTGCCCGAAGCTGCTCGTCCGAGTAGGAGGTGAAGCCACCGCTCCCATAGACGGGCGCCGCATCTCGGACGGCCCCCAGCAGGGTCAGCAGCGACAGGTCGAGGATCCGGGCCTTCAGGTCCCACAGAGCCACGTCGACGGCGGCTATCGCCATCGAGCTTATGCCGGGTCGTCCCAGGTTGCGAATCACATGCACCATGGCTTCCCAGCAGTCCGGAACGTCCATGGCGTCGCGCCCCAGCACCACGGGAACCAGGGTGTCCGTGATCAGGCGGGCCGTAGCGGCGTCGGCGTACGTATAGCCAAGGCCGCACATGCCGGCTGCCGTCGATTCGACCAGAACCATGGTCGTCGAATTCCAGACATAGGTGCCGTCGGATTCCGGCGCGTCGGTCGGTATCGTGTACACAGAGACACGGATCTGGTCGATAGTCGTGGCCTGACCAGGTCTAGCCATTAGCTTCGCCTCTCCCTCTCATGCTCTCTCTTCAAGCTCTGCGCCTACAATGAAATATATCACGGTACGATCTTCGCACTTCATCACGAGGACAGCTACATGACGACTCGAAGGGAGACATTCTGCTGTGTCAAACCCACAGTACCGGTTCGGTATCAGCGAGTTCACAACCTGGCCCTGGACATTCGAGCAAGATGTGGAGCGATACGCCCGTCTCGGCGTCGATGCGA
Organism: Chloroflexota bacterium; assembly: GCA_003244175.1. Taxonomy (GTDB): domain Bacteria; phylum Chloroflexota; class UBA5177; order UBA5177; family UBA5177; genus QHBP01. The sequence continues at coordinate 6,087 of QHBP01000368.1, read as the reverse complement.
TCGAGATCTGCGAGTTCAAGCTGGAAGACGGTGACATTGGATCGCGTCTGACACTCATCGACCATCACCACCTTGCCATCAGCTCCGTGCAACCAGCCGTTCGCACACTGTTCCCGAGTCAGTCGCAGCCCGAGCCCACACCTCTGGCCGACCGCACGGCTCGTTTCCGTCACACCATCGATCGATTTGGCACTCGCGCAGCCGGCTTGCCTTTCGTGACCAATACCGGCATACCTCCCAACGGCAACATGCAGGAAGTCCTCGATGCGTGCACCAGGGAGTATCGCGCACTCGCGGACTTTGCCCAGGAGCGCGGCGCGCGCGTCGCGCTGGAGCCGCTCAATGCGACCATCATGAACGTGGAGTCCGCGATCTGGACGCTCGAGCAGGGTATGCGCGTCGTCGAGGCCGTGGACCGGCCCAACTTTGGCGTCTGCCTTGACGTCTGGAACATCTGGCAGAACGCGGACATCCTCGATGCCGTCCGCAAGTGCGGTGACCGTATTTTCGTGGTCCAGCTGAGCGACTGGCGCACGCCCCGTTCCTACCGGGACCGGCTTATTGTCGGCCAGGGTGATATCCCTCTCTCGCCGTTCTTACGCACAGTTCACGAGACCGGCTTCGACGACCCATACGTTGTCGAGATCTTCTCCGGCGACGTCCCGGACTCCCTGTGGAAAGGGAATCTAGACGCGGTCATCACCGAAAGCCGAGCCGGGGTCGAGCGCTCCTGGAACGAGGCATTCCTTCCCTCGATTTGACAGTCGCCGGTGTTGAGAAGACCTCAGTGCAGGCTATCCGCACCGAGGTCTTCGGGGAAGGCGCCGACAAGATACCCCCACGCACAAGCCGGCGCCAAGTCAGTATCCGCCTGTCCTGTCCCCCTGTCAATGCATCTACCCGGACTCTGACTGACGGTAACGCAACCAACACCAAGTAAGTGTCGTTATGGCCGGTTAGATTCCACCGCGCTTCCCCGGCCTGTACACGTACCCTATAGTCGTGCCACAATACGAACCGTTCCCCACCTTGTTCGGGCAGATAGGATTGCAGCCGGTGAACTGGGGCGACATCGAGGCGTGGTTGGCCATGCAGAGGCGAGGCTTCTGCAACGGTCTTGTTTTCGTGACCCCAGTTGCTCGCACAGCATGTCTACGGGCGACCATAAGTCCGTTCACCCTGCTGGCACGTCACGTGCGCTCCGAGTTCGGGGAGGTCGCGGAGGAGACGGTCGCGGCCAATCGAGCGGCCATAGCGCAGACTGAGCTCCAGAGTGTGCACCGCGGTGGCGAGGTCGTGAGTGCATATCGCGTCCAGGGCGAGACCGTGATTGTTGTGACGGACCGGCACGCCGCTACGACCACGATTCTGCTCGCCCCTGAGTACCGCAACCAACTCCATCTGCAATGCTGGGCCGAGTCGGCGGATTCATGCGCGTGAATACATCTCTCGACCTATTGACGTTTCTCGGTTTCTGGCGCATACTGCGGCTGCATGGGCTCGAAAATCTGGCGGCGTGAGACTGCGCTACATGGAGGATTCGTGACACGCAAGCAGACTTTGAATGGAGCCCACTGGCCGGATCTAACGTCAGAGATACCGGGCCTGGAGCGGGTGAGCCAGGCGCTTACGTCGGAGCCGAAGTTGTCTCGCATCTTGCAGCGTCTGGATGAGGTCGAACTGGAGTTACGGCACGACCTCACGGAGCACCAGCTGGCCCGTCACGCCGGCACCTTGCAGAGGATTATAGTACAACTCCTGGCATTCGAGGAGCGACTGTGGCACGACGTCACGGAGGACATTCCGTGGGCGACATACAAGTGGCTGGCACACGCGGCCACCTGGGTGGGAGCGGCCCGCGTCGCGCATACATATGTCGAGAAGACTCTCGAAGTTCGCAAAGATCAGGCTCTTCTCGCACTCGAGAGCGGCGTGCACTACGCGACTGAATCCGCCATGGCGTACGCTCGATTCGTCGCCGAGAGGAATTACAGCTAAAGCCGAGATTCTCTTTGCCCTCGCGATGCCCAGGCACCGCAACAGGGGAAGTAGTAAGGCCTCTGGCCGGGGTGTATTCTGTTGCGTACGCGCCATGAATACCCGCCCACACTACGAGCCTCGGCCATCCGGCGCCTCGCGGATTGAAGCGCTCGTACCTGGCGTTTGCGGCTGGGCAACATGGCGGGGCGCGCTGACAAACTTGCTTCTCTTTGGCGTCACCGCCCTTGGCGCGGAGTGGCTCGTCCATCAGATCCAGTACCGCATCGAGTACGGACAGCATTTCGCGACGGTCATGGCCGCCGCGCCGCATCACGCATACATGCAGCCGCTCGGATCGGTCCTCGCCACTCTGACGAGTACACTCGTCTTTCTCGGAGCCCTCGTCCTCGGGTCTTGGCTGGCCGGGAATCGAGGTCATCCTGGCGCCACGGCACGCGACAGTCGGCCCACTGCAGCTGATGGTGGCTGCCTTCGCTTCCACGATCCTCTGGACTCTGTCCTCGTCATTGCGTCGCGCCCGTGAGGCGGTTCACGCGGCTCAAGTATTGGTGAGTCTCGCCATCCCCATCTCTCCCAGGCGACGATCCACACTCCCTGCCCTTGCCGTGCCCAACCTGCGCTCGCAAGGCGGCACGTTCGGCCTGCGGTCTCCTCCTCTCCCTGCCTGAACCCAGCCCGGTACCCGCATTCCTGGTTTCTTTGTTCAGGCCTATCTGGGAATCCATGGGCCCAGCAAGACGGAGGGTGTCTCTTTGTCCATTCCACGTGTTCTCTCGTCCTTTTTGGCCGCTGCGCTGGCGGGTGTGGCTCTTCTTCCGGCGGCGCCCCGGCAGGTCCATGCCATGCGCGGCGGCACGATACGAATCGGCGCCGTCTTCCCACTGTCTGGGTCCATGAGCCCACTCGCGCGCCAGGAGTATCGCGGCATACGGATAGCGCAAGAGCTTGTGAATGCCGCTGGCGGCATCCACGGCCGCGCTATCGTCCTCGACACTCGGGAGCTGGATACACCAGCGCAGGCTCGATCGGTCATGCGCTCCCTGCACTCAGCTAGGATCACCACCGTTCTCGGAGCATACTCGTCGGCCCTGTCCGTGCCGGCAAGCTCGGCTGCCGCGCACAACGGCATGGTGTACTGGGAGGCGGGAGCCGTCGCCGACCGGCTGACGGGCCGCGGACTGCCCACGGTCTTTCGCGTTGGCGCCAGCGGGGCGAATCTGGGATCGAACTCCGCGCGCTTCGCGGCTCTGCAGCTTGCCCCGCGACTCAGCAAGAAGACCAACCACATGCGCATCTCGATCGTCTTCGCGGGCGATGACTATGCGGCATCCGTGGCGGCCGCGGCCATGAAAGAATCCGAGGCTCGCGGCATGCGGATAGTGAGCCGGACCCGCTACGACGAGTACATGCCCGACTGGAGCCAAGTGATAGCACGTGTGAAACGCGCGCATCCGGATGTCCTTATCCTTGCGTCACACATCCCCGACGGTGTGTCCTTTCGCCGGGCCATGCTCGCCGCCCACCTCCATGTCGGCGCGTTCGTCGGCTCGACCATGGCGCAAATGCGTTCCCGACTTCGGAGCCATGCTGGGCGCCGATGCCATAGGAGTCTTCGCTTCCGATCGCCCTCAAGGCGGATTTGATTCCAGGGCGCTCCGTCCTGAAGCACGGGTCCTCTACACGCGCCTCGCCACCGCCTGGCGCAAACAGACCGGCTCAAGGGAACCGACCGAGGAGGCGCTCGCCGGATTCAGCGCCGCCTGGGTCTTGTTTCATGACGTCCTCCCGCATGCCGCGACCCGGAACGGATCGCCGGTCGTGCCGGCCGTCGTGACGGCCGCGCGATCCCTGAACTTGCCGCTGGGCGCTCTGGTCAACGGCGCGGGCGTACGTTTTGCGACCGGCGGCTCCAGGCTCGGCCAAAATCTGCGAGCTTCGGCCATTATCTGGCAGTGGCAGGGGGTTCGGCATAGCGTCGTCGTGTGGCCGCGCGAATTCGCCACCGGCAGGATCACGAGAGTCCCACTGCCGCGCTGATGACGACTTCCACCCGGGATTTTTCCCGCATCGGTCTTTTGCTCGTCGGGCTTGGGCTGACCATGGTGCTGAGGCTGGCGATTGCCGGCAATGACGTGACTCAGTCCGCACCTGCCGGCCTGACGTTCGCCATGGCTTTGGTGCTGCTGGCTGCGGTTGCCGGCTGGAGGGTCGGACGCCTCCAAGTGATCCCGCTCCTCATCGGCATCGTCGGTGGGGGTGTGCTTATCGTCGCACCGGCATGGATGCATCTCCATGCCACAACATTGCTCTTCCGGTTCCCGGCTGGGTTTTTTGTGGCCTGGGCTGCCGTCGTCGGCGTTGTCGCGGTTGCCGAGGAGATCCTGTTGCGAGGAGTCCTCTTTAGCGCCGTCAACGAAGTGTATGGTCCCATGGCCGCAGTGGCTCTAACCTCCATCGCCTTTGGACTCCTCCACGTCCCGCTGTATGGGTGGAACGCGCTTCCGCTGGACCTGGCCGTGGGTTTCTGGTTGGGCGGCTTGCGCTTGCTCAGCGGCGGGGTGACGGCTCCAGCGGTGGCTCACGTGCTGGCGGATGTCGCGGCTTGGTGGCTCCTGTGAATGTTTCGCGCACCTCCGTGGCCGTTTTGCTGGCGGCAGCGACCCTGCTGGCCCTCGTCTGGCATGTCTCGCCTCCCGTGACTCCGCCTCTGTACGACGGACTCGGCCTGCCCCCCGAGCCGTATCGGTACTTGAACCCTCCACCGGCCCTGAAGCACGGCAACAAGACGCCATCGTCTACCAGTCTCTCCGTGCCGGTTTCCGGCGGCGAATCCTCGTTCGAGTCGGCGGCGACGAACGAGAACCCACCGCAAGCGCAGCTGATCCTTCAGCCAAATGCCGTCCGACTGCCGGCTGGCACGAAATGGATCGCAATCGTGGTTCGTCCGGTTCCCGCTCTCCCGGCCCCTCAGGACGGCAACCTGGACGGCAACGCGTACAGGTTCGCGCTCACCAGCAACAGCGGAACTCTCCTGGCGTTGGGAAAAGGGACGACAAGCGTGGCGCTCCGGGGCACCGGGGCGCGAGGATCGCCGATCATCGAGCAATACACGGGTGGCCACTGGATTCGGCTCAAGACCGGAATATACCTGGGAATCGCGATCTATGTCGCCAATGTCAAGAGCCTCGGCGACTTCGCCCTTGTTTTACCCGGAAAGGCGACGGGCGCAAGCGGCGGCACGGCCTTGAACGGATTTCTGCCTCTTCTTGTCATTGGCGTCCTCATTGTCGGGCTCACCACCGCCGGTCTCCTACTCATCCGCTTGGGCCGGCAAAGTACGCCTCCCGCTCGCGATGCATAGACCCTCCGGGCCCCGCGATAACCGGTCTCCGCGGCTGGCCCGCAATGAAAACCGAATGGGAAAACATCATGTTTGATTGGTCCCGCTACCTGGTGGTCGGCCACGCTTTTGGCGCGCGTTACGATCTCCCGATTCCACTCCTGCTCTTTGTACTCGGCGGTGGCGCCGTCGTGTTCGCCTCGTTTCTCCTGGTGCTGCCGCGAACCGTGCCGGTTGAGGGCGTCTCGATTCTGCCCGATCGGCGGGAAGCGCGGCGCCTCTCCCTTCCTCCCGCGGTCCTGGCGTGGATTGTCTTCGCTCTGCTCATCGTGTCCGGATTCATCGGCAGCCAGGCCGTGGCCGAGAACATCGTTCCCACCGCATTCTGGCTCCTCATCTGGATCGCCGTGCCCGTCTCGTGCGGAGTCCTGGGGGACTGGACGCGACAAGTCAATCCGTTCGCCGCACTGGCTCGCGCCGCCGATCGACCCGACCTGCGGCAGACTCTGCTTGCGGGCCCGGCAGTCGCCTGGCCGGACTGGTTGGGCTGGTGGCCCGCTACAGTGCTGTTCTTCATCGTCGCGTGCGGTGAGCTGATCTACAACGCAACCGCGACCAAGCCCGCCGTCACAGCTTTCGGGCTCCTGATCTATGCGGTGGTCAATATCGCCGCGGGACTGGTCTTCGGAAGCGAGGTGTGGCTGGAGCGGGGCGAGCTCTTTTCCGTCTTGTACGGCACGTGGGGC
>QHBP01000145.1 GCA_003244175.1 Chloroflexota bacterium | reverse complement strand
ATCGGGTACGTCATCCAACAGGTCGGTCTGTTTCCTCACATGTCCGTCGCGGACAACATCGCCACGGTCCCCAGGCTCTTGGGATGGGACCGCAAGCGCGTCGACAAGCGGACGGACGAACTGCTCGATCTGGTGGACCTCGCGCCGCACGAATATCGAAAACGTTACCCGCGGCAGCTGTCGGGAGGACAACAGCAGCGCGTGGGCATTGCGCGTGCCATGGCCGCGGATCCCAGCATCATGCTGATGGACGAACCGTTTGGCGCAATCGACGCCATCACCCGGCATGATCTTCAGAACGAGCTGCTCACCATCCAACGCAAGGTGGTGAAGACATTCATCTTTGTGACCCACGACGTCGACGAGGCGCTGCGCCTTGCGGACCGCATCACGGTCATGAGAAACGGAGAGGTGGTGCAGTACGACACGCCGCTGAACCTGCTGCACAGGCCGGCCGACGACTTTGTCAAAGCGCTGCTGGGGACAGAGGACGTGTTTCGTCAGCTCAGTCTGGTGCCCGTGAGCACCTTGATGGAGCCTGCCAATGGCACGAGCTGCGATGGAAGCGCAATTCGTCAGGATCAGGACGCTCGCGTGGCCCTGTCAGCTCTCATCGCATCCGGAGCAAAGGAGCTCACGGTCGTTGACGGCCAGGATCGCCCCGTGGGATGCCTTACCCTGGCCTCGGTCCTCGCTCGCGGCGGTCGGGATGAGGCGAGCGTAGGTCCGGAGTCATGAATTTGCGGAAACGAGTTGGCACGCCGGCGCTCACCGTGGTAATCATCCTTCTGATCGCCGCGCTGGTTTACCACGTCGCCGACCTCTCCTGGTACAACGGACACGAGGAGGACGTACGTACCGCTCTCTGGCAGCACGTCAAACTCTGCGTTGTCACGATGGCAATCGCCATCGTCATAGCACTCCCGTTGGGGACGCTAATCGCGCGCTTCAGCATCCTCTACACGCCCATTATTGGACTTATGGGCCTGATCTACACAATCCCGAGTCTCGCGTTCCTCGCCTTCCTGGTCACCTATATCGGCATCGGATTCTGGAATGCAATCATCGCCCTGGTGGCGTATGCGCAGTTCATCCTGGTCCGGAACGTCGTGGTTGGACTGCGAGGCGTGGATCACAATGTCATTGACGCCGCTCGCGGCATGGGCATGAGCCCCCGTCAGATTCTCTTGAAGGTGGAGTACCCGTTGGCACTCCCGGTGATTCTCGCCGGCATACGGGTGGCGACCGTAGCCACCATTGCCATCGCCACCATCGCCACCCTCATCGACGCCGGCGGTCTGGGCAGGCTGCTCTTCGACGGACTCAACAATGGGTTCTTCAGCACGTCGGAGATTCAGGTGGGCGCGCTGGCCGTTTCCCTCCTGGCACTCGCCGCCGATCTTATACTGCGCAGCGTGGAGCGCCTATTACCCGCTAGCCGCGCACAATCAGCCGGCCGCGGCTAGCGCCTGCGCACTCGGCCACTTTTTCCATGTCTCTTCTCGTACAGAAATATGGAGGCAGCTCCCTCAAGAACGCGGACCGCATCCGATCCGTGGCGGACCGCGTGGCCGCGGAGGCCCGCTCGCGTCCGCTCGTGGTGGTGGTCTCCGCCATGGGAGACACCACTGACATGCTCGTGGATCTGGCGCGCCGGCTCTCGCGCCGACCAGAACAAAGAGAGATCGACATGCTTCTCTCCACCGGAGAGCAGGTCTCGGCTTCCCTTCTAGTCATGGCCCTCCACGAGCGCGGCTGTCCCGCCATCTCGCTTGCCGGATGGCAGGCGGGTATTCGCACCGACAGCCGTTTCTCGACGGCTCGGATTACCGACGTCAATGTCGATCGCATCAGGCACGAGCTGGCACAGGGCCGGACCGTGATCGTCACGGGCTTCCAGGGGGTCGGCGGCGATACGGGCTGGGAGGAGGTGACCACGCTGGGACGCGGAGGGTCGGATGCGACGGCGGTGGCGTTGGCGGCGAGCCTGGATAGCTGCGAGTGCGAAATTTACACGGACGTCTCAGGTATTTACACGGCCGATCCCAGAATCGTGCCGGATGCACGCAAGCTTGACTTCATCACGCATGAAGAGATATTGGAGCTGGCGCAGTACGGCGCCCAGGTCATGATGCCGCGCTCGGTCGAGCTGGCGCAGATCTGGAACGTGACCGTGCACGTGCGGTCCAGCTACACTCCAGACGCGGGCACCCGCATTGGAGGCAACATGGAATACGGTCACCGGGTCGCGGGAATCGCGCATCAGACGGGCGTGGCCAAGGTGACGTTCGTCGGGCTCGCCGACCGGCCCAAGGTGGCGCAAACCATCTTCGAGGCACTGACCAGATGGAACGTGCACGCCGACATGATCGTGCAAAACATCGGGCATCACGGCCGCACAGACCTGTCGGTCACCGTGCCCGAAGACGACCGCGAGTCTGCGCTGGCGGCGTCCGAGGACGTGCGCGCGCTCGTCGACGCACAGCAGGTGACCGTCAAAGGCGGCATGGCCAAGGTATCGGTCGTCGGCGCCGGACTTTCCTCCTCGATGGAGTACGCGTCGACCATGTTCGGATGCCTAGGCGATCTCGGCATCAACATCGACATGATCTCTACCTCCGGCATTCGCATAACCTGTGTCATCGAAGGCGGCCGAGCACAGGAAGCCGTGCGCGAGCTGCATGCGGCGTTTCATCTCGATACGGGAGGCGGCGCATGGCAGGACTCCGCGTAGCCGTCGCCGGCGCGACCGGCCTCGTTGGCCGAACCATCCTGCAAGCGCTGGAACATAATCCCCTCATTCCGGTTTCGAATCTCGTCGCTCTGGCATCCGAACGCACGGCAGGCACGCACATTGACTTCCAGGGCGAGCAAGTGGAGGTACGGCGGCTCAAGGAGGACTCGTTTCGAGGATGTGATCTCGCCTTTTTCTCGGCCGGGGCCGCCGTGAGCCGGCGATTTGCTCCCATCGCCGCGCCGCACGCGCGCTGGGTGATCGACAACAGCTCGGCCTTTCGTATGGAACCGGCGATCCCGCTGGTCGTGCCCGAGGTCAACGCCCAAGCTCTGCGGAGCTATCGCGGAATCATCGCCAATCCCAACTGCTCCACCATCCAGATGGTGGTGGCGCTGGCGCCGCTCCACCTGCGATACGGCCTGGAGAGCGTCGTCGTCTCGACCTACCAGTCGGTCTCTGGTAGCGGCGCCAAGGGCATCCGTGCCCTGGATCAGGAGATCGTGACGGGAGTGCAATCACCCGACTCGCCCTACCCACATCCGATTGCCCTCAACGTGCTGCCGCACATCGACACGTTCGACAGTGACGGCTGGAGCGGCGAGGAGCACAAGATGATCGTCGAGACGCGCAAAATCATGAGCCTGCCCGATCTGCACGTCGTGCCCACCACCGCCCGTGTCCCCGTCCGCATCGGCCACTCCGAGTCGATCTATGCGCGCTTTTCGGAACGCGTGGACGTCGCGGACGCGCGGGAGCTGCTGAAGTCCGCGGACGGTATCATTGTGCGAGATGAGCCCGGGGAGGACGTGTACCCGCTCGCTCGAGAGGCGGCCGGCAGCGACGGCGTCTTCGTGGGGCGGATACGTCAGATCCCGGGCGACGACCACGCCCTGGCCCTGTGGGTCGTGGCGGACAACGTTCGCAAAGGAGCGGCCACCAACGCCACGCGGATCGCGGAGCTCGCCCTCGCAAATTCAAAGGAAGTGAAGCCGGCACATGTCTGATTGGGGATTCACCACTCGCGCCATTCACGTAGCCCAGGAGCCGGAGCAGCGCACCGGGGCCGTCACCACACCGATTTTTCAGACGTCCACTTACGCTCAGGAGGACGTGGGCGTGCACAAAGGCTACGAGTACTCGCGGACCGACAACCCCACGCGCGAGGTCGTCGAAGAGGTCATCGCCTCGCTCGAAGGCGGCGAGCACGGCCTCGCTTTCGCGTCGGGCATGGCCGCCGAGACGACGATCATGCACCTGCTCAAAGCCGGCGACCATGTCGTCGCCGGGGACGACCTCTACGGGGGCACCTACCGCCTGGTCGACAAGGTGCTGGCGCCCTGGGGTCTGCGCTACGACCTCGTGGATCAGACCGACCTCGCCGCCCTGGAGCGCGCGGTGAGCGACCAGACGCGGCTGATCTGGGTGGAGAGCCCCACCAATCCGGCGCTCAACGTGGTCGACATCGAGGGCGTGGTGGCCCGACGCGGCCAGGCCCTGGTCGCGGTCGACAACACGTTCGCCACCCCGGTCAATCAG
>QHBP01000141.1 GCA_003244175.1 Chloroflexota bacterium | reverse complement strand
CCGCGATGACGACAACGGCGGCTGCCGCGCCGCCAATACCGACAATTTTCACCAGTCGCTCAAGCAGGGGCAGGTTCTTACCCAGGGCGAAGGCGAGGAGACCGTACAGCAGCGTCCATGTAATGCCGCCAGCAGCGTTATAGAGGAGAAACTTGGGCCAGGGCATGCGATTGACTCCAGCAAGGAAGGCGGCCCAGGCCCGGAGCAGAGCAATGAATCTTCCGATGAAAACGGTCTTGTCTCCGTGTTTCTCAAAGAAGCGTTCAGCGGCATTCAGCTTCCGTTCATCGAGCCAAATGTACTTCCCGTACCTGAGAACAAGCGGTCGGCCACCAGTGCGCCCGATCAAATAGCCAATATTGTCTCCCAAGATGGCTCCCGCAGCAGCGACCGCGATGACCAGCGCAATGTTCAAATGGCCAGCGCCGGCGTACGCGCCGGCCGTGATTAGCATGGTTTCGCCGGGGACCGGAATGCCCATAGACTCCACGGCCACAAAGCCAAAGACGGCGAGGTAGCCCCACGTGGCAAGAAGGTGGTGCAGGCTGGCAATGGAAAAGCTCATGATGGCCCTAACAAGGTAACAACTGCTGTAATGCGGGTGACTGCGAATCTTGAGGGGTCAGGTATGACGGAAGGCTCAGAAACCCTCCAGGGATCGTCCGATCACACCGGTACACAAGGACGAAGCTATAGGCAGGACCTCGCTCGCAACATCGGCGTCCGGGACGCAGCTAAAAGGCATGGCCAGGGCCGATAAGCCGGTGGATGGCATACACGCATCCGAAGTTGAAAACGCCGATGGTTGCTACCGCAACTGTGGGCATCGTAGGCGCTCTCATCACCGCATTTAGCAACATCGCGCCTCCGGAGACCGGCGGGAACTAAGGCATTCGGGGAAAAGAGAGAGCCCCCGGACGTGGTCCGGGGGCTCTTGGTCAGCTTCTTGAAGCTAGCAGTGCTTGTGCTTGGGGCACGGGGTCTTGGTCGGCGTGGGTGGCACGGGTGTATTTGTCGGCGGTACCGGCGTTTTGGTTGCGGTTGGTGGCACTGCTGTATTCGTCGGTCCCGGTCCGGGAGTGTTCGTTGGTGGTACCGAGGTCGGGGTGTTCGTCGGTGGTACCGGGGTCGGGGTATTTGTTGCTGGAACTGGAGTGGGTGTGCTCGATGAGCCGCATCCCGGGAAGGTAAACGAGCCCACACGCGTGCCCCACGCCCAGCCACCACTGTTGTTGTACTCGGTGGTGTACCAGAACGTGCAGTCATTCGTGGGATCGACCGACATGGCGCTGTAGTCGCCCCAGCGGTTTACTCCCGACTGGTAGCCGGTGCCCGCGTACATGCTGCTCTCGCCCTGCGCGAGGGTTCCAAGTGGATCAGTCACCAGGCGGCCCGCATAGCGAATCGAGGGATGTATGCTGCTGCTGGACACGCTGTAGCCAACAGCAATGTCGCCGTTGTGGTCCATGGCCGCACTGCCCATCCAGCGGCTGTTGGCATCAGGCGCGTAGGTACCCTGCTGGTACATGGTGGCTGCGCCACTCGGGTTGCGGATCTCGTACCAGCGTACTCCGGCCTGTCCACCACCCACATCAACGTTATGGGTCACCACCATGGTCTCGCAGGAACCCATGTTGCGGTACGTGAGTCGGTGGCTCAAGCGGTCGCCGATGCCGTCAAGCGTCTGCCTGGTACCTGCTTGGGGAATACAGTTGCGCGTGTTGCCGCACAGCTGGGTGAACCCGGCAGCCGGCACGCTCGAGGAGCTGGTGAAGCTGGAGTTGGCTGAATTGGCCCAGTCCACGTGGAACTTGTAGACGTTGAGACTGCTGCCGTACTCGAGGAAATAATCAGGAGAGCCGGCAGGCGGAGGTGTTGAGCCATCTAGGTTGGCCGGCAGCATGGGGTTGTAGGTGCTCCCGAGAGCACCGCTGGTGCTCTGGAAGGTGGCGGCACCACCGTTGAGCATGCTGTTGCGATCGAACACGTAGGGTCGTGGGCCACCGTAGAGCTGGCCACCGGTGAACCAGTTAACCGTCATGTAGTAGCCATCAGGCCAGATGCTGAGGTGCGGATAGTCGGGGAAGTCAGTCGTGCTGAGCTGGAAAGCGTAGCGATACCAGCTGCCCGTAGGATCACCGGTCGTCGAGATGGCAATGCACTCGTCATACGGCGAGGCGGAAGTGAACTGGCTCAGTAGCCACCTACCGGCAAGCTGGTCATACAGCACGACGGGATCGCCGTCGTTCCGCGTCTCGCAAGCACCACCGAATCCGGACCACACCGTGTTGATGTTTGCCGGACCGTATCGGGATGCACCGGTCTTGGTAAAGACCTGGAAGGACGAGTTAACCGTCTGCACATAGTCGCTGGGATCAACGGCTCCATTGGTGTCAGGGGGAGCGCAATTGCCGCAGCCGCCGGCTTGATTAATGCCCTCAAAGCCGGCACTGGTGGCAGGCATTAGAGGAGCGACGTTCGAGGTGCTGGGGCCGCGGACCGACCGCTGAACCACAGGATCACGCTGATCGGTGTGTCCGTTGATGGGCAGCGGCGGG
>QHBP01000065.1 GCA_003244175.1 Chloroflexota bacterium | reverse complement strand
TTCCTCAGCCTCCCTTAAATGTCGTGAGCAGTATACACGCCACACACGCACTGTCTGGACGCAGGCGGAGGGTCCCTACGCGGCTGGACGGCGACGGCGATTCCGGCCCCGCGAGCGCCTCTGTCCGTCTCCTGGGGCACTACCTTCTCCCCGCGGCACCAGCTTCACCTTGAAGTGGATTCGGTGAGGACAGCGCACCGGACCCCTTTTGACTTCTTCCCCGACCTCACGCCCGGAGCAAAGCAGGGTCCCTTCACGCTCCATCTCCTCAAGCACCAGCATGTGGTTGATCAGACGGTCCAGCTGGTAGCCGCCTTCGTGACACACGGAATTGCCGCACGGCAGCACTCCCTGGTTGAAGTTCCCGCGTTTGTGTCCAGTCCTGCGCATCTCGGTCTGCCGCTCGTCTTCCGGACCTCGCAGTTCCCGCCATTCGATGAGGGCGTCATCGAGCTGGGGGAAAGCGGCCTTGAAGCTGCTAACGCCGTTAAAGAAGAGATTGGTTCTGTACTTCTGACTCATCCGTTTCCTCTGGAGGGGTGGGCATACATACTCGCCACCGCCTCACGGTCCATTCTAGAGAAGCGCGAGGGCTCTCCTCGGAAATCGAGCGAACGACTAAGGATACGGCGGAGACTATGGACGACATCGACTCTTTGCAACGCAGGCTCACCTCACTCGGTCTCAAACTTCCCGCGGTACCCCGCCCCGTCGCCAACTATGTCCCTGCCGTGCGCAGCGAGCGGCTGGTGTACACGTCCGGACAGCTGCCCTCGGCAGACGGCACGGTCCAATACTGCGGCAAGTTGGGCCTAGACCTGGATGAGAAAGCGGGCTACGAGGCAGCTCGGCTTGCAGGCCTCAACGCGCTCGCGGCAGTCCTTTCATTGGTTGATAGGCCCGAGGACATTATCCAGATTGTCCGCGTCACAGGTTATGTAAATAGTGCGCCTGGTTTCGTGGGGCAGTCTGCCGTCATCAACGGCGCGTCGGACCTGCTGGCGGAGCTCTTCGGACCGGCGGGGAGGCACACCCGAGCCGCCGTGGGCGTGGCCGAACTTCCACTCAACGCGGCAGTTGAGATCGACCTGATTGTCGAGCTAAAGGCGTGATCTCGGGAACTTCGCTCCCGGTGCCCCGTCCCTTTTACGACGCCTCTTTCAGCACGTAACCAGCACCGCGGATGGTGTGGATCAGATCTGGCTCTCCAAGGGCCTGGCGCAGATTGCGGATAAAGACCTGCACCACGTTGGAATCGTAGGTGCTGCCCCACACGTGCGAGTAGATGGTCTCGGCTGACAGAACCTGACGCGGGTGGCGCAGAAAAAACTCCAGGAGATCGTACTGCTTGGCGGTGAGATGAACGGAACGATCACCGCGACTTACCTCGTGGGATTTTGTATCCATCAAGATGTCCGCGAACCGAACCTCAGTCTCTTCGGGGGGAGATTTTCTCCTTAACAGCGCACGCACTCTTGCAAGCAGCTCATCGACGGAGAAGGGCTTAACCATGTAATCGTCGGCGCCGCTATCAAGTCCAGAGATCCGATCTGATACAGTCCCCCGAGCCGTGAGGACAAGGATAGGGACTTCGTCAGCGGCACGTAGACGACGACAGACCTCAAGGCCGTCCAGTCCGGGAAGCATGAGGTCCAGGACGACGAGGTCGGGAGGAGCGTCACGCGCCATTCGCAGCCCGGTCGGGCCGTCTTGAGCAACGGATACCTTATATCCCTCGTACGTCAGACCTCGACGCAGAAGGTCGCTAATAGCGTCGTCATCTTCGATAACCAGGACTTCCGTCATGCTTGTAGCCCTTCGAACTCTGGGACAACCGTTTCGCAACTATGCCAGATTCTCGATACGACGTCAACCCATTCCCACGATAGCGAACAACCTCCGACTGTCGCTCGTTTGAAGGAGCGAAAACGAGTGCGACGGATCTTTCCCATCCACTTTTCATGTTCCTTTCATGCTCAGAGCACCATAATGACGACGCATTACACCCCACCACACCACCAAAGGAGAGAGAATGAAAAGGCTCCTGGTATTAGCTGTCCTGGCTCTGACGTTCGCGATCGGCCCCGTGATTGGCAGCCCCCTTAGCGCTTCAGCCTCAACGCCTGCGCACGGCCACGCGAAGGTTGTGCAGAAGGCTAAGAAGAAGAAGACGCACTGCAAGAAGGGCTACCACGCTCGCAAGAAGGGCAAGGGCAGCAAGTGCGTGAAGAACCGCAAGCCCGCCAAGAAAAAGCACAGAAAGCACAAAAAGCACAGATAGACACGTCGCTCAAGACAGAGGGTCGGGGCTTAAGCCCCGACCCTTTTCTATTCTCTCGCGGCGCGCGGCACCTCTCCCACATACGGGCATCTGGATAAGGCTTCTCGTCGAAGAGTCTATCGGCGCCTAAGGCATTGCAGCTCCGCCTTAGGCATTTGTTCTGTTTGCCCTAGCGAAAACTAGTCCTTCGCCCTAGTCCATTTTAGGTATTTTCCCGATGGTCAAGTCGAAAGAAGTGCCGCATAATGCGTACTTGAAGCGGTGTAATTTGCATGATCGCCGCCATAGCACGGAGGAAGGATCCAACGAATGAGCGCACGCAGATCGGTAACTGTCTTAGCTGCCCTCGCGGTCGCAGGGGTGTGGTTCTTGCGACCATCGGCACCGACCGTCCTCGCGGACTCGGGGACTCTCACAACCACAAACACGACTTTGAGTTACACCCATGGTCCGTTCTATATAGCCAACGTTTCGGATCAGGTCGGTCCGCCGGTATGTACCGCCCCGGGCATGTGCGACGACTACACTCTGAACGTGAGTGTGCCGGCAGGCACTGACGCCACGCAGCAGATCAAGATCCAGTACACATACGATCAATCACTGGTCAGTACAACTGACTTCGATATGTGGGTGTTGGATGCGAACGGGAACGTAGTCGCCTCAAATACCAGCGGCATCAGTCCCACGGTCGTGACCATCCCGGCGGTCTCCGGAACCTACACAGTCCGAGCGGATCCATGGGAGCCCTCGGGTGAGACCTATACCGGCACCATCACTCTCGAGCCGAAGCCGGTGGCATCCAGCCCGCCTCCTACGGACATCGCGCCCACCTACACCGGGATTGGCCCGCGATTCGCCAACTATCCCGCCCCATCGTCCGTGGGTGGAACCAGCTCGGGGGAGCCCTCGATTGGCGTCAATTGGAACACTGGCAGTGCTATGTTCGTGGCCAGCCTCCAGACCCTCAAGATCAACTTCAACGATTCGACCTCGCCGGCCCAGGCGACGTGGAAAGACGTGAGCGCATTCAACACTTCAAAGACAAGCCTCGACCCCATACTGTTCACGGACCACAAGACGGGCCGGACCTTTGTATCTCAGCTCACCGGCCAGGACAGTCTCACGTCCTACACGGACAATGATGGCGCTGCATGGACTCCCTCACAGGGTGGCGGCATCCCCTCTGGGGTCGACCATCAGACGATTGGCTCTGGCCCGTACTCGACCAGCTCGCTTACTCCGCCTAATGCGGGTCTCAACGGCTTCAAAGAGGCGGTGTACTACTGTTCACAGGACATCGCGGCAGCCTTCTGCGCGCGCAGCGACGACGGTGGTTTAACGTTCGGCGCCGGTGTTCCGATCTACAACCTCTCGCAGTGCACCGGTATCCATGGTCACGTTAAGGTCGACCAAATCGATGGCACCGTGTACGTGCCGAACCGCAACTGCGGTGGCCAGCAGGGCGTCGCGGTTTCAACGGACAACGGCACCACGTGGACCATCCGCACGGTGCCCGATAGCACAGCCGCAATCGGCAACGATCCTTCCGTGGGCATCGGCTCGAAGGGCACCATTTATCTGGGTTACCAGGGTAAAGACGGCCATGCTCGCATTGCCGTCTCCCATGACAAGGGTGTGACCTGGAGCAAGTCCCTCGACGTCGGTGCTCAGGCCGGCGTACAGAACTCCGTCTTCCCAGCCGTGGTGGCAGGTGACGACAACCGGGCCACGTTCGCGTATCTTGGCAGCGCCACCGGTGGAGACTTCCAGAGTCAGGCGTACTACAACGGTGTGTGGCACCTGTACACGTCCACGACCTACGATGGCGGTCAGACG
>QHBP01000038.1 GCA_003244175.1 Chloroflexota bacterium | reverse complement strand
CGCCCCGACTGACGTAAGGAAGCGGTTCACGCAAGCACTCGACCCGGTCACTAAGCGAAATCAGCGCCGACGCCCTGGTGGCGACCGAGCCGTCTACAGCAATTGCGCCAGACGATATGAGTGCTTGGGCCCTCACTCTGCTCTCGGCCAGGCCCCGTTCCACAATGGTGACGTCAAGCCTCTGCTTCTTCTCCTTGGACGTCATAGAGCGTCTTTCCGCGTGACTGGTGTTCCGGTGTGATTGCCTATGTAGCGTGAGCCACTCCCAGGCTCACAGCTTCAATGTTCGGTGATGCCCCAAACATTGCACGTGCCCGCTCTTCAAATGCGGACGCTGGTCCAGTGACGAGGAAGCTTTGAACCGCCTGCCCATTTGAGCAAAGCGCGGAGGTCTCCAAGAGCGTCGCCAGCTCAAGAGCTGTGGTCTCGGCCGAATCGAGCATTGTGACTCCGTCGCTCATATGGCGTTGGAAGACGTCGCTGATGAGTGGGAAGTGCGTACAGCCAAGGATAAGTGTGTCCACTCCCTCAGAGCAGATGTCCTCAATGAGTGGCTGCAGTCTCATCCCTACTGAGGAGCGTGCATCCGGTCCGGCCTCTATAAGAGGAACAAGCCACGATGCCGACCTTTCGACGACGGTCGCACCCGGCGCCTGGGCAAGTATGGCCGCTCTGTAGGCGCCGCTCTCAATGGTCCCTTTCGTCGCCACGATTCCAATCCGCTTCGTCCGACTGACATGCACCGCCGCTCGGGCGCCTGGCTCTATCACTCCAATTACAGGGAAGGCGTATCTGTCCTGCAGCCGTGGGTAAGCGGCAGCGGTAGCTGTATTGCAGGCAATCACAAGAGCCTTGATGTCCTGTTGGCCAAGGTGATCACCGATATCCAGAGCGAAACGCCGTACCTCGTCCTGCGACCGAGTTCCATATGGACAGTTCGCGAGGTCGCCAAAGTAGATAGTCGATTCCGCCGGAAGGCGTCGTCTAATCGCATCAAGAACCGTCAATCCTCCAACCCCTGAATCAAACACCCCAATGGGTCGAGGATCAGACAACGTTATGTCTATCTGGCGAGGGGGCGTCTCGCAACTCATACGTACCCCGAGCGCCCCGCACTCGAATCAAGAACACCTCGCGCAGCATCGAGAGCGTGTCGAAGGCCGGGCGAACGCGAGTGTCACTGTCAAAATACCAGTCAATCGGCAGCTCCTTTACCAGGTAACCAAACTTATGGGCGAGGTAAAGGATCTCAACATCAAACCCCCAACCCTTTACAGTCTGCGCACTGAATAAAGCGTTGGCGGCCTCGCGTCGGAACGCTTTGAAGCCACACTGCGTGTCTTCAACACCCTTCACGGCGACGGCCTGCACGAACCGGTTGAAAACGCGACCCATAAGGTGACGGAACCAGGGCTCCTGAAAGCGCCGGGATCCCGGCGCTTCTCGCGATCCCACCACGGCATCCGCGCCTTCCATGGCCCGCAGGAACTCGTCAATCATCTCAGGTGGCATGGACAGATCTGCGTCGCACAGAAACACGATTTCGCCCTTGCTGGCCAGGACGCCAGTCTTGGCAGCAATCCCCTTGCCGCGTTCCTGTATCACCAGCAGCTCAATCCCGTGCATGTCGTTGGCAGCCTGACGGACCACGTCCTCAGTGCGGTCTGAGCTGCCGTTGCTTACTACTATCAGCTCCGAGGCGAAGGACTTGTGAGAGAGATACTCGTGCAAGCGGGTGAGGGTACTCGGAATGCGCGCGCTCTCGTTGTGCGCAGGGATCACGATGGAGAGGTGCGGTTGGTCCTGTCTGCGGGTCGTACTGATCCGCCCCTCCAGTCGCGTGAATCGGCGCAATTATATGGGACTACCGCTCCTATAATCACGCAATGCAAGAAACGTTGTTGAATGAAGCACGTTTGGGCGCCGTGGAGGATGCCGTTCATCGAAAAGCATGAGGCGGAACCCGGGTGTATTTTCTGTAGAGCTGCGAGCGATGCGGAGGAAGAGCACTATGTCGTCCTTCGTCGTTCGCGTTGCTTAGTCATGCTTAACCTCTACCCGTACAACTCGGGACACCTCATGATCGCTCCATACCAGCATGTAGGGGAGCTGCAACGTCTCGAGTCTGAAACCGCATCCGACGTTTGGGCAACGGCACAGCTCGCGCTCGACGTGCTCAATATCGTGATGCAGCCTGATGGATTCAACCTAGGAGTCAACCAGGGAGAGGCGGCAGGAGCCGGGATCGCAGACCACGTTCACCTCCACGTAGTCCCTCGGTGGAGCGGTGATACGAATTTCATGCCAGTCCTCGCCGACGCGAAAGTAATGCCGGAGCTGCTCACTGCGACGGCGGTCAAACTGCGATCGGCATTCGAGAGTCACGCTGGACCGGGATAAGTGCTGAAACGCGGGCTCATTGCCCTGCTCGTGCTCTGGCTTGCGCTCCTAGCGCTCGCATTCCAACCAAGCTCGCACCCTCCCGCGCGGCTCCTTAAAGCAACCAGGCTCGATAGACCGCCGCAGGACCTGCCGACTTTGGGGCCTTCGCGGCAGCAGCACCTATAG
>QHBP01000147.1 GCA_003244175.1 Chloroflexota bacterium | reverse complement strand
CGCGACGCGATCCGGGTAGGCAAACTTAGCAGCAATGGCATACGGCACACCCGGCACCATCGTTGCGAGGTTGCCGGAAAGAGACGCCTTCATCCCACGTCTCATGCGCACGTGACGGGCAAACCAGCCGGCTGCCGTCCCCGAATCGCTGCTCACGATGGCGTTGTCGGGTAGGTGCCGCGACAACGCGGCGAACAGCGCCTGGGGCCGGATCCGGTCGACTCCATGGTCGTCACGATCCTCCGGCTCGCCGCGATCGTCCATGAGACGCCACCAGTTCGCAACGTTGCGGATGATGCGCTCTTGGAAGGAGCGGTCCTGGTTGCGTTTGAGGAGCGGCAGCAGTTCTTCCAAAGTAGCGCGGCTGTCGCCGAGGAGGTTGACTTCCATCGGATACCTGAGGCTGAGCATCCGGGCTGACCGATCGATCTGAACACCTCGAGCCTGACCGATCGGAGGCAGAAAGTTCGCGTAAGGGAACGAACTCCCGACCACGAACAGCGTGTCCGCCTCCTGCATCATGTCCCAGCTGGGCTTGGTCCCAAGCAATCCGATGGAATTCGTGCAGTACGGCACGTCGTCGGGAATGGCCGCCTTGCCCAGCAGGGCCTTCGCGATACCAGCGCCCAATGTGTCCGCGACCTGCAGGACCTCGTCTGTTGCGTCAAGGGCTCCGGCTCCGACGAGAATCGCCACCCGCTGTCCCGAATTGAGGACCGCGGCGGCACTCTGGATATCGGCCGTTGCGGGGAGTCCGCGGTCGGTCACAAAACCGATACCGGTGTGCACCGACTTAAGCGATTGGGCCTGCTGTTCAGCCTTCATGTCCTGGACGTCGGCGGGGATGATCACGCACGTGACCGTTCTCTCCGCGGCAGCGATTCGGAGGGCGCGATCGAGGCAGTGCTGAAGAGCCGAGGGAACATTGACCTGTTGGACGTAGGCGCCGGCGACATCCTTATACAGGCTGAGCAGATCGACCTCCTGTTGTTGGTCGCCGCCCATGACGTTGGCAAAGGTCTGACCGACGATGGCCACCACCGGCTGGTGATCGAGCTTGGCATCGTAGAGTCCGTTCAGCAGGTGGATGGCTCCGGGACCCGACGTCGCCATGCAAACTGCGACCTCGCCCGTGAACTTGGCATGCGCACACGCCATAAATGACGCCATCTCCTCATGACGCGTCTGGACAAATTGCGGCGTGTTATCCGCTCGACGCAGTGCGCCCAGGATGCCGTTGATGCCATCGCCCGGAAACCCGTAGATCCGTGCGATGCCCCATTCCCGGAGCCGTGCCACAAGCTCGTCGCCAACGGTCTGCGCCATGCTCACCTCCCAGAGATTTGAAGCGGCGCGCACAGCCAATCCCGTACCGCCAGGGGAGACAATATGATGACCGGGATGCACCGTCGTTGTCCAAGGGGAGGGAGGGCCTCGCCCCCGGTACAGGTTCCTATACTGCGTTCGGGACAGGGCCGCCGGGGTGATGGAGTGGTGCGACCATCGTGATGGATAATCCGCGTTACGAAGCAGCGTCCGCAATAAGGCAGGTGGGATGGGCGCCGCGATGAAAGTCGCACGCCGCCGCGTCATCATCAGCCTGATCGCGATCGCCGGGACTGTCGCAACCGCCGTCGCGCTCGCAGTCTGTCTTCACGGGACCAGCGCGCCACTGCTCCAACCCGGCGGTCGTGTTGCGCAGGAAGAGCTGAACCTCATGGTTGTGGCGGTGGTCCTCAGCGTCGTCGTAGTGGTTCCCACCTTCGTGCTCCTCATCGCGTTTGCGGTGCGATATCGGGTGCGCGATGATGCCCAGGCTCGACCATATTCCCCCAACCTGAAGAACAACCGCTTCGTTGAAATCGCGTGGTGGATCGTTCCTTCGGTGCTCATATGCATTCTTTCGGTTGTCGGCTGGACCAGCTCCCACGAACTCGATCCATACGCTCCCCTCACGTCCAATGTAAAGCCGCTCACTGTCCAGGTGATTGCGCTGGACTGGAAATGGTTATTCATCTATCCCGATGAAGGCGTCGCATCCGTCAATTCATTGGTGATCCCGACGAACACCCCGGTGCACTTCGTTCTGACGTCTGATGCTCCGATGAATTCGCTGTGGATTCCGCAGCTCAGCGGGCAAATCTACGCTATGCCGGGCATGCAAACCCAACTGAACATCGAAGCATCGTCGACGGGAACCTACAGTGGCCTCTCGGCCAATCTCAGTGGCGACGGGTTCTCCGGAATGCGCTTCCAGACCAAAGCCGTGACCGACGATGCCTTCCAGCGGTGGGTCCATACGGCGCAGCAGTCACCTCACTCCTTGGACAGCACCACCTACGCCCAACTGCGCAAGCCCTCTCAGGATGTCACCCCCGTCGATTACCGCCTGGCCGATGCCACGATATTCAAGTCTGTCATTTCTCGATACATGGGTATGGGAGCGACGAGCTCTGGCAAAACGCCGTGATATTTCTCGCGGACGACGCGACCGGGCGTCTCACGTGGACGGCATTTCTGCACAACCTGATCACCACCGGTGCCGTCCTGTCGACACTCCTCGGCATCGTCGGCGTCGCACTCTTCCTGACAGTCCGCCACCGTTGGACGTGGCTCTGGCGGGAGTGGTTGACGACGGTCGAGCCGAGGAAGCTGGGTGTCATGTACATCATTTTGTCCCTACTCATGCTGGTCCGCAGCGGCTTCGACGTACTCCTGATTCGGCTGCAGCAGGGAGCCGGTGCGGAGCCGGGGGGCGGCGTCATACCCCACCAGATGTTCCAGGAGATATTCTCGGCCCACGGGACGCTCATGGTCTTCTTTGTCGCGATGGGCCTCATGTTTGGGTTGATCAATGTGGTGCTGCCCTTGCAACTTGGCTCGCGCGATGTGGCGTTCCCCTTCCTCAATGCCACGAGTTTCTGGCTGTTCGCCGCGGGAGTGGCTCTGATCAACACATCCCTCGGCATCGGTTCATTCTCAGCCGCGGGATGGCTGGCGTATCCGCCTCTGTCCGAGTTGCGGTTCAGTCCCGGGGTCGGCGTGGATTACTGGATATGGAGCCTGCAGATTGCTGGCATTGGCAGCCTTTTGTCCGGCGTCAACTTCCTGACCACGATCGTTCGGTGTCGGTGTCCTGGCATGCGGTTGATGCGGATGCCGATGTTCTCATGGAGCGTCCTGTTCAGCATGGCACTCGTCGTTTTCGCCTTTCCCGTACTCACGGTCACCCTGAGCCTATTGGCGCTGGACCGCACTGTGGGAACGCATTTCTTCACGTCGGACCTCGGAGGCAATCTGATGATGTATGTGAGCCTCATCTGGTCCTGGGGCCACCCCGAGGTCTACATCCTGATCATGCCCGCGTTTGGGATCTTCTCTGAGATCGTCGCGACCTTCTCGCGCAAACCACTCTTTGGCTACGTGTCGATGGTGCTTGCACTCGGTTCGATCACCATCCTGTCATTTAGCGTGTGGGTGCATCACTTCTTTACGATGGGAGCGGGCGCCGATGTCAACGCGGTATTCGGGATCGCCACCATGATCATTGCCATCCCGACCGGCGTCAAAATCTTCAACTGGCTGGCGACAATGTTCCGCGGAAGAATCACGTTCGCGTCGCCGATGTATTGGTTCATGGGTTTTGTGATGCTCTTCACTATTGGAGGAGTGGCGGGAGTGATGCTGGCTGTGCCGGCCGTTGATTTTCGGCTCTTGTGTCGTTTCCGTGG
>QHBP01000116.1 GCA_003244175.1 Chloroflexota bacterium | reverse complement strand
GTGGAGAATGCCGTCAAGATCGCTCGCTTCGCGACAGGCCGCCCAAACATCATCTCTTTTCGGAACAGCTTCCACGGCCGCACTCTTATGGGCATGACGCTGACGGGCAAGGATCAGCCATACAAGGCCGGCTTCGGCCCGTTTGCTCCCGGCGTATACCACGCCGAGTTCCCGTACGCGTACCGATGCTCCGTGGAGGTCTGCTTCCACAACGGCGGCTCCCTCGGCACCTGCCCCGTCGAAAGTGGGGAAGCGCTCGAAGCCATGCTGTCGTCCGAAGTTCCCGCGTCCTCGGTCGCCTCCATCGTCATCGAGCCTATTCAGGGCGAGGGCGGCTTCGTCGTGGCGCCCCCTTCGTTTCTGAGGAAGGTGCGCGCGATCTGCGACCGCGAGGGCATCATCTTCATCGCGGACGAAGTGCAGACGGGCTTGGGCCGCACCGGAACGCTCTTTGCGATGGAGCAGGCCGGCGTGGCCGCCGATATCGTGGCCCTCGCGAAATCTCTGGCGGCCGGTATGCCATTGGGCGCGATCGTCGGGAAGGCCGAGATCATGGATGCGCCGGGGCCGGGCGGGATCGGCGGAACGTTTGGCGGGAATCCGGTCGCCCTGGCCGCCGGCCTGGCGGTCATCGACCTGTTCGCGGACGGCACACTGGTTGAACGCGCGCGCCATATCGGGGATGTTGCCGGAGAACGGTTCCGGCACATGCGGGAACGCTATGAGCTTATCGGCGAGGTGCGCGGAGCGGGGGCGATGATGGCGGTGGAGCTGGTTCGCGATCGCTCAACCAAAGAGCCGGCCGCGAAGGAGACCTCCGAGATCATTCACCGCTGCCACGACGCGGGTCTGATCGTGATCAAGGCCGGCCTCTACGACAATGTGATCCGTCTGCTGGCGCCGTTCGTCATAACGGACGAGCAACTGCACGAGGGGCTCGACATCCTCGAAGGCGAAGTGGCTCGGACGGATGATGAGAACAAGCCGGTTCGCGAGAAGGTGATACCAGGTGAGGGCTCCTGAACAACCTTCCCGGGTTCTATTACGAATACCTGGACGGAATCCGGCGTAGGGTTGGCGCCGTTAAGAGGACAGAGACGGAGCTACAGATCCCTACGGGAACGTCGCCCTCCACCATACGTGCTCCGCTGCCACCGTATCTGGGGTCCTCCCCGCTACACACGCCTCCTGTAGAGTCAGCCCTTCCTTTTGCAAATCGCCTCACCTTCATGCGGCGCGGTGCAGCGTGCGGCATGGGGGACTTGTAGGCGCGCCCGTGCGCCGCGGATTCTCATCTGTTCCAGGGGGCGCTCTCTCTACGGCGTCCCAAGGTAGAGGTCCTGCCAAACCGGAAACAGCGCGGTACTACTTCCTTGAGACACGTGCCATCCACGCAAATGCGAGCGTGTCCCGACTACAAGCAAACGTGTAAAAAGCGGATCAATAACGACATTGCTATCAATAAACCTCTGCAGCTTGTTGAATACTTTGACCGCCGCCTTTCGCCTGATGGTCGTGCGACTCTGAACGATGAGATGGTCAAGCTGTGCATTGCGGTAAAAAGTGACGTTGAATCCACCCCGATCGGGGAGCTGACTCGAGTGGAATCGCTGATACAAATCGTTTCCGCCTAATATGTCAATGTTGAGGTCGTACTGCCCCTGCCGCAACACGGCCTGAGCATCGGGGATTGCCTTAAGAACAATGTTCGTTTTCACGCCGACTTGTGCTAGCTCGGCCTGAATCAATTCGGCAGACGTGGCAAAAGCGGGAATCGGATACGTGATCATCGTGAAGGGGCCAACAACGTGATTCGCGGCCAGAATACGCCGCGCTTCCGCGACGTTGTGGCGTGGAGCGTACGTACCGGCGCGACTATCGTAATAACTCTCCGTCGGTGCTATCGGACTGAAGGCAGGTTTCCCAAACCCACCCAGTGCCACTTTGACCAGAGCCAGCCGGTCGATGCTTTCGGCTATTGCACGCCGAACCGCCACTTTGTCGAATGGTGAATGCGCGGTATTGAAGCCGAGATACTCCTCGGCTTGTTCATATCCCTCGTGCAGGGTAATGCCGGCATTGCCCTGGACGCGATCTAGCTCGCTCACTGAAAGTCGCGTGAGGTCTACTTCCCCGGATAGAAGCGAGCTGGCGGCCGTCGTGTCGCTCAAGATGGGCCGGAAAACGATCTTGGAAAGATAAGCTCGTCCACCATTGTGTATCCACGGGGCATTCCAATTGTGATAGGGGTTTCGGACCGCCGTGACGGTGCTGAAACCAGGCTCGACACTTTGCACCTTGAAAGGCCCACTGCCGGCCGGCTGCCGGCAGGAAGCGTCACCTTGCTGGGTTCGTAGACTTCGCGGATCGACGATAAATGGTGCAAATCTCAGGTTTTCCAGCAGCGGGCGGAACGGCGATTTGAGGACTACACGCAGGGTAGACCTATCGATCGACCTAACGCTCACCAGCGGACCAAGTCCAGCCGCCGTGACAGGACTCTTCAGCGCTTGCTCGAGGCTGTACTTCACCGAGGTTGCACTGAGTGGATCGCCGTTCGAAAAGTGAACACCGTGGCGGAGAAAGAAGGTCACCCATCTCGCCTTGTGACTGAATGTCCAGCGCACCGCAAGATTGGGTCGCACCCGACCACGTTCGTCGCTGCTCAGCAAAGTGTCGAAGATGGCGCTATCGACTCCCGCACCCGCCGTGAGAGACTTCAAAGGATTGAGACAGTCGGGCGGAAATATAAGCCGAGCGGTGATCGACCCGCCATACCGTCCCTTTACCGTGTGATGGGTCTGAGTGCGGGCGTCTACGCCGGGAGCCAACATCGTAACGCTCAGCGTGAGGGCCGCCACGCCGAGAGCGATGAACCACCGGAACGCATGATTCAATGGAACCGTTAGAGTCACGAATCAATCTCCTCTCGCGCGCGCAACCCCGAGGGGCCCCGTGTCCGACATGCCGCAGTTTAGCGGAGAGTAGCGCAGGCCGCGCCATTTTTGCTGTTGACATATTAGCAACATGCGTGTATAGTACGCGCTTAGGGGACCATAGTTTGGCTGACGCCTCGAGTGTGCGGGCGCAAGAATATGCACTAGGGGCGAGGAAGGGAAAAGGATGGACGAGATATCGAGCCAACCCATTGAGGAGCTCGTGCAGCAAGTTCAACGCAGGGAACTGTCCCGCACCCGCTTTATGAGGCTGCTTGGCGGACTGGGAGCATCCACAGCGGGAATAGCGACCTTGTTAGCATCAACGGGTGAAGCCAGCGCGCGCGTGGACATCCGCGACAACGGGCCGGACCGACCCTCCACTCACTTGCACCACAAACGGCGCCATCACAGCCATGTCACCAGACAAGGCAGCGCTACGCAATCTGCTCCTGGCACCACCGATGAGGCGGGTCAGTCATTCCGGCAGCAGAAGCTCCGCGAGCTGATGACCGACTACGCCGACGACGCAATCGTTGACGATCCACTCTTCGCCGGCCCCATCGTGGGTAAGCAGGCGATCGCACAGCGCAAGGCGCTGGAGATGGCAGCCATGACGGGGGTCACGATCGAGATTGTGCATCGGTTTGTTCATGGAAAGCAATTGGTCGCGGAATGGATTGTCCGAGGCATCCACCACGGTGCTTTGCTTAACTTTGCACCGACAGGTCGGTCAATCGAGGTCCGCGGTATGACGGTCGTCACGCGGGAGAATGGCAAGATCGTGCGCGAGTCGCTATTCTACGATCTTGGAGAGCTACACCGGCAGCTGGGCTGACACACGCGGTTTCGTCAAGAGATCAGGGAGTGGCTCGCGAGGGCCCTCCCATTCGGAGCCACCGGCACCATAGCTTCGGTAGACCGATTCGTCCTCGCCGGGACCTAGACGGGCGCGAGGGTCTGCCTACACTCACCCTGGGTCTGCCTACACTCACCCCCTCCGTTTCGTTCGTTACAGGGCGCCGGTGACGACCTACATTCTTCGCCGGTTGCTACTAACGTTGCCACTGCTGTGGGCGGTCCTCACCCTCGTGTTTTTTTGCGTTCGTCCGGCTCTAAACCTCGTGGGCGACGGTCTCACGGATATTCTCAATCCCCGGATTCGGGCCGGTCGTTAAGCTGGTCAAGTGCCTATCCCTTGACTGACCCGCTCGAGAGTCCCTCCACAAAGAAGCGCTGAGCAAAGACATACAACACGAGGATAGGCAGGATGACGACCATGGAACCCGCCATTACTTGCGGCCAGAGCGTCTGATACTGAAAAGAGAAGCGTTGCAGACCGACGGGCAGGGTCGCCATATTGTCCGAGCTGGCGATGAAGCTGGGCATGAGAAACGAGTCCCAGCTTCCCTGGAACGTGAGGACGGCCAGGGTGGCAAGTGCGGGTCGAGCGAGGGGAAGCGCCATGCGCCAGTACATCCCGAAGCGAGAAAGGCCGTCCAACTTCGCGGCTTCCTCGATCTCCACGGGCATTGCCTGGAAGAACTGCCGCATAAGGAAGATGCCGAAGGCGGACACCATAAATGGCACCGAGAGACCCTCGTAGGAGTCGATCCATCCCATTTTCGTGAGAATGACGAACACGGGAACCAGCGTCATGGCGGCGGGAACCATCATTGTGCCCAATACCAGGAAGAACAGAAAGTTTCGACCGGGGAAACGCATACGCGCGAATGCGTAGCCGGCCAGCGAGTCAAAAAAGAGATTGCCAATGGTCACGAGGGCCGCGACGATGACGCTATTCAAAAAGTACCGAGGGAACGCGGCCGTGAAGACGCCGTTTGAGCCGGTCCATGCAGCAAGTGTTGGATGCAGAGGGAGGCCGGTTGGGATGCGGCGGGCGGATTCCGGCAGTGACT
>QHBP01000168.1 GCA_003244175.1 Chloroflexota bacterium | reverse complement strand
CGATGTGCTGGCGGGTATGCTCATTGTGGCATTCGGCCTCGGCATGACTTTCGTGCCACTCCAGATCGCCTCCGTCACCGGCGTCCCCGAGGAGGAGATCGGCCTCGCCTCGGGACTGGTCAACGCATTCCTGCAGGTGGGCGGCGCGATTGGACTCGCCGTCCTCTCGACCATCTCCACCTCTGAGTTCAACGGCGTTATCCACACGCTGCATACGCATCTTGCGTACTCGACCGCCCTGGTGGACGGCTTCCGCCGCGCATTCCTGGGTGGAGCAATCCTACTCGCGGCCGGAGGACTCGTGGTCCTGTTCTTCATGCCGCAGGGCGGCGACAACGCGAGCGTGGCCGAGCTCGTGGAGGACGCTGTTCCCGCTCTGGCCTGAGTATTCGCGCTGCACGCACACCGCCGCACCAAGACAAGACGAGCCTGATCTGATCCATTTCAGTTCAAAGGAGACGGTTGCATCTAGATACCCGCACCATAGGGTGAGCAGGGAAGAGGCGTGCCCTCTTTCCCTTTCTTGGCCGGGTGGACGCCCTCCAGTGCCATTAATTCCGCGGCCGAAGGAGGTAACCCGTGGACCAACCTCGATCGAGCCGGCCTTTCATGCCGGGCTATGGCATTCTTGGACCCGAAGAGGGCAGCGGCCTCCTTCCGTGGGCCTGGGCGGAGGAACGGTTGACCGCGTCCCGGAACTACTGGGTGGTGACGGTGTGGCCCGACGGACATCCGCACGCGATGCCGGTCTGGGGGATGTGGGATAGCGAGAATCAGTGGCTCTGGTTCACCAGTAGCCTCCAATCGCGGAAGGCGCGCAACGTCGCGGCAAACCCGCGTTGCGTCATCACCACCGAGGATGCCATGGATCCCGTCGTCGTCGAGGGCACTGGCGAGATCGTGAAAGACAGTGAGTGGATCTCACGCGTGATCGGCCTGATGAATGCGAAATACTCGACGAGCTACTCCATTCAGTTCCTCGACCCTACCGCACAAGCCACAGTGCGGGTGCGGCCGCACCGTGTGTTCGGGCTCCTTCAAAAGGATTTCAGTGGTTCTCCTACCTGCTGGGCGTTTGAGGAGCGAGAATGACAGCCATGAGGTTCACGTTGTCCCGCTTGTCCGCGCCTCGCCCATTGGGAACGAGCTCATCGGCGACATGTCGCGCGGCGATGACCAGGCTTCTTGGAGTCGCCAGTCACCCATAAAGGGCTGACGCTACGGGCGCAAGATGTCAAGTGGCGACGAGGGCGTTTCATGAGAACGTCAGTCACCCATCAAGTGCTGGGGCCACAGTGTAAGGTGGCATGCTTCGATCACCGGGCCTCTGGAAAGAGAGATGACGCTGCACCAAATTGAGACATGAACCTCGACCTTGAAAAATGCCTCGCTGAATCCAACCAGAAGGCTTGAGGATGCTCGTACTCGGGGAGTACCATTGGTGCACCGGTGGGCTGAAAAGGAGCCGCCAAGATGTTGCGCGTGGCGATCGCATCCATCCGCCCAGTGATACGCCTGGGATTGCAGGCCCGTGGCGTGCTCTTTTCGTTTCGTGCCATGATCGCGCTACTGCTGGCGACTCAGATATGGTCGGTGCCAAGCGAAGTGAGAGCCAACCCGACCGCCCGGCCCGCGACGCCGGTGGCGGACTTGGCAGCTTGCCCGGCCACTGCCTTCACGAGCGACTCCCCGCCAGGCGCGTCGCTGGCGAGCTTTACGAGCACGTGGTACACAAACAGCGACCATAGTCTGTGGGCCGGCCTTCCGTCGCCGTACGACGGAAAGTGGTACGCCGGCGTTGGCCAGAAGATTCTTTGGATCCGGCACGGCCAGCTAGGGATTCGGATAGCGCCGCTCGGAGGTGCAGGCCTTGAGGTCCGTGGCGACGTGCCCCCCGGGTACGAGGGCGTCAACTACCAGCCGAGTGGTATCCGCATCCCCACAAGCGGATGCTGGCGGATCGTCGGGCGAGCCGGCGGAGACATGCTTGATTACGCGGCCCGCGCTTATCCCAAGTCCTACCGGCCCAGCGACGTAAACCTTGAAACGTTGAGCGCGCTCGCGTGCGGGTCAAGCGCTACGGTCCTCGTCAGCGTCCAAAACACGCGCTCGCTGAACGGTGACTTCTGGATTCAGGTCACCAAGATTTTGCGCAGCTGGTCCGCGCGCGTGCATCCCGGAGAGGCCATCGATGTTCTCCAGGACCAGCTGCCTCCGGTGTTTCGAGGCGTTACTCTTGAGGTCCCCCTGGATCGCGGGCAGCACTACGTGCTGTTCCTCCAGCGGCGAAAGGGGAACCTCTGGCGCATCATCGGCCACACAGGACGGGTAGTTGACGGGCGAGTGGTTGAGGCGCACTTTGTACAAGGCGCCCGTTTCTGGCAATGGAGCGGTGAAGGTCTGCCGAACGTAGAGCGCTCTTTGACGCGGATCACGAGCCACTGCCGCAGGCGTGGGGCTAACCAATGACCCTATGTATGCTTTGATAGACACAGCGTGAGAACGATTCGTGACGGTCTTGTCGTTGGCCTCGTGGTGTTTGCCGCCGTGCTGGTCTTCGGACAGCACCGGCCGCGAGCAACGCCTTCACGTGCTCATGCCGCTGCTATTCGCCATGCGATGGTTCACCCGGCAATCAATGTCGCACCACTGCCGTTGACCATAGCGTCCATTTTCGCCGCACGCGCGCCGGGCCTGCGGGGATACGACCGGAGGAAAATTCGCACTGTCATCGCCACTGGCGACGTCATCCCCGCCCGCAGCGTCAATTACAAGATGGTCACCTACGGTGATTTTCTCTATCCGTTCCGCCGCACCGCCGGATTCCTCCGGCGAGCCGACCTCACCGTGGTCAATCTCGAGTCTCCGCTGGTGGCCGGCTGCCCCACGACGGACTCCGGGATGAGCTTTTGCGGCGACCCGCGGGCGGTACAGGGGCTGACGTTTGCGGGCGTGGACGTGGCCT
>QHBP01000418.1:3512-9057 GCA_003244175.1 Chloroflexota bacterium | reverse complement strand
CGTCGAAGCCGTGCTCGTCCCCGTGGGTGGTGGAGGCCTCATTTCCGGCATTGCCACCGCCGTGAAGGGCCTGCTCCCCAATGTCACGGTTGTGGGCGTGGAGCCGGCGGGCGGCGCGGACGCCCAGGAGTCCCTCAAGGAAGGACGCCTGGTGACCTGGGACCATATCGACACGATCGCCGACGGGCTACGAACCAGCCGTCTCGGCGAGCTGAACTTCGTCACCATCCGCGAGCTCGTCGACGACATCGTGACCGTTTCGGACGGCGAGATCCTGCGGACAGTGCAGATTCTGGCGACGCACGGGAAGCTTATCGCCGAGCCCTCCGGCGCCGTCGCCACCGCCGCGGTGCTGTTTGGGCATTCGGGCCTGCGTCACAAGCGCGCGGTCTCGGTCATCAGCGGCGGCAACATCGAGCCGGCACGCCTGACGGCCTGCCTTCGGTCTTCGCCGCTCGTCGCTGAGTCCGCAGCTGCCCGCTAGCGAAGACGGCGACTTCGACTCCAGCGCAATCTCGTTCTCGGGAGCGGTTCTTGCGGGCGGAAAGAGTCTCCGCATGGGCAGGGACAAGGCCCTGTTGCGGCTCGGCGACACGACGATTCTGCAGCACGCCGTCGAGACACTCTTGCTGCTGACCGACGATGTCATCGTCGTCGGTCGAACCTCGCCGACTCCGGGGGCTCGGTCATGTGTCGACGAGATACCCGAAGCCGGGCCGCTCGGCGGCATCTATTCGGCCCTGCGGTGTGTACGTCACGATCTCACCCTGGTGGTTGCGTGCGACATGCCATTGCTCAACGCCGAACTGCTCGGCAGTCTGGTCGAGCTGGCGTCTGGATACGACGCGGTCGTACCGCGCATCGACGGCCGAGCCCACCCGACGCACGCCGTGTACGCGCGCGCCTGCCTGCCTGCCATCGACCTCCTGATCCACCGCGGTACCTACAGCCTGCAGAGGCTCGTGGAGCACATCCGTACCCGGTGGGTCGAGACTCCGGAGATCGACCGGTTCGATCCGCGTCACCTCTCCGTCGTCAACGCGAACACGCCGGAGGAATGGGTGGCGCTGCTGGAGACGTGCCGGACGCACTCCCCAGGATCGAGCGGGGAACGAGAAACCTCGTAAGCAGAGAGGCTCCGGTGCCCGCCTTTTCTCGCCGGCGGTACGTACACTCGAACGGAGTTAGCACTCTCGACCTGAGAGTGCTAACATAGATCAGCAGGAACATTATGCAGAACGAAGGAGGACATCCGTTGGTAACAGAAACATTGACCAAAACCCAGCTTCAGCCACTCGGAGACCGCGTGGTCATCAAGGCGTTGGAGCAAGAGTCACAGCGTCCTAGCGGAATTTACGTCGCGGACACCGCGAAAGAAAAGCCGCAAAAAGGAACCGTGCTTGCGGTGGGACCGGGCAAATGGGAAGACGGCAAGCAAGAGCCGATGAACGTCGAGGTCGGCGACACCGTCCTGTTCGCGAAGTATGCGGGCACGGAGATCAAGCTTGACGCCGACGAGGTCCTTATCCTGAGCCAGAAAGACATCCTGGCCAAGATCAACAGCTAACGACCGGGAGGAAAGGTTACATATGGCAAAGCAGATACTTTTTAACGAAGAAGCTCGGCGTGAGCTGAAGCGCGGCGTGGATACTCTCGCCGACGCGGTCAAGGTCACCCTCGGCCCCAAGGGACGCAATGTTGTGCTGGACAAGAAGTTCGGCTCGCCCACCATTACGAACGACGGTGTGACGATCGCGCGAGACATCGAGCTCGAGGATCCGTTCGCCAATATGGGTGCTCAGCTCGTGAAGGAAGTCGCCACCAAGACCAACGACGTTGCCGGCGACGGTACGACGACGGCGACGGTCCTGGCGCAAGCGATGATCACGGCCGGCATGCGAAACGTCACGTCCGGCGCCAACCCGATGCAGATTCGCAACGGCATGAACAAGGCGGTTGAGTGCATCGTCGAGGAGCTGCGCAAGGCCTCCGTCACGGTCGACAGCAAAGAGCAGACCGCCATGGTCGCTACCAACTCCAGCCAGGATCCCGAAGTCGGCAAGATCATCGCGGACGTGATGGAGAAGGTTGGGAAGGACGGCGTCATCACGGTCGAGGAGTCCCAGGGTCTGTCCCTCGAACAGGAATTCGTCGACGGCATGCAGATCGACCGCGGCTATATCTCGCCGTACATGGTCACGGACACGGCTCATATGGAAGCCGCCCTCGACAGCCCCTACATCCTGATCACGGACAAGAAGGTCAGCGCCATCGCCGACATCCTGCCGGTGCTGGAGAAGCTGGTCAATGTGACGAAGAACATCGTCATCATCGCTGAGGATGTCGAGGGCGAGGCCCTTGCCACGCTGGTGGTGAACAAGCTGCGTGGCACGCTGAACATACTGGGCGTCAAGGCTCCAGGCTTCGGGGATCGCCGCAAGGCCATGCTCGAAGACATCGCAACCCTCACCGGCGGTCAGGTGATCACCGAGGAGGCCGGCATACGACTCGACAACGCGACGCTCGACATGCTTGGCCAGGCTCGCCGTGTCACCGCCACCAA
The DNA here is from genome assembly GCA_003244175.1 of Chloroflexota bacterium. GTDB lineage: Bacteria > Chloroflexota > UBA5177 > UBA5177 > UBA5177 > QHBP01. Next base: position 6,494 of record QHBP01000418.1, on the reverse strand, counting down.
GGACAACACCACGATCGTCGAGGGACGTGGCTCCAGCGAGGCGATCCAGAACCGCATGCAGCAGATCCGTGCTCAGGTCGAGGACACGACCAGTGACTTCGACAAAGAGAAGCTGCAAGAGCGTCTCGCCAAGCTTGCGGGCGGTGTTGCCATCATTCGTGTTGGCGCCCCCACCGAGGTCGAGCAGAAGGAAAAGCAGCACCGTGTCGAGGACGCACTGTCCGCCACACGTGCTGCCGTTGAGGAGGGCATCCTGCCCGGTGGAGGCGTTGCCTTCATCACGGCCCGCAAGGCCTTGCAGAATCTGAACCTCACCGGCGACGAGCAGATCGGTGTCGAGATCGTCAAGCGCTCGCTTGAAGAGCCTCTACGTCAGATCGCCGAGAACGCCGGCTACGACGGCGGCGTGATCGTCGCCGAGGTCGAGCGACGCGGTAACGGTCTCGGCTTCAATGCCGCGACCGGCGAGTACGAGAACCTGCTGGAGGTCGTACCCGATCCCACCAAGGTGACTCGTTCCGCCCTGCAGAACGCCGCCAGCATCGCCTCCATGCTCCTGACCACGGAGACCCTGGTGAGCGACCTGCCGGAGAAGAACACGGCCCCCGCCGCCCCGCCGATGCCGGATTACTAGACCGACTGAGGTTGGTTGAGAAGAGGTCCGGGACGATGTCCCGGACCTCTTTCATTTTGTGCTGAGTGCCTTGCTCTACTCCTTTTGGAGACAGAGGAATGCGCGAAGTGCGAATAGACACGCATGACCCGAGGCTCCATGATGGATCGAGGTTCTTGACGAAAAACGCTTCCCGCTCGTCCGCCCCGGTCGGGTCGGGAGGACCAGGAATCGCAAAAAACCACATCCAGAGAAGATATCCATTGAAGGACGAGAAGGGGTAGGGACCGCTATGGGACAGAAGGAAACAAGTTCAGGTCTACTCTCTGTGGTGTTTCCGGTGATACAGGAGATCATACACAAGGAGTCGACCCGGTTGGGTCGTCCAATAGATCGTGAACTAATTGGCCGCGAACTGGACCGGCACCCAAGAGTCGCAGACAATCTGCGGCGGGAGTACCACGGACAAATGGGCAGCTTCCACGAATGGTGCCGGAATCTCGTCGATTGGTACAGCGCACGGTGGACGACTCTGGAAGATGAGGGGCTCGACCCGCGCGACATAGTTGCGTCTCCCTTCAGCGGTGTACGTCGCATCGATCCAGGAAAGGGCGCAAAGTGCTATCTCTACGAACTGGACGAGGCCTCGTGAGTTTCAAATTCGTCATTACGGAGCCGATGCAGCGAGCTGTGTGGAGCGGATGCTTGTGAGCGATTTCTACGAAGCGATGGGACCGAACCCAGCCATTCCCAACTGCGGGCTCTGTGCTGGTACCTCAAGTCTGAATTACTTGTAGCGGACTGTCGGTGGGTGAGAGCGGGCGTGGTCGAAGCTCGCTGAATGGAATTCAACGCGGTGCTCCTGCTCAAGCCGTAATGGATCTTAACGACGAGGATGGCGGTAATCGACGCTTCATCGTTGTACAACTGCCAGAGCCGCTTCCCCAACCAGGAGTCCTAAAGGACGGCACGAATCTTCAGACGATTGCTGACATCGGAGTGCAGCGCGTCGTTAGAGTCATCCTCCGGCTACGCAAGCGCAGTCGAGAACAACTTGATCTCCAGCCCGGGATCAAGCAAGATTTAGGCTTCAAGTACTTCCGGCTGCGTCCCTCAAATTTTCAGAGCTGGGTCGCGGAAGATCCAGATACGAGCCCTGCAGACTATTCGGTACAACTCGAATTGCTCGCTGATCCACTGATTTCTGGCTGGACGCCGATAAATGTAATCCACGAGCTATCGGTCAAAGAGGGGTTGAGCTTGACTTCCAGTATCAATGCGGAAGACGTGAATGGGGTCCGCGCGTGGAGCATAGTTGACAAAGACAAGGGGCAGTCGATCCGAATCTGCCTGGTTGACGCTCTGAGCCTAGACGTCGTGCGAGCGTTGTCCTTGACAAGGGACGACCTTTTTGTCTGCCGCGACGTTGCCCTGGATGACACGGCCGCGGCGAATCTTGCTCTCCAATGCCATCTGAAGACCATCTAGCAGCCACTGATGGAATTCAAGTTTGACGCGAACCAGGAGTTTCAGACGCAGGCAGTGGAGGCGGTTGCTGATCTCTTCGAAGGTCAATCCCTCGTCGCCCCTGATTTAACCTTCGCCCTAGGTGGGGGCTTTGCTGCTGTTGGTAATCGACTGGACATCGGGGAATCGACTATCCTGAGTAACCTCCGGAATGTCCAAGAGCGCAGGGGAATCCAGGTAGATGAGGATCCTCGCAACCGAGTCAAATCACGTCAGATCCGCCGTGTTCCCTTGGGCCGTCTGTATGAACTGGCCGACGCGCTCGATACCTATCATGGCGGACACGATACCAAGGTGTTCGACCACTGCGGACCCGCGCACAATGAGGCGCATGAACTCATCGTTCCGCCGTAGGCGGTCCAGCTTCTCCCTCTCGCCCCGAATCAAGATAAAACCCTCGAGATCACCGCCGTGAAGCTCGAGCGCGACCGGCTCGAAGCTTTCGATCTCACCCTGCTGCTGCAGCCGGGTGTAGTACTCGATCACCTCCTGGAAGACCATCCCCGCCTTTTCCTCACGCCCGTGCACAGCTCGTCCGTACCCAATGAACAATCCGTCAGCCATCAGTCCCCTCCTTGAACCGGGTTGAGTGTTCGACACCCGGATGGTACCACTGAGTTCGGTGGTCAAGGCCTATGGTCGAAGGGTGGAGGTTTGCGACTCATCGGCAGCACCGCTCCTCGGCACACCTCCTCCCTCGTGTCGTGGCTGCGCGTCCGTCCCAGTCAAGGGCTCCTGGATGTTCTTCGTCGACGAGAGGGGCTCGGCGAGCGAACAGCGCCGTGGGTTTCGCCCCCGTCCCCTTGACGGTGATCTGTTGTAGTCGCACCCCTCGTGGGTGC
>QHBP01000418.1:0-3477 GCA_003244175.1 Chloroflexota bacterium | reverse complement strand
CACCCACGAGGGGTGCGACTACGGCGGATCGCCGTCAAGGGGGACGGGAGCGATACTTCACAAGCCGTGTCGACTCGTATTAGCGGGCTGTGATCGACTCTCCCGCCCCAGGGCGGCGAGACGGTGGGATCGTGACGCGGGAAAGACTGAGTGCGGCCACGAGGAGGGCAGCGGAATCGGTGTTACCAACGTCTACCGCAGCGCGCGGACACGGTCCTCGTACGACGTCTGTCCCTGACGGTGGATGTGACACAGGCCGATGGCGACGGCATCGGCGGCGTCAGGCGGTTCTGGAGTCTCCACCAGTCCGAAGGTGCTGCGCACCATGTGCTGTATCTGCTCTTTGCTCGCGCGTCCGTTGCCCGTGACGGAGCTCTTGACCTCGGTAGCCGCGTAGTGGAAAAGTGGTAAATTATGTAAACCTGCAACCAGGCAGATAACGCCGCGGGCGTGACCCATCAAGATCGCCGTGCGCGGGTGCTGGTAGTGCGAGTAGAGCTGCTCCAGGGCCATGACATCCGGCTGATGATCCCGAATCAGCGCGTGCATCTCGTCGTGGAGGCGTCGCAGGCGTACCGGTAGCTCATCGGCGGACGTGCCGCTGTCGAGAACTCCGGCTTCCAGGAGGTGGGTACGGCCGCCCTCTTGTTCCAGCACACCGTACCCAGTGATCACCAGGCCGGGATCGATGCCGAGAACCTTCAATCGACCAGCCCTCGCGTCAGCGTGATGATGGTGTAGAAGGTGCGGTAGGCCTCGAGTCCGTCGGAGGCGTCGAACGAGACCGTGCGCGCACCGCAGCGCTTCACGCCTCGAATCCACTCGGCCATGCTCGCCATGTCCGCGACAAGAAACGTCAGCTCCACTGTCACGGCTCGTCGTACGGCCTTTGCGGTCGGGATCGATTGCAAGCATGACCGCGCCTCCGCTTGAATGAGGTCACGCGATCTGGAGGGACTCAGACTTTCCGCACTGAATCGGCCGAACGAGCGCTTGACCTCGGCCACGTGAACGCCCGCCACCGACGCTCGGGCCTCGGCCGCTACGGCCTGATCACCCGTCACCAGCCGAAGAGGAACTCCGTAGTAGTCGCAGACCAGCACGTTGATGCCCAGCTCTCCCACGACATTCCCATCCACCCGCGTCTCCCAAATGGCCCGCGGATTGTAGGTGTGGGACAGGATGGCTTCCGGCTCCCCGATCGACCCGTGATAGCCGACAAAGAAAGCCGCATCGAAGGTCGAGTCAAGCCCCTGCAACATATACATGGGCTTATATTTGCCCAGAATGAGATTCGCCCGGAGGTCTACCGCGTCGGGCAGCAGATTGCTCATACGTGCGTGCGCATCGTTGACCACGACGCGAGTGGCTCCGGCGGCAAATGCTCCGTCGATAGCGGCGTTGGCCTCTTCCGTCATAAGGGAGCGGCCGATGGCGTAATCGTTCTCCCCGGGCATGATTTGCGCCCGGTCGACGACCCCCGCGACCCCCTCGACGTCCGCGCTGATATAAACGTCCATCTCGCTCCGCGCGAGTATACTACGACGTCGGCGCTCCTTGGCGGCTACGTCCGGTCACGACGGTGCCGCCCACAGGTGGTTGGGGAGTCATCATGACAAACGAAGCGTTGCTCCTGGTTGGAGATTCGGTCACCGATCAAGACCTGTATTACAAGACCCATTTTCTTGCCGGCGACCCCTTCGTCTACGCGCAGCTGGACGGCCGCTCGCTGCTCGCGGTGGGTGCGATGGAACTCTCTCGCGCCGAAAAGGAGTCAAGCGTCTCCGAGGTGCGGACTTTCGAGGAGCTTGGATATCACGAGCTGCTCAAGGAACACGGAGACCGGTACAGAGCGTACGCGCAGCTGTTGATGAAGATCGTGTCGGCTATCGGAGCGGATGCGGTGCGCGTCAGCGGCGAGTTTCGCGCGCTCCATGCCGATCTCCTTCGGGAATCCGGCTTGCAGGTGCGCGTGGTGCCGGACCTTCTGCTGTCTGATCGGCGTCATAAATCGGCGGAGGAGATCAACGCCATCGAGGAAGCGCAGCGAGCCACCGAGCGCTCAACGGCTCGCGGCATCGAAATCTTGCGAGAAAGCGATGAGGTGGGCGGTGCCCTTGTCTACCGCGGGGTCCCGCTCACGTCCGAGAGACTCCGGTCCGAAATCGAGGGGTCCCTCACCCGGGACGGAATGGACGTGTCGCACACGGCCATCGTCGCCAGCGGCCCGGGCGCCGCGGACCCGCATTGGCAGGGGGAGGGTCCCCTCCGAGTGGACGAGCCCATCGTGCTCGATATCTTTCCCCGTGGCAGACGTGGACGCTACTTCGCCGACATGACGCGCACGGTGGTACGAGGTCGGCCGGCTCCGATTCTCCAAAAGATGTACGATGCGGTCCTCGCGTCGCAAGAATCAGCATTCGCTATGATCCGGCCGGGCGCCAACGGCAGCGAAATTCACCAGGCAGTGGTGGATGTGCTGCGCGAAGCGGGGTTCGATCGCGAGGACGGTGGACCGCGCTACAACCATGGCACCGGACACGGCGTGGGCCTGGACATTCACGAGCGCCCCGGCATCGGCAAACATGGAGATGTCCTCGAAGAGGGAGATGTGGTGACGGTCGAGCCGGGCCTGTACCACCCCGAAATCGGCGGCATTCGCATCGAGGACATGGTGGTCGTGACCGCCGGTGGCTGCCGCAACCTCACGCGATTCCCCAAAGAATTCGTCGTCTAGCAGGGAGGCGACGCCGCTTCACGGCGTGAAAGGCGCATCCGGGTTCGCCCGTGCACGGGTCTCCTGTTTGACGGGACGGTGCATGGTGCTGTAGACAGAGAGTACACAGTACTCATTGGTGCGTCACCGTAGAGGAGGAGAGCGATGGCCCGGGTTCTCATGGACCATGTGTGGAAGCGATACGGCGACGTCGTCGCGGTCAACGATGTCTCGCTTGAGGCGCGCGACCAGGAGTTTCTGGTTCTCGTCGGCCCGTCCGGCTGTGGCAAGACCACCTCGCTCCGCATGGTGGCGGGCCTCGACGATATCAGCGAGGGTGCCGTCAGCATCGGCGACCGCGTCGTCAACGATCTCTCTCCAAAGGATCGCGACATCGCGATGGTCTTCCAGAGCTACGCCCTGTACCCGCACATGAACGTGTACGATAACATGGCGTTCGGCCTCAAGCTGCGCAAGACTCCCAAGCAGGAGATCAAGCAGCGAGTCGAAGAGGCGGCCGAGCTTCTGGGCATCGGAAACTTCCTCGATCGGAAGCCGAAGCAGCTTTCTGGAGGGCAGCGTCAGCGCGTCGCCTTGGGCCGGGCCATTGTCCGCAACCCCGCCGTCTTTCTCATGGACGAGCCTCTGTCCAACCTCGACGCGGCGCTGCGCGTTCAGACTCGCGCAATGCTGGGCAGGCTGCACCAACGCCTTCAGACGACCGTCATCTACGTCACGCACGACCAGGTGGAGGCCATGAC
>QHBP01000212.1 GCA_003244175.1 Chloroflexota bacterium | reverse complement strand
TTCTTTTTGGTGTCCACGCTGACCATGGGCAGACCCGCGTCCGCGAACGCCTGTCGCTGTTGAGCGATATAGTCGAACTGCATCGCGCGGTCCGGGTGCGCGGCACTCGCCTCGATCTTCTTGGTGTTGACGTGCAGGCGTAGTCCAACGTCTGCAGCAAGCGTCCTACGGTCGGCGGACTCACGGGATGCCCCGCTCCCGTCAGCCGAGCGCTCAAGGTCCGCAGACTACTGCGGACCCACTTCTGCGCGCTCATCGGATCGCCCGCCGTTTCGGGTGTCACCAGTTCCTGCAACGCCGGGACTATCGCTGGGTCTTTTTTTTTCGGTGGGAGTACGCCCGGCGCCGGACCGCCGCACCCGCTCGTCGGGACAGTCGGCCAGCGAGGCGTGCAGTTCTGCACGCCCTCGCCGGATGGTCTTTTCGCCCAACCCGGTGATCTGCGCGACCAGGCGGTCGCCACCGTGACCAAGGCGCTGCGCCTCCAGCGCCGCATACCAGCGTCGCTGGGCTTCGTCCAGCCGGCTCATCAGCAAGTTCATCCACACATGCAGGGCCTGATCTGGATGGTCGCCCTCCTGTTGGCAGTGCGGGCATTGGCACGCAACGATCTCTGTGGGCATGGTGGGGTCGCTCCTGGAGAGAGATGGATCACCAGATGCCTCACTCTATCCGTCTTGGCTGTCACTTCCTAGTCCATTCTCGCTCATCCGTTTTCCAGAACCTTGGACCGTCCAATGTGTAAACGCCGGTAGGGACTTTATGACCGGTTTTTACATCCCCAATGCGCCGCTGCACTGCTCTCACCTTCTGCCGAAGAGGGGCGACAATCACTCTCGATTACTGACAGTTGCGGTGATTCCTGACGGATCTGAGGACTTCACGCGCTCCCGAGCCGAGCTACGCGGTGTGCGGAACACTTGCAGGGGCGATCGAGGAACGAAAGACTCGGGAACCGGGAGGCGGCCTTCTCAGCGCTTTGCGACGCAACAGGAAAACAAATGCGCGTTACACAGGGGACGTTGCTCGCCTGAATGCACGCAGAGCCGTCTGAACTCCGCGCTGGATGAACGCCTCGTCGTCACCGACCGGGATGATCTGTGCGCCCCGCTGGAGCCACTCTGTGGCATCCTCCACTGACCGACCAATCCCGAAAGGTACGCCTGCAGCCCGAGCCCGCGTAACAACGGTCTCGATGGCCGCGCGTACCTCCGCATGCTCGAAGTCGGGTAGGAGGCCCATGCTGGCCGCCAGGTCCACCGGCCCAACGATAATGCCGTCTAGCCCAGGCACGGCCAGGATGCCGTCGATGTTCCGCACGCCGGCTGCCGTCTCGATCATGACGAGCACTATAGTTCGCTCGTTTGCTTCGGCCAGATACTCTTGCTCCCGCACTCCGTATCCGCTGGGCCGCCGCGGGCCCGCGCCGCGATTCCCCTTTGGAGGATATTTGCAGGCGCGCACGGCCTCCTGCGACTCCTCAGCCGAGCTGACATGGGGCACCAGCACTCCCTCGGCTCCCAGGTCAAGCACCCGCTTGATAAAGACAAAGTCGTTCCAAGGCACGCGCACAAGCGGCACCGTCGGAGAATCGTGCAGCGCGATCATCAATGTTTGAAGCGTCTGGAGATCAAGAGCCGAATGCTCTGCGTCAACCAATGCCCAATCCAGGCCCAACGGTCCGATGATTTCTGCCACGGTAGGGTCGCTTAACCGCATCCAAATACCTGCACTTGGCAAGCCAGCACGCCATTTGTCTCTCAGCGTACGTCCGTTCATCCTATTCCCCCACGATTCATCTGAATGATCTCTTCATCCGACGATAGCGGCAACGGCCGGAGCGATAATCCGCCGTCGATCACGAGCTCTGCTCCGGTTGTATAGGAACTCAAGGCATCAGAAAGGAGAAGAACGGCGGCCGGCCCGCACTCGGTCGGGTATCCAAAGCGTCGCAGCGGGATCTCGCGGCGCACTCTCTCCGCCTTGTTAGCCGGCAAGCCCTCCGTTAATTTCGTCGGATAGTGACCTGGTACTAGTTGATTGACCCGGATACCGAATGAGGCCATCTCGAGTGCCAGCGTGTTCTTGAGCGCGCGGAGACCTGCCTTGCTGACGTGGTAAGCTGCCTCTCCGTAAGCCTGGTTGTATTGCGCCGTCGAACCTACGATGAGAATGCTGCCTCCTCTGCGCTCTATCATGTGCGTGCAGACCTCCCTGCCCGCCCACATGCATGCCGAGAGATTTGTGTTAAGCGTGTCGAACCAGGACTGCGACGTGATACTCGTGATGGGCTGGTGCCAGGCGGCGGCGGCGTTGTTGACAAAGAGGTCGATCGCGCCTAGTCGTTCGATCGCGCGTCGCACCATGTCAACCGCCTCGCTCTCGACGTGCACGTCCGCCACGATACTGGCCGCTCGCACTCCCTCCGCCTGCACTGCGTGCAGGGTCTCTGGATCCCTGCGTAGGTCGGCGATAGCAATGTCCACGCCTTCACGCGCCAGCGCCAGCGCGATTGACCTGCCGATCCCGGAACTCGCACCCGTAATCAACGCGCGCTTACCACGCAGTTGAGCATCCATCACTCGAGGGCTTCCCCGACAACCGTACACGGAAAGCTGTCGAGGTCGTCAAACAGGAGGGGGAAGGCATACACGCGCCGCAGCTCACGCTGCCCGATCTCGAGAGTCATGTCCTCAATGAGGATGAAGGGGCGATCGTTGTCCTGCAAGAACGTATGGTGAGCGGCAAAGCCATGCGAGAGGTCGCTCGTCCACTCCAGGGAGATGAAGTCCATGCCGAGCGCACGCAAGCAAGGGAAACGGTCCAGAAGGTAGTGCGCTGCTTCATCCGACACGCCCGGACCCCTCTGTCGATAGCGCTCCGGATCGTCCGCCCGAAGATAGCTGAACCCGGTCCGAAGGAGGAGAAGATCATGGCCATCGATGGCCTCCGCTCGACGCGAGAGATCGGCGGCACGGATCAGCCCCATATCTCCTTGTCGTATGTCAACGACCACCGGACGCTCGAAGACGAAATCGCCGATAGGGAAGTCGACAAGGCGCCGGCCGGAGGCATTGAAATGGTTCGGTGCGTCAAGGTGGGTGCCGTAATGGTTGGTGAGCTCGACACGCGACAGATTCGAGCGGTCGCCTCGCTCGATCCGCTCGATCGGATGGATTGCGACCGGCACAACCGAGTCGCTGGATGTGGGCGTGGCGGCATTAATGGTGTGTGAGAGTCGCAGGAACACCTGCCTCGCTCCCTATGATTATTTGTCGTGCCTCGTCGGGGGTCGCGACCTCCCGGCCGAGTTCCCGTGCCATTCGCACGACCTTCTCCACCAACACCGCATTCGTCGTCGCGAGCGCGCCGTCCGGGAGATAGGGGTTGTCCTCCCAGCCGACGCGAACGTGTCCCCCCAGCAGGATCGCCATGTTCAGCATCTGCCAGTGCGTGGGCGGATCCATAACACTCGCGCTCCAGTTGATCTTTATGTTGGGAGGAAGCCGCTCCACCATATACATGAGCCCTTGAGGTGTTGGGGGAGTCCAGGTGCCACCGGGCCACCCCAGAAAGATCGTCGTCCAGATTGGCTCCGAAAGGGCACCCCGGTCGGCGACGTACTGCATGTTCCAGTAGGCACCTGTGTGGAATGATTCCACCTCGACCTTGACGCCGCGCTCCAGGGCGGCCCGGCTATATGCCTCTAGCTCGGAGCGCGGGTGACTGGCATAAATCTCGTTCGCCGGATATGTCTTGTCCGGCTGGAAGTGCTCGTCATGCGCGTTGAAGGCGATGGACATCATATCCGGGTGTAGATCCATTAGCGCTACCTTCTCCTCGAAGCGAGCGCTGGCGATGCCGAACTGCATGACCGGATGGCAGCCATCGACGATCTTGCGCTGCAGGTCTGCCCATCCTCCGATGTCCACACGCGACAGACGCCGTCCATCAGCCTGCATCTCCTGTTCCAGCTCGTGCACTCCGTGGATATGAACGATACCGGCACCCACGTTGACGGCGCGGATGTACTCGGCCGCGAAAGCATCGGTATCGTGGATTGGTGGGTTCAAGGGGTTGGCGGGATAGGACATCGAAGAGTCGACCGTCACCGTTATTACGAGCTTATCCATGAATTGCAGCCCTCCAGCCTTAGTCGTTGTGAACCAGCACGATTCGTCCCAGTGCTTGACCGGTGCGCATGCGCTTCAGTGCCTCGTTCACCTGCTCGATCGGCAGGATATCCGTGACGATGGGCTTCCAGCACGGATCGGCAACGACGCGAATGGCGTCTGCCGTGTTCTGCCGCCCGCCTGAGCGCGTCCCGAGGACTTCCAGCTCGTTGATGGCGATCTGACGGGGGTCGAGCGCGTACCGATCTTGCGAATAGCCGAGAATCACCAGGCGACCTCCGCGTCGCAAAGACGCCACAGATTCAGCGAGCGTGCGCTCGCTCCCCACCGTGTCGATTACGCAGTCGGCCCCCAGACCGTGTGTTAGGTCGCGGGCCGCCCCCGGGACATCCACTTCACCGGCCACTAACGCTTCTGTCGCACCCAGCTCCAGGGCACGCATCTGCTTGGCGCGCGTCACGTCAACACCCACAGCCCGTGCCCCCGCCATCATGCAGACTTGTAGGACCGCGCTACCACAACCGCCCGCACCCATCACCAGAACGGTCTCGCCCGCCTGTACGCCGCCGCGTTCTACCGCATGGACCGCGGTCACCACCGCATCTGCAATGACAGCCCCCTCCGCGAAGGAGATCGCCTGGGGAAGATGAAAGAGTTGGCGCTCCGGAACACAGAACAATCGTCCATAGCCGCCCCAATGTTCGGCCACGCCGAGAATACCGCCCAGGTCGATACACTGCGTCTCACCGTTTGTACGGCAGAAGAAGCAGCTGCCACAGGAAAAGAAGATATTGGGCAGGACGCGGTCACCCGCGGCGAAGCGCGTGACGCGCTCTCCCACGGCGGCTACTACGCCGCTGGGCTCATGCCCCATGACGAAGGGCAGTGAGGGCATATATCCCCAGCCGTCCTGTATGTGCACATCCGTCCCGCAGATCCCGCATGCCCTAGTCTCGACCAATACGTCCCACGAACCCACCTCTGGATCGGTCATCTCTTGCAGAACGAGCGGCGCGCCAACCTCTCGCAAGACGGCAGCTCTCATGGGCTCTTAGTCACGGAGCATCGATGAGAGCGTTGGCCGCGAGTATAGCTACAAGTCGCAGGAAGGCCGGCCACGTTTCCCGGAGAGCGCGCTCTGGAAACGGCCAGGAGAAGAGATCCCACGCGAGCGTCCCGCGGAACCCTCCATCTTGCAAGATCTGCATGCATGCGGTCAGATCTACCAGACCCGCGCCGGGAGGATAGTGCAGTTCCGACGTTTCGAGATCACTGTCGGACAGATGAAGATGCTTCACGTACGGGACCAGGGGATTGAGTCTTGCCAGGTAGTCGCGCGGAAACGCGACGCTGAGATGGCAGGTATCGAGGATCAGGCCGAACCGGTCGTTGCCAACTGCTTCACACAGGTCGGACAAACCGCCGCGGGCGAAGCCGACGGTGAATGGGTGCGGCTCGCATACGATCGCATCGAGTGTGTCGTGCGCATATTCTAACGCTGCTGTGAACAGCAACGTTAGCGTATCAAGATGCCAAGCTAGGTCCACCCCATCTCGCGGGCGCCCTTCCCATACGGCAAGGGTACGGATGCCGACGTAGCCGCAGATGTCGATATCCCGCTTGAGGCCGTCCAGGGTTCGCTGAAATGCCTGCTGACCGCCGAACGGGTCGAAGTATGGCTCCCCTATCGAGTTGAGGGCGGATAGCTCGACGCCTATCCCTCGAGCATTCCGTCCCACCTCGGCTAGCATCCGCCTCCAAGGCGTTCCCCGAGATGCGGTTTCCAGAGCTCAACGCGTGTAAAGCCCAGCGACGCCTGCAACTCGAGATTACGTTCGAGCGGCAGCGTGGGAAAGACGATCGTCATTCCCGCCGCATCGCAGAATCTTTGGAGCATGCTTCCCCTCTCGTCGGGCACTTATCGCTCGGATCCGACGGCTCGCAGGGGTTGGGGAAATCGCATCTCGGCGCCGCTCGACTGAGCGAAATTGTCCTCCAGGTGTGCTACCTCTTCTCGAATGACCTGCGCTGTCTGCTCTATGCCGAGGGTGACAAGGCGGTCCCGTGGACCGTTGATGCCGATCGAGCCAACGAGCATCCGCTCTTGACCAACGTGCAGCGGCACGGCGACGCAGATCACCCCCGGGAGACACTCCTCCATGTCAGTGGCGTATCCAACTTGCCGCGCATGGGCGGTGACATGACGCAGCTCATTCGCCGATTTGGGCGCTCTGCCCGTCTCGGTATCCTGGAAATCCAGCCGCGCTAGCGTCTCCTCCAACTGTGACTCATCGAGTGCGCTGAGGTATGCCTTGCCCAGCGCCGATGCGTGCATCGGCCGCACCCAACCTACTGCCTCGCGTACAGTGACGGCATGCCGGCTGGATACAAAGACCAGGTAGACCATGGAGGAATTGCTGGGCACGCCGAGAACCGATGATTCCCCCAGTCGGTCGCGGATCCGGGTCAGCGTGGGAGTCACCAAACCGGGCAGATCAGGGTGCTCATGGGTGCTGGCCGCGAGGTCGTAGAGATGCGTGACGTTCAAGGAAAAGGCAGTGGCCCCCGCGTCTTGGTTTACCCAGCCTTGGTCCGCCAGGGCGCGCAGGATTCTCCATCCCGTGCTGCGGTCCACTCCAAGATAACGAGCCACGCCTCCTGCCGACTCAGGGAGCCATCGCTGGCCGGGCGCTGCACTGGGGCTCCCCACTGTCCCTCTGAAGATAGCCCCTCCCTCCTCGTTCATCTTGTGGGCGTAACCTGGCAGCGGTTCACTGACCACCACATCCTTCTCCACCAGCAGCGCCCGCTGGCATTCGTCGAAGGGATCCCTCCAGCACTTGCCGGGGCTGAAACGGCCAAACCCTGACTCTAGGAGGTCAGCCGCTTACCTCGAGCATGGTCCCCTTCTCGAGCGAGACGCAGGTCTACCTGCGAGGGAGAGGTATCGACGTCACCGGATCATTGCCGGGTTTGACTGCCGCTAGCTGCAATTTGAAACAACCTTCGACTTGGGCACCCGGAGCGTCTGCCGACGCGAGGTCATGGACGACACACGACGGGCAGGGTGTCGTTAGAGTACCCGGTGCGACCTTGGCTACCGCCTTCTCGGGATGGTCCGGCCAGGCGTGATCACTGCCAAGTTTGGACGCCATCGACGGCGAGGTACTCGATGGCTGAGGCGAGCATGTCCCCGCGTTGGCTTCATAGTTGATGTTCAACTGGAGGTGCAGTGCGCGCGCGCTGACGCCGTCGAAAATGCGGGCTTGAACCCGGTGTCTAGCCGTTAGTTCCTTAAATCCGTTTAGGTGCGTCAATGAGATAATCACGGAGATCGAGGGCGAGCGAGCGGGGCTCGATCCCGTTCATACACG
>QHBP01000096.1 GCA_003244175.1 Chloroflexota bacterium | reverse complement strand
TCCGAAACTTTAAGGGACACCCGTGAGCGGGTAAGTGCTCAGGAAGCGTGAGAGTGACCCGGGCGCGTTAGGTCCGCTGTTGGTTATTTGTCTTATGGCAGCCCAAAGCAATAGAGAGTTCCGTTGACGCTGCCTTCATAGATGTGTCCGTTCGAGACGCTCGGAGCGGCGTACATGGGTTTGAGGATTGTGTAGCTGAACAGGGGGCTTCCCGTTGCGGCGTTAAGGACTTCGAGGGTCTTGCCGGCCGCATCAATCACCAAGCCGTTGTCGTAGGTGACAGCTCCCAGCACGGGACCGGGCGCACAGTGCTGCCACAATACACTGCCGGTGGCGGGATCGAGTGCCTGGACTGACCCCGGACAGCTCACGCCGTTGATCTGCGTGGCCTCGCCGGCCACAAATAGCGTCCCGTTGCCAAACGCCGCGGGCGCGATGCTTCCCTGATCTAGCTCCGGTCCCTCGCCACCGGTCGCGATTTTGGTCTGCCACAGCGGACCCGAAGAAATGTTCCCGCGGACGAACGCGTAGAAAAATCCGTTCTTGTTGACGAGACCGATGAGTGGGCGGCCGCCGGAGCCCGAGAACAGGGTAGGGGTCGACCCGAAGTCGTAGTCGGTTCCGGGGGCCTGCGAGTCCGGCACCTGCCATGATCCGAAAGGCGTTGGATCTGACGTTGGGAGCGTCACCAGCGCGCGCGCATACGGTTGCGATGAAGAGTTTGCCGCTCCTCCGTTCCCGGTCGCCACGTACATGTACTGAGCGGACTGACTGATCGCGGGCGATCCCCAAATCCCGCCGCCGAGCTGTCCATTCGGCACAACGTTGAAGGTGTTTGTGATCTGATGCGTCTTCAGATTGATGCCCAAGAGCTGGCCCTGCACCAGGGGACAGTCGCCAAGACTGGATACCCCGACGTAAGCGGTGCCGTTCACAATGCCAGGGCTGGACCAGTTGTAGTGCCCGGTCGCATTGTCTCCCACATTGACCTGCCAGAGGATCCTGCCACTGGTGGAGTTGAGTGCATACCAGTAATCATTCCCACCACCGACATAGAGCACCCCATTCCGCACGGTCGCCGTCGACGTGATCCCTTGTGGCTGCACACCACGGCAGGTGCCAAATGAGTTGTCCTGACCGAGATACGTCTTCCAGAGCGGCACCCCATAGCGGGCGTCGATGGCATACTCATAGCCATTCCACGAGCCAACGTACGCGACACTGTTGACGATCGCCGCCGAGGCCGCCACCTCTCCGCCTGTCGCAAATCCCCAAGCCTTTTGCAAGAGAGGAGCGTTGCCAACGTTCAGCACCATGTCGTTGTCCGCGGAGGACGTGCGCTGCCCGTTTCCCAGGTACGTCGGCCAATCGGCGCCGATGGTCATCAACGCCACGGTAAGCACGGACAAGGCGGTGATAAGGCGCCGGCCCACTCTCGGAAATCTCAAAACTTTAGAGATCGATGCGCGCTTCATGTCTTCTCCTTATTGCCGCTTCCCCGATGCTCGCCCGGGCCATTTCCGGGACTGTCGAACGAAGGCCTACTGGGCCTTTTCTTCGTGCGTGTGCATCTGTCCATATTCGTACGCCGTGGGCAGCTTCACCAAAAGTTGATTGTCCTCATCAAAGCTCCGAACTCAGGGACCCTCTCGTGTGCGAGCCAAATGCTCAGGGGCAAACCCGTTGTGGCAAGATCAACGGGGGAACGGGTGTCTGATTGACATCCAGAGCGTTATTCAGGTCATTGGAGGTTGTATCCAGCCCGTTGAGGCTCGGCAGGTTGTACGTGTCCTCGACGAACTTGAGAATCGACGCAAAGTTGTAAAACGTGTGGTCGACGTAGCCGCGCTTGGCGAATGGGGAGATGATGATCGCGGGGACGCGAGGGCCAAACTCCAGGGCGCCGTTGGGACCGATCGGCGGAGGAACGTGATCGTAGAAGCCTCCGAAATCATCCCACGTCAGGATGATCACCGTGTGGGCCCAGAGCGCCTGATTACTCATGACGGCGTTGATTTGCTGAACTGTCCAGTTTTCGCCCGCGCACATGCTGTTGGGTGCATGATCACTCACGGTGCCCGGTTGGACCAGCCAGCTCACGCTGGGCAGCGTACCGGCGGCGGCGTCGGTGGGGAAAGTTGAGTAGTCAACGACGTTTGTCGTCCACGACGGGCCGTAGCGAACATTCTTGATCGCGTCGAAGGTGGACCACTGGTATCCCGGCTGGCCGTAGCCGGGGGCGTAGTACTTCCAGGACACGCCGGCGGCGTTGAGGGTGTCGGCGATCGACGGAAAAGAGAAGCACGGGTACTGGTAGCTCAAAGTGTTGGAGCTGCTGAGCTCCTGCGCAACGACGGTGGGTGTCCCGCCCGTGGTGGACGTGGGATACAGTTCAGCCGCGTCGCAACCCCAGCTGCGCAGCTCCAGCGAGGCCGGGTGCGGCTCGCCGTTGATTAGCCGCTGCACATTGCTGTCGACGTTGTCGTTGGTGGCGGCGATGGAAAACAGATGATTCGCAAAGCTGGGGCCCATCACCGTTGAGAAGAAGTTGTCGTCGAGAGCAAAGGTCCGAGCATATTTCCAATAGTTGGGAATGTCGGCCCGCTGGAATTGAGAATCCGCCATGTCGACGCCATTCTGCATCGCACCTGTAATGAAGGAGAATCTGTCCATCCTGCCACCGTCAACGGCCTTGACGGCTTCGCCGTGAGAATGGGCGACATCCATCAACAGGGTGTCCGGCTGATGATTGAGACTGAGACGCCTTCCCTTGGCGTTTGTGAACGACGTGGTTCCATTTGCTCCCGGGAACCTGCCGAACATACTGTCAAAGGAACGATTTTCCTTGTCCATAATGATGATGTGTTGTATTGGCCCGGCGGCGAGAACCTTGCTCTGACTGCGCGGAGCCGCAAGTTGAGCCGCGACCACCGCGAGTACCGCGGCCGGCGCCCCGACCCGCAGGATGAGCTTGCGCGTCATGCGCCCTTTCCCTTCGACCTTCTCCACGCTGTTTACTCCCCCTAATTCTACCCCACCCAGAGTCGACCGGCTTGGCCAACGGCAGATTGACGGCGGCTCTCATCGCCCGACGACGAGGTGCCCAGCGCGTGGCGCGGGCGTGTCGGACTCGGGCGACGTTTCCAACCATATCACTCACATTGCCACAACGCGATACCCAATATTCTCAGGGGTGTCCCTTAAAGTTTCGC
>QHBP01000270.1 GCA_003244175.1 Chloroflexota bacterium | reverse complement strand
TTCGCTGGCGGTGTTCCGCCGGCGGTAGTCGTTTTCATCGATGCCTGGACGTCGTTAGGTGGCAGCCAGTTTCTGAACTCAACGGCCATCGGGCGCTACCTGGACTACGTGTGCGACGACGTTGTTCCGTTCGTAGATGCTCGCTATCCTACCGTGGCGAGGCCCGCTGCACGCGGATTGGCGGGCCACTCCAGTGGTGGCTATGGCGCGATGGTCGTGCCCATGCTCCGCCCGGGCATCTTTGGGGCGATCGCAAGTCATTCCGGAGACGCCCTCTTCGAGTACTCATACATGTCCGACATCGCCGCGGCGGTTCGGACACTCCGGGATAAGTACGGCGGCTCATACGACGAATTCTGGACCGACTTCCGGTCCCGGCCTGCCTACACTCACTCCGCGGACGGCCCATTGCAGAATGTCTATGCCATGGCCGCGGCCTACTCCGCCGAGCCCGACGGAACTGTCACTCTGCCATTCGATATTCCGTCCGGCCTTCCTCGGCCGGATGTCTGGGAGAGATGGCGCGCTCTCGATCCCGTGTACATGGTCCCGAAGCGTATTCCCCAGCTGAAAGCGCTGCGAGGAATCTACCTCGACGCCGGAAAGAGGGACGAGCACTACCTGGATCTGGGGACCGTTGCCTTCGCCTCCCAGCTTGCCGCCGCCGGCGTCGAGTATACGCTGGAGCTGCACGACGGCTCACATAGCCGCATCGAATATCGTTTTCCAAGCGCGTGGCGTTTTTTGGCCGAGCGATTGAGCGCGGAATGACGCGCGTACAATGAGGCACACAGCCCTTCAGGGAAAGGCAAACTGATGCGCACGCTTCGCGTTGCCCTGGCGCAAAGCAACTTCATGGTCGGCGCGCTGGATGATAACGCGAATCGGATTATTGGCCTGATCCGGCAAGCCGAAGAGCAGAAGGTTGACATCGTGGCGTTTTCGGAGCTTGCAGTCACCGGATACCCGCCGGAGGACTTGGTTCTGAAGCCCGAGTTTGTGGCGGATAACTTGCGAGCGCTGGGGCGAGTGGCCGAGGCCACGAGGGACATCACGGCGATCGTCGGCTTCGTGGATTCCGATGGCAGCGACATCTATAACGCTGCGGCCATCATTCAACAGGGTCGCGTCATCGGATGCCACCGAAAGTTCTATCTCCCGAACTATGCGGTATTTGACGAGCAGCGATATTTCCGAGCGGGCAGCGACTGGGCCGTGTATTCGGTGCGAGGCGTCAAGATCGGCGTGACCATCTGCGAAGACATCTGGTATCCGATCGGACCCGGAGAGCTGCAGGCGATCGCCGGGGCCGAGGTCATCGTCAACATCAACGCCTCGCCCTATCGACACGGCAAGTACGATCAGCGCTATCGAATGGTTGCCACCCGCGCGCTGGATGAGCTGTGCTACGTCTGCTACCTCAACCTTGTCGGCGGCCAGGACGAGCTTGTTTTTGAGGGAGCGAGCATGATCTGTGACCCGGACGGCGATCTCATCTGTCGGGGGCCGTTTTTCGACGAGGCATTTGTTGTCGCCGATCTCGACGTGGATGCCGTCTTCAGCGCTCGGCTGCATGACACACGGCGCCGGCAGAGTCTCAAAGCGATGCCTCTCCTTGACCTTAAGCCAGAAAGCCACGTCGTGGAAACGCCCCTGGCCGCACCTTTGACAAGGGATGTTCGCCATCCTGTTGGGCAAACGTTTGCCCCCGTTCCGGACCCACTCTCCGAGATATATGGCGCGCTCGTGCTGGGCACCCGCGACTACGTGACGAAAAGCGGCTTCAAGGGCGTGGTAATCGCTCTCTCCGGCGGTATCGACTCGAGCCTCACGGCCG
Source organism: Chloroflexota bacterium (assembly GCA_003244175.1). Taxonomy (GTDB): domain Bacteria; phylum Chloroflexota; class UBA5177; order UBA5177; family UBA5177; genus QHBP01. The sequence continues at coordinate 1,849 of QHBP01000270.1, read as the reverse complement.
CGGTGGCCGTCGATGCGCTTGGAGCCGGCAATGTCGTGGGCATCTCGATGCCGTCGCCCTTTTCCTCGCCGGGCAGCGTGACCGACTCCGAGGAGCTTGCCAGAAGTCTGCGCATCCGCCTTGAATCCGTCGGGATCGCATCGACATTCGACGCGTACCGGTCGATGCTCGCGCCGCTGTTCGCGGGACGTGGCGAAGACATTACCGAGGAGAATCTGCAGGCGCGGATCCGGGGCAACATCCTCATGGCCCTATCGAACAAATTCGGATGGTTGGTTCTGACGACCGGCAACAAGAGCGAGATGGCCGTCGGTTATACGACCCTGTACGGCGATCTTGCCGGCGGGTACGCGGTGCTCAAGGACGTGTATAAGACCACGGTCTTTGAGCTGGCGCGCTATCTCAATCAGGTTCGCGGGCGGGATGTCATCCCGCGCTCCGTCATCGAGAAACCTCCTTCGGCCGAGCTGCGGCCAGATCAGCGGGACGAGGATTCCTTGCCCGCCTACGACACGCTGGACAAAATCCTCGAGCTGTACGTCGAGGCCGACCGTAGCTCTTCCGACATTGTCGCTCTCGGTTACGATGCTGAAGTCGTGACGCGCATCGTCAACCTCGTGGAGCATAGCGAGTATAAGCGGCGCCAGGCGCCACCCGGCGTGAAGATCAGTACGCGGGCGTTTGGCAAGGACCGGCGCCTGCCGATCGCCAACCGGTATCGCGATCTGCCGGTGATCGACGATAGGGAAAGCCTGGCGAGAGTTGCTTCGGAGGCCAGAGCTGAGGCCCACGCTCGTCCGAGGTAACGTTCGCACCGGCACCGTGTCTCGTCGAGGAGTGATCCTCGCCCTCACGTTCACGCTGCTCGTCCTGCTCCTCAACGGGATCATATCCTTCGCCAACACGCGCGCCATCGTGACCGACCAGCGTGACGTCATTCAAACGGACGCGGTTTTAACAGCATTGCAGCGCGCGCTCATTACGGTGGATGACGCAGAGACAGGGCAACGAGGCTACATCATCACGGGACGCGCCGAGTACCTCGCGCCTTATTTGCAGGCGCGTAAGCACGTCGTCGATCGCATGCGCATCTTGTCGGTCTTGACAAAAGGCAATCCCAGCCAGAGGCGCCGCATGACCACTCTCGATCAACTGGTGAGAAAGAAGGTAGCGGAGCTCAACGAAACCATCAACCTGCGGCGCAGCGGCCACTATGAAAGAGCGCTCGGCATCATTCTCTCCGACCGGGGCAAGAGATTGATGGCGCGCATTCGCAAAGTGATCTCACGCCTGGAGAAGGACGAGCGGGCGGCACTTGCTCTCCACCATGCAGACGCGCAAGCGAGTGACCAGCGAGCCATGGTGACCACGGTCATCGCTACCATTGCCAACGCTTGCCTCGTCTTTTTCCTCTTCTACCTCGCTTGGCGCGGGATCCGGAAGCGCGGACAGATATTGGAGCGAGAGCGGGCGTTTCGCGCGGACGTGCAGCGAGTGGCAGCGGAGCGAGAGGCGATTCTGGCGCAGATCGCGGACGGGGTGGTGGTCGTCGACGCTACCGGTGCTGTGACCTTTGTCAACGAGGCCGCCCGGGAGCTCTTCGCGCTTCCGAACGGCGCATCGAGTGCCGGCGACTTCGTCAACAGCTTGCGCATGTACCATCGCGACGGGACAGCGGGGACCGAGGAGGAAGTGACCTTCGGACGCGCGTTACGCGAGGGGGAGACGGTTCACAATGCTGAGGCGCGCGTGCTGGATGCCGGTGGTCGTGATCTGATTCTGCAGGGAAGTGTGGCTCCCGTGGTGGCGGCTGATGGAACCTCTCTCGGGGCGGTCGCCGTCTTCCGCG
>QHBP01000345.1 GCA_003244175.1 Chloroflexota bacterium | reverse complement strand
CTCCATCGCCCCCGATCTCGTTTGACGTGTCCACGATCACCACGCGCTTCCGAAAGTCATCGGCCAGGACGCGCGCCACCTCCCGGAGCATTGTCGTCTTGCCGACGCCGGGACGGCCGAGAAAGAGCATGCTCTGGCCGGTTTCAACGATGTCCTGGATGATGCCTATGGTGCCATAAACCGCTCGCCCGACGCGCAGCGTCAAGCCAATTATCATGCCCGCTCTATTGCGAATGGCCGAAATGCGGTGGAGAGTGCGCTCAATGCCTGCCCGGTTGTCCTCTCCAAAGGCGCCGATGCGCGCAATGACGTATTCGATGTCCTCAAAAGACACGGCACGCGCGCTGAGCACTAGCTCGGCGTCGGCAAAGCGGGCCTCGGGCTCGCGCCCCAGGTCCATCACGATCTCGAGACAGTCGCGCACGCGTTCCGAACGATGGAGCCCTTGATAGATCTGCGGAGGAAGAACCTCCAGCAGAGCTTCAATGTCGTCGACTAGGTCTGCGCGTACTTCCATCACCGGTTACGATCCTTTTATAGCTTGACTAGCGCCCTGTCGCTTGTTAGCGGACGCGGTTCTTTCAATTGACTGTTCACGCCTTGAATGCTGGGCACCCGGCCGAGCCGGAGCCTTCCCCGGGCTTCCGGCACAACCTCGACTCCCGCATGCTTAACCATCAGGACTTCCTCTGCCACGGTCTCGAAACCCGCCTCCCTCATGGCTTGCAGCGTCTCCACGTGATACTCCCGCACCCGTGCCACGAAGCGCGTGTTGGGCGGGGCGTGATCCAGCGCGTGGCGGATAAGCTCCTGCGCAAGATCCTTGAAGTCGGGATGGACCAGCATGCCCAGCCTTACGTGCCCATACGTTATTCTCGCACCGTAGCCGACCCAGGCGACGATGCGGCCGCCCTGCTCCACGACGATGTCCGACCTGTCCCGCGACTTGTACGACCAGTCCGAGCTCGTCAGTCCCTCGAGCTGGCGCACGAGAGCGGGTGTCGTCTCGGATTCCAGCTGATGCAGAGGCCACGCGTCGTGCGGCATCCGGTAGCGGCTGTCTATGTGGAGTCCCGATTCCGTGCGGATGTGATTGGCCGGGCCCAGCAACACGTACTCGCGCGCGAGTGTAAGAAAATCGAGTCTGGACAGCAGATCGCGCTGCCGCGAAGGACACCTGGCAAAGAGGCGTGGCACTCCTCGGGACTGGAGATGCGACGTCGCGGCGTGAAGCAGCGGGGCCAGAATTCGATCGACGTTCCCGCGGATCGCTAATCTGGTTACGTCCCAGCCAATCACGAATTGCCTCGGCTGGGCCTCGAGAATGCCTGTATCGGCACCGTTCCGTGCCACCCACGTTCGACCAGGACCCGCAAGCGGGAATGCGATGTGGCTAATGAGGCGAGTCAAAGGTGGTCGGACGTTCAGTGCGGGACCGGTGACAATCTGAGCGGCGTCGTCGAGAGCGAGAGCGAGCACGAGCGGCGCGTCGGTGGGACGCGCCTGACGGACGTCCATCGTTCTCCTTTGGGTCGACCGCCTTCGCGGCAAACCGCTCGTCTGTTGCACTCATTGTACCCGGGTCCCCGATCCCGCTCCACCGACTCAGGGGTCCCGCGAACGCCTTTCTTGACTTAAAAAGGGGCGCTTACTATGCTGAGTGCGGATCGCTGCCTACATTCGCGTACGCAGGAACTCCTGCACATATCCCGCCGGCATGGGGGCTCTTTTGACCGAACTTGGCGATTTGCTGCGCACCGCGAGAGAAGACAAGAAGCTGACCGTCGACGAGGTGTCGAGGTCGACGCGCATCAAGCCGCAATATCTGGAAGCCCTGGAGCACGGCGACTACGGCCAGATACCAGGTCCGGCATACATAACCGGCTTCCTGCGCAACTACGCACTGGCCATCGGCCTGCACCCCGACGATGCGGTGCAGGAGTATCATTCCCTTCGACCCACGCAAACGCCGACGGTCAGGCCGGCCACCCGCGTTCTTGCGAGCGGCCACAACCGTGAACATCGCAGGCGCATACTCTGGTCTCTGGCGACGCTCCTTCTCTTTCTCGGTGGCGGCTTCGCCGTCAAGCAGTACAGCGACACCTATGCTCACCAATATTCCGCGCCAAACATTACGCCTCCTAACCTCGGAGTTGCACAGCCTCCGGTGCAGTTGCCCCACACTGCGCCTTCGGTGGTTCACGTGACGTTGCGACCGGTTAGTCCCGTGTGGGTTTGGGTTACCGTCGACCGCATACCAAAGTTTCACGGTGTGCTTCGCCCCGGGTCGGCGCGGACGCGGTGGGTTGCGCATTCCTCCATATATGTCGTCACGATGCACGGCGCACGCGTGATGGTGAGCGTTAACGGCCGGCGCATGGGGCCGATGTCCCGGCACGCCGGTCTCACCGTCGACGTTGCCACTCCGACCGGTTGGCAGCGCGTCGCGTAGGACCTGTACCCCTGGCCCCTCCCGCGGACCAGGAGACGTGTCCCCAATGCGGACGTGCGTCTCATCAGGAGGCGTGACGATCTTGTGCGGTCTTCACCGCGCGCTTGGATACAGGGTTCAATGGAACCCACGTATCCCTTCGATGTTGCAGCGGCGCGTCCTGAAGTCGCTAGGATGAAATCGCTAGTATAAGGGTAACCGCGCGCGGGGAGACGGAATGAAGGAGATCTTTAAGCGCCACCCGAAGTTCGACGTGGCTCCCGAGGATTTTGCCTCGCTACCCGAAAACCTGTGGGTGCGCTGCTCGCGATGCCATGAGCTGCTGTATTCGCGTGAGCACGAGCAGGCACTCTGGGTGTGTTCGAAGTGCAAATACCACTTCGCCATCTCCGTATACCAGCGCGTCGGCATAACGGTAGACCCGGGCTCATTTCAGGAATGCGATTCCGGGATGAGGTCCCGAGATCCGCTGGCGTTCCGAAGCTCCAGCGAAACGTATGCGGAGAAACTGCGTCAGTATGCCGAGCGAGCCAAGACCAACGAGGCATTCATCTATGGCACGGGTCGCGTCGAGAGGCAGGATATGGTGATCGGCGCCACGGAGTTCCAGTTCTGCGGCGGAAGCATGGGACCGGTCTTTGGAGAGAAGGTAGCCCGTTCGGTTGAGCTGGCGCTCGATCGGCGTGTACCCCTGGTGATTGTTTCGAACAGCGGGGGCGCCAGGATGCAGGAGGGGACGATCTCGCTTTTTCAGATGGCAAAGACCGTCGTGTCACTCGAACGTTTCAAGGACGCCGGATTGCCGTTCATCTCGATCATGACCGATCCCTGTTTGGGGGGCACCACCGCGAGTTACGCGATGCTGGGGGACGTGAACATCGCCGAGCCCGGCGCCTATATCGGCTTCGCCGGCCGGCGGGTGATCGAACAGACGATGCGCCAGAAGCTTCCACATGACGCCGCTACGTCGGAGTTCTTGTTACAACACGGCATGATCGATATGGTCCTCTCTCGCTCTGAGATTCCGGCGGTTCTCGGCCGTCTGCTCCGCATGTACACGGCTGTGGCGTCCTCCTCACCGAACGAGGTGCTTGTTGGCGAGCTTGCTTGACTTCGAGAAGAGCCTCCAGCCGTTGGAGCAGGAGCTCGAAAGCGCTCGACGTCAGGATGGGAACCATGCCAAGTCCCAGGAACGGGTGACGCGCCTTCGTCAGACCATTGACACGCGTCTGGAGGAGCTTTACGGTCACCTAACGCCGTGGCAAAAGGTGCAGGTCGCTCGCCATCGTGAACGTCCCTACACTCTTGATTACCTGCAGTGGGCGTTCTCGGATTGGGTGGAGCTGCACGGGGACCGGAGCTTTGGCGACGATCGAGCCTTGATCGGCGGTCCGGCGATTCTTAGTGGCCGCTCCGTCATGGTCGCCGGCACCCAGAAGGGCCGCGACACCCGCGAGAACGTCGAGCGCAACTTCGGCATGCCGCACCCTGAGGGATATCGCAAGGCCGAGCGGCTGATGTCGCAGGCGGAGCGCTTAGGGCTGCCGCTCGTCACTCTCATCGACGTTCCGGGAGCGAGCGCCGGCCTTCCGGACGAGGAACGCGGGCAAGCCGAATCGATCGCATCGAGCATCGCCACCA
>QHBP01000113.1 GCA_003244175.1 Chloroflexota bacterium | reverse complement strand
GGCCTGATCAACCTGGACTTCGCCGATGTGAAGGCCGTCATGTCCCACGCGGGTTCCGCTCTCATGGCGATAGGGCGGGCGGCGGGCGAGGATCGTGCGGTCAAGGCGGCACAGGCGGCCATCGCCAGCCCCTTGCTCGAGGTATCCATCTCCGGCGCTAAGGGCGTCCTTTTCAATATCGCCGGCAGTGACTACACATTGCACGAGGTGCACCAGGCCGCAAGCGTTATCCAGGAAGCCGCGGATCCGGACGCCAACATCATCTTCGGGGCCATTATCGACGAGCGCCTGCAGGACGAGCTTCAAATCACCGTCATCGCGACCGGCTTCGAGGGGCGAAGCGCGACGGTCCGTCAGGGGAGTGCGCGCCCGTTGTCTCGCGATATTTCGACCGGCCGGCAGCCGTCGCCGGAACGAACGGCGGAGTCTCGGCTGGAACAGCCACGGACTGAGCCTCGCAGCGAACCGGCAACTCGACGCGACGTGCGCGACGAGCCGTCCTACCGGCGATCGGACTTCAACGACGACGACGACGAGTACGACATCCCGGCATTCATTCGCCGTCGCTGACAGGTTTCTACGGACCACAAAACACTCTCCGGTCCTCTCGTTGCCATCGACGCTCCAAATAGCGGTGTAGACTGAGCTGGCCCAAATCGATTTTTCGCCCGGCGGATGTAGGCTCGTCGGGTACCGGCTGGCTGGCTGCACGCCCCGCCGGTTTGTGGTGCAAGGCGGTGGAAGAACATCATGTTTTTTAAGAAAGAGCAAGCAACAATGGAGCGCACCGGTGTGACCAAAGAGGCGGTGCTGGACGCTCTCCGGCAGATTATCGACCCAGATCTGCACCGGGACGTTGTGTCCCTGGGAATGATCAAGCAGCTCGAAATCACACCGAAACCCGAGGGGTCGCGCGTCGGCTTCACGTTTGAGTTGACCACTCCGGCCTGCCCGGTGCGCGATCAGTTCAAGTCGCAGGCCGAGAGCGTGGTGAAGGCGCTACCCGGCGTCGGTGACGTCGAGGTCGCCATGTCCGCGAACGTGCGCCAGAGCGCGCCAGGCGGTCGCACTGGGCAGATCGAGCTGCCGAACGTGCGTAACGTCATAGCCGTGGGCAGCGGCAAAGGCGGCGTGGGCAAGTCCACCGTAGCCGTGAACCTGGCGGTCGCGCTGGCGGGAACCGGGGCGCGTGTCGGGCTTCTCGACGCGGACGTGTACGGCCCCAGCGTTCCCTCGCTGATGGGCGTGCACGAGGGAATCCGCGCTGAGGACAAGCGCCTGATTCCGAATGAATCGCACGGGATCAAGCTTATGTCGTTGGGGTTCATGAATACGGACGGGAAGCCGATCATCTGGCGTGGCCCGATGGTGGGACAGGCGGTCAAACAGATGCTTGGCGATGTCGATTGGGGCGAGCTCGACTATCTCCTTGTCGACCTTCCACCGGGAACGGGAGACGCATCCCTCACCCTTATTCAATCGATTCCACTTTCCGGCATCGTCGTGGTCACCACTCCTCAGGATGTGGCCCTGGGCATCGCGACCAAGGCTCTCGCCATGTTCCGTCAGCTGAATGTCCCCGTCCTGGGAATTGTTGAAAACATGAGCGGTTTCACGTGCCCCAATTGCGGCCACGAAAGTCATGTATTCAGCCACGGGGGCGGAGCACAGACTGCCGAAAACCTGAAGGTTCCCTTCCTCGGGGCGATTCCCCTGGATGAGAGCATTCGCATTAGCGGTGACGAGGGGCATCCGGTCGCGGTACGCGATCCCGGAGGCGACAGGGCGCAAGCTTTCGATCAGCTCGCAAGAAAGATGGCGGCCCAGGTGAGCATCCGCAACAGCAGAACCATACCGCTCGTCGTCCGCTGACGATGCCCCCGGTCACCCTCGAACAGATTCGTCAGGCGCGAGAGTGCATCGCAGGCGTTGCCCTGAAGTCTCCATTGCTCCCTGCTTTCGGACTCCAGGTTCCCGACGGCAACGAGCTGTGGCTCAAGGCGGAAAACCTTCAGCGCACGTCGTCCTTCAAGATCCGAGGCGCGTACAACGCGGTCTCGTCCCTCACGCGGGACGAGCAGGACCGCGGCGTCGTTACCTATTCCTCCGGCAATCACGGACAGGCGGTCGCCTGCGCGGCGTGCTTGTTGGGCGCGCACGCCGTCGTGGTGATGCCCGGGGACGCCATCCCGGTGAAGGTGGAGGCGACCCGGGCCTGGGGAGCGGAGATCCAATTCGCCGGCCATACGTCGCTTGACCGGCAGCAGCGCGCCCTCCAGCTCGTCGAGGAGCATGGGTATAGTGTCATCCCTCCGTTTGACGATCCCCGCATCATCGCCGGTCAGGGGACGGTAGGACTAGAGATTCTTGAACAGCTTCCCGACGTCGAAGCCGTGCTCGATAGGGAACCGGTATCGGTCGAGGACGTGCTGGCGACCGACGCGGAACTTGTGACGGCCGACGCGCTGGAGCTCAGGCTACTCGACAGCGATGCGGTAGAACTCAGGCTGCCTGTAT
>QHBP01000136.1 GCA_003244175.1 Chloroflexota bacterium | reverse complement strand
AGCGTCACCGACCAGGACAGCCACCAGACGAAGATCGGGTGGACCGGCGACAACCAGGTCTTGTCGGTGCAGCTGCCGAGCGGGCATACGACGACATACACCTATAGCGGCGACGGCAAGCACAATCTGACCCAGGTGCAGGAGGCAACAGGGGCCTCCAGCAGCTGCACGTATGCCAACGCCGGCTTTCCCTACCTGCCGGACTCCTGCATCGATGCGCAGGGGAACAGATCAACATTTGGCTACAGCAGCCAGGGGGTTCCGAACAGCATCACGGACGGGAACAACCACACGAGTACCGCGATTTACAACCTCAATGGGATCGTGCAGAGCACCACGGACGGCAATAGTCACACGACGAGTTACGGATACTTCGGCAATGGCCTTTTGCAGACCGTCACACCGCCCTCGGTGCCGGCGCCGAACACCCTGGGACCGACCTCCTTCGTCTACAACAGCTACAACCTGCCGCAGACGGTGACGGATGGAAAAAGCCAGATCGCCACATACAGCTACGATCCGCTGAACCGACCGACCGGGGCCGGATATGCCGACCACACGAGCGTCGGATACGCCCTCGATAACGAGGGCAACGTGCTGAGCATGGCCGATGGCACTGGAACCACCAACTACCAGTACAACGCGCTGAGTCAGCAGACGAAGAAGACGCTGCCAAATAGCCAGACGGTCAACTACAGCTGGGACGGTGCCGGGAACCTCCTGAATAAGACGGACGGCTCGGGCACCACGACCTATGGATACAACGCGGAAGACGGGCTGACCGATGTCACCGATGCGCACAGTAACCACGTCAGGTTTGGCTTTGATCAGGACGGCAACTGGACCAGCGAGGCCTTCCCCAATGGCGTCACCCAGAGCGTGGGGTACGACGCCGCGGGACACCTGACGAGCATCGGTGCCAGGAAGAGCGACGGGACACAGCTGACCGCCTTCACGTACGGCTACGACAAGCCGAACACGAATCCGGTGCTGCACACGGATCTGCGCTGGACCGAAACCGACATGATCCAGGGGAACACGCTGCAGACGTGGAGCGCGGCGAACACCTTTGACGCGGCGAACCAGGTGACCGACGTACTCCAGAGTGGGTCCTTTACCAACCACTGGCAGTACGGCTTCGACCCCGCGGGGAACCGGACCTCGGTCACCGCCAACGGGAGCCAGACGACGCTCGGCTACAACGCCGCGGATGAGCTGACGCAGATGGGGAGTACGACCTACAGCTACGATGGCAACGGGAATCGGATGGGAAGCTCGGCCGGACAAGCGCTGAGCTACAACGCCCAGGACCAAACAACGAGCATCACCCCCCCGGCGGAACTGCGGCGGCGATGACGTACACGGGTCCCGGACAAACCGAGCGTGTGTCTTCCGGGCCACAACGTTCCAGTGGGACCTGACGGGCCTCGCCCAGGGAGAATCAGCCCGCGAGTCTACGCAGTGTGCGTCACGCGGTCGAGCACGGCGCGGAGAAGAGTACGGACCATCCCGCCCACACCTTCCCGTACACGCTGGAGGCCACCGGCACCCCGAGCGGGGCCAACGTCGACGTGACGAGTACGGCCAACGGCACCACGACTACTCAGTACCCGTTGACGAACGGCAGCGGATCGATGGCCATGGTCACGAACGCAAGCGGGGCCCCAGTCCAGACGGCCACCTACGACCCGTATGGCAATTTGACAAGCTCCTATCTCGCGGCCCTGTCCACTCCCTACCCCTACGGCTACGCCGGGATGCTGTACGATGCCACCACGCAGCTCTACGTCGTCGCAGCCGGCTACTACGACCCATCTACGGGTCAGGGTACGCAAGTGAGCCCGGGTTCCGGCGGAGGATTTACCACCGAAGCAGCAACTCCTAGGGAAGGAGGAGGCGGCCAGGTTGGACCCATCGGGGGAGAGCCCGTCGGTGGGCCCGGCGAAGGCGTGGGAGGCGCGGATCCATACGCTGATGTATCTGGTCAGATCTCAGAGGGCAATGTTGGCTACTCACTTGCAAGGGCGGGTGCCAGGTTCGACACGGACTTCCAAGAGCAACTCAAGCTGCGGACCGTCGATAAGCCTAGGTTCTCTGAGCCTGACGTTATCAACGCATACGAGCACGGTATTGTGTACTGGGACCCTAAGACAGAGACTTTCATTACGTATGACCCGCAGACAAAGGTCTATCTGGTCTACCAGCGCGGTTCGCTCAGCGTGTTTCACAGCGTGATGGAGGGAAACTTAGGTAAAGGCCGGTATATCCAAATCGGGAGTCTCGGCGGGTGGTAATCACCCAGTGATGAGACGTGGCGGAGAGGGGCATGAACCGGCTCGGTGCTCCTCCCCCATCTCACAGGATTGCCAAGTCAGTAGAGCGGATAGGTAGGTTAGCCCTACACGTGGTACTAAAGCCAGTCTACCCGACTCCTCGAGAAGGGAGAGATATGAAGGATGGACTCTGAAGAGTACTGGAAAACGTTCTCCGTCTACGACGAGCGCTTTTGGGAGCGGTTTATAGCTGATCGTAAGGCGAATATATTGGGCGCGGCCATGTTTTCCAGGGGGAGTAAGACACTAGAGACGAGCGGGAGACAGCTCATGGATAAGCTGCGACAGGAGCTCTCATTGTCTCCCGAAGAAATCATTGCGGCGCACACCATAGAGCATGCCGGGCTCTCGAATGATTTGGCACGGGATCCGGGCACGTCTAGCGGGCTCGCTGGGTGGCTAGCGAGTTGGACGCAACTCGTGCAGGAAGTTGAGGGCCGCTACTACTATGAAGCGCCGGAGTACGAATTTGATCTTGTCGTACGGGACTTTCTCGAAACAGTGATGGACTCTGTGTCATCGCTTCGCGAAAAGCTGACGCCCATAGCGGGCCCCTGGGACGAGCGTTTCAGGTCCGCCACCCGTCCTGCGGTCGCGGGCGAGGTGGAAGCCCGGGGTACTGACTGGTGGTGGTCACGTTACCCGAAGATACCGATGACTCCTTGACCCGAAGCTAGCTGCCGACCAGCCGCTGTGAGTGTCCTTCCTGAGGTAGCACACTCACCATCGCGTCTCTGGGAAGAGTGTGACCAAGGTTATGGACTTTCTCGATACAACGGAGCCAGTTCGCAGGGATAAGCGCGACGTTGGTTAGCGCGTCGGGTTCCCGGCCTCCGCCTCTTGTTCCCGCCGGCATGATTGTCGCCACCCAACCGTTTTCGGAGGCGGTAAGCTGTTCATCGGTGAATTTCGGCCGCTCGGCATGCTGCGCATCGTCATGCACCATCGGCACCTCCACAGACACCGTGCGACGGGAAGGGGCGGTGATCCGAGTTCTGTCTCCTCGCCTCAGTCCATCGTCGCGAGGACCACTTCCTCGATCTGGCGGCACATATCGGCGCGAAGGTCCCGAAGGACTGGAAACAGTGGCCGGAAGCGCTGTGTGAGGGCGTAGTCGACCGTGGCGCAGACCAGAGCCTCCTCGTTGTAGGGAGCCTGACAGACGATAGGCTGGCCAGGCACCCTGGTTTCGCAATTGCCGGGCCCGATGACCCGGCTCCCGCCCCAGTATGAAATTGCCGCCTCCGTGCCGGCCATGTTGCAGTAGGCAACCCATGAGGCATTCTCCATGGCGCGTGCCTGTACGAGCGTCTCGAAAATGGGACGCTCGAACGAGGGAGATCCCGAGATCACGACCAGGAGGTCGGCGCCCTTGACCGTGAGGAGTCGCGCTATCTCCGGAAAAAAGACGTCATAGCACACCATCATGTCGATGCGGTCGATCGACGTGTCGAAGACCGGGCTGCGGGCGCCCGCGCGGAAAAACCGGCGGTCTGGAAAAGTTCCGGGGCCAGACGTGTCGGTGGCGTGTCCGGGGAGGGTGTGCTTGCGCCAGGTGCCGAGATGTCCTTCCGGCCCGATCAGGACAGCCGAGTTGTACACGATGCCGGGCAGCCCGCGCTCGGGCATTCCGCAGATGACGTGCAAATCCAGCCTGCGCGCCTCCTCCACCAAGCGCTGCGTGGAGGGACCGGGCACCTCCTCCGCCACGTCGAAGAATTTGTCTCCACAGCCGTATCCGGTGAGAGCCAGCTCGGGGAAGATCACCAGATCCGCCCCGTTCGAGGCTGCCCGCGCCATGTGCTCGACAAACCTATCGATGTTCGCGCACTTGTCGGCCGTCTCGGACTGGATCTGCGCAAGCGCTATGGTGACCGGCATGGCGGGACCTCCATCGATTTCACTCTGATGGAAGCGTACGCTGGGTACAACTTGTGTATAGGGTTCTGAACATCTTGAGAGATCCACTCGTTGGCATCATTCGCTTGCGGGGCAATTGGAGCTGCTTCGCCAGGCGCGGGGATCCGATGTCTCTCTCAGTTCTTAATAGCGCGACGCGTGTCTACGACCAACGGCGCAAGGCGCTGCACCATGTCCCAGTCGTAGCTACTGTGGTCCGTGGCAATGACGACGCAGTCGCTCTCCAGGAGCGCCGGCTCCAGGTCCAGCACCGATGCCATCTCGAAACCCTCGTGCTCGATCTCCGAGACGTAGGGATCGTGATAGCGGACATCCGCTCCTTTGGCCTGCAGCAGGCGGATGATGTCCAGCGACGGCGACTCGCGGACGTCGCTCACGTCCTTCTTATAGGCCACGCCCAGGACCAGCACCTTGCTGCCCTTGACCGCCTTGCGTTCGTCATTGAGGACGTCCTGTACTTTTTGCGCCCAGTAGCGAGGCATGTTCGAATTGATGTCGCTGGCCAGCTCGATGAAGCGAGCGCTGTAATTGAGTGACTTGAGTCTCCACGATAGGTAGAGCGGATCGATGGGGATGCAGTGTCCGCCGAGGCCCGGACCGGGCACGAAGCGCATGAAGCCGAAGGGCTTGGTGGCCGCCGCGTCGATCACTTCCCAGACGTCCAACCCCAGCTTGTCGCACATCAGAAGGACCTCGTTGGCAAGTCCGATGTTCACCGCCCGGAATGTGTTCTCTAGAAGCTTCACCATCTCGGCGGCATCCGTCGAAGACACGGGAACCAGTGTCTCGATAGCGGGGCCGTAGTAGGCCATGGCGACGTCGACGCACTCGGGGGTTACTCCGCCGATCACTTTCGGCGTCGTCTTCGTGGTCCAGTCCTTGCGGCCGGGATCGACTCGTTCCGGAGAAAAGGCGAGGAAGAAAGACTCGCCGGCGCGCAGACCGGTGTCCGTTTCCAGGCGCGGTAGCACGAGCTCGTTCGTTGTTCCCGGATAGGTCGTCGATTCGAGGACCAGGACCATGCCCGGGTGCACGTGCTTGTGGAGCTCCTCGGTAACCGTGACGATATACGAAATGTCGGGGTCCCCCGTTTTGCGCAGCGGAGTGGGTACGCAGATCGAGACCGCGTCGCACTCCGTCAGCCGCGAGAAGTCGGAGGTGGCAGAGAGTGATCCGCGCTCCACCAGCGAAGCCAGGCTCTCCGAGCTCACGTCCGAGATGAAAGAGCGCCCGTCGTTGATGGCCTGGACTTTTGCCGGGTCGACGTCGACGCCGATGACCGTGTAGCCGGCTTCCGCGAACGCCACACCCAGCGGTAGGCCGACATAGCCCAGGCCGATAACCGCCACGCAGGCGTCACGTGAGGAGAACTTTTCGAGAAGCTGAGAGCGATAGTCAACTGTCAGGACAGGACCTCCAGAGAGGGATTCCGCCGCATCGTACTCGCGGTAGGGGTGCAGGTCTATCGGCGCACGAGCACCGTTTTCTCATACCATCGCCAGAACGCCGTCACGCCCTCCTCTACCGAAACTTTTGGTGAATATCCCAGTAGGGTGTGCGCTCTGGAGGTGTCCGCGTACGTGTATGGAATGTCGGTGTCGGGCATGGGAGCCGGCACCAATCGTGCCTTTCTTCCCACGAGCTCCTCGATGACATGAATGAAATCGGCGAGGAGCACCGGCTCCCCGCGGCCAAGGTTCACGATCTCGTATCCGAGGGGTCGGTCGGCGGCCGCGATCACACCGGCGGCTATGTCTTTGACGTAGGTCCAGTCCCGATGCATCTGTCCATTGTTGAAGAGCGGAACTTCGTGACCGAAGAAGATGTTGTCGACCACCTTGTAAGCCATCATGTCCGGCCGCCCACGAGGTCCATAGACCGTAAAGAACCGAAGAACCGTGACATTTTGCTGGTAGATGTGGTGGAACGTGAAGCACAGGAGCTCGGCGGCTCGCTTGCTCGCGGAGTAGGGCGCGAGAGGACGGTCGCACGGGTCTGTCTCGACGAACGGGATCCGCTGCGTTTGTCCATACACGGACGATGTCGAAGCGAACACGAAGTTGGCCAGATTGTGTTGCCGAGCCGTGTCCAATAGCGCCAGCGTGCCATTGACATTGACGTCGTAATAGAGGTACGGGTTCTCGACGGACACGCGGACTCCCGCCATGGCCCCCAGATGGATGAGCGCGTCGAAGTGGTATTCGCTGAACAGGCTCGTCAGCAGGTCTCGATCCCGAATGTCTCCCTCAACAAAGGTAAGCTGATCCTCCCCGGACACCACCTGCCGTACTTCCTGGAGGTTCGCACGCTTGCGCCCGGGATCGTAGTATGAATTCAGATTGTCCAGGCCCACGACCACGTCGCCGCGCTCGATGAGACCCTGGGTCACATGGCTGCCGATGAAGCCGGCGGCTCCGGTTACCAAAACCGTCTTGGTCACTCACGGTCTCCTATTTTGATGTCTCGCATGAAAATGCAACGAAGGGGGCGGGCGGTGCGTCAGCGTGTTTGGTTCTGGGTGTGTCCGAACGCCGGGCAGGACGGCCACTGAGGGCCGAGCTACGTCGGGACGAGCGACACGGCATGGTACGCGCATGGAAGGACACATCACAAGGAGCTGATCACCGGAGTCTGGGTTCGGACGCGGACCACTGCCACTGGGTGGCCGTGAAGTCGCGCCCCTCGACGGCGACGGCCGCCTCATACTGCTCTGCAGCCATGACCGCTTGTATGGACCACATGCGACCTGTCTCGTCCGCCAGAGTCAGTATTGCTGCTGTTGTCGTTGTCAGCTCCGATACATCGACCTCGCTGAGGGGGAGCGACAGACCTTCTCCGCGGCCCTTGAGATACGCCTCTTTATGGGTCCAGTAGCGGAAGAAGGTTCTCATGCGGGATTCTCCCCCCAGTAGATTGAGCGTCTCAGTCTCGTTTGGGCTGAAGAGGTGATTGGCCACGGCCAGGTCGCAGCTTTCCTGAGTCACAAGCTCGACATCCACACCGACGTGCCTGTCCTGACTCACGGCGACAAGGGCCAGGTCACCGGAATGAGACAGATTGAAGTGCAGGTCCGGCATGGTCGTGCCACCGGCCACTTCCGGCTTGCCGAACCTACCTCTTTCGAGAGGAATGTCCGGAGGTGACTCTCGGAGATACGTTCCCAGAATGGACCTTAGAGCGGCATGGGCCACGATGTAACGGGTGCGGTCCACCGGGCGGTAAAAGTGTCGGGCGCGTTCTCGCTCTTCCCCGGAGAGTAAACGTGCAAGTGGCTCCATCTGGGAATGATATGCGTCCAAGGGGATGCGCCAAAGATGCACGTCGCCGGGGAGCAGCTCGATGTCCGACGGCGGAACGGGCCAAGCGGACTGTCCGCCACTACGGTGCACCCGTGCTCATCTCTGGATCGAGTGAGATACCAAGACGGGCGCGTGGGGTACTATCCGCGCAGAGCGTTGAAGTTGTCCATGCATTCCGTGCAGATGTGCATGCCGTTCGGGCTCGAAAAGATGGCTTCGGCTTCGGCCGAGCTTTTACCGCAAAATGAGCACTGATCGGTCGAGCGTCTTCCTCGCACCACCGTCGTGCCGGCCGGAGTGGCTCTTGTCGACGAGGCGGAGCCGCCTCTCCTATCGGCCGACAAAGACTGACGTTGCAGATCAAGGACAAGAGCCTCGAGTGATCGCAAGTTCGCCCCCTGTTGCAGTACCAGCTCGAGCACAGCGGCCACCAGCGGATCTTTCGACGATTCACCGTTATCACGATCGAGGAGACCGTGCACGTGCCCTTCGGGATCGATTCGGGGTTCTGGGGTTGCGTTGTTCATGCCTATTGCCGACTCCTCACAATGGGCGCGTCGCCAGCACTCGGCCGCACACGCCAAGACTCACGAGTGTCTACTGCTCGCGTGTATGGTGCTAATCTAGCACTTCCCCGCAGACGATGCGGCAGGCGAATCGTGTAGCTGTCGATCGTCTCACCGCTACGGCTAACGAACTGGAATGTGATGTGTTTGCGGTCCGCCGTGACGAGCACTGCGCCGTGATCGCTGTTATTCCTGAACTGGCTACCAGCGACCGGAGGATCCGTGAAGCCCGTCTCGTCGTTTCCTCCGCTGACACCGAGAACGAAGTACGCAATCCCGTCCCGAAAAATTCGCTCATAGGAGTGATAGAAGCCGGACAGGATCGCCGTGGCTCCCCATGCCGCGAATGGCCAGCGCATGTAACCCGCTCCGTGTATTCCGTAGATGGTTGACGGGTTGGACGAGTAGGGGGCATGGTGGCCCAGGACCAGTTTCCACGGTTGCTTGGCCGCGGCGAGTCTGCGCCGGAGCCACATGGCCTGTTTGGACGTGCTCGATGTGCCGTCGCGCTCGCGATAGGGATCGGTATCGAGCATGAAGAAGTGGACGGGGCCGCGGGCGAAGTCGTAGTACCGCTTATTGCCCGGAAGAGTGAAGTAGTTCAGGTAGGGCTTTCCGCTCAGCGGCGTCGTGCGATTGACTCCAGCGTTGTCCCAGTCTCGATGCCCGAAGATGGGCCAGAAGCGATTTGTGGTGGCGCCGCCACCGTACGAGCCTTTGTATGGATAGATGTAGCTGTGATAGAACTGCCCCACATTGCGATCGATCGTGGATGCTGACCCCTGCGGATAATTGTTGTCGCCTACCGTGGCAATGAAGTCGGGATTCCAGCTCTTGACCCTATCCGCGACATCCTTTTCCAACGAGTCTCCTGATCCGTAGTCGCCGATGACGGCGAACCGGACGGAATGCCGCCCCGCGCTCAGACAAGCGGTTCCTTCACCACGTTTGATTGAGGCGCTAGCCATGAGGCCGGAGCATACCAATCGCGAGGTGACGACGGTCGATTGGGCGGTCGCACGGGTTACGCCCACCAAGCCTGGGACTATAAGACTCAGGGCGATTGTCACACGGAGCACACGTGGTCTCATGCCTGTCCGGTCAACCCGCATTGATGCACACTTCGTAAGAATCCGGCGACGTTACAAGACACCGGAAGGCTTGTATTTTGTGACGTGTACGGGGCATGACTGTCGTTGACAGCTGAGCGTGCCGACGATATGCTACGGTCATTCTTTCACGCGAGCGGCCGGGTCCGGTGCGACCAAGCCGAGCGTGGCGGCGAAGAAAATTGAAGGCGAGATAGATATTCGTGCTGCACTCTTTCCTGCTCGATTTCGGCGAGGCCAATTATATTAGAGAGTATTTTGACTCCGAGGCCAGTTACTGGAACGACGTTTACGCCGGAGACGACGTGCAAGGGCTGATCTATCGCCTGCGTCATGTCACGGCCCTGGAATGGATCTCGAAGCTCACACTCGCGACCCATGCTCGGATTCTGGACGCGGGGTGCGGGGCCGGCTTGATGGCGGTGGATCTGGCTCGACGAGGTTTGCACGTGGAGGCCATAGACCCCAGCCAAGCGATGATCGACCTGACAGCCAAAAACGCGCGCGAGGCGGGTGTGGACGGCGTACACGCGCACGTTGCCGATGTCTACTCCATGGAGTCCCCAAGCGAGTCGTTCGATCTCGTGATCGGACTTGGTCTCATTCCCTGGCTGCCCGATGTGGATCGCGCGCTTGGCGAGCTGGTGCGTGTCACGAAGCCCGATGGATACGTACTCCTGACTGCCGACAATCGCCACCGGTTGAACCATTGGCTCGACCCAGTATTGATCCCGGTGCTCAAGCCGCTTAGACGACGCTCCCGTGGCATTCTGGAACGCACAGGATTACACATCCCGCGCGCGATATCCGCGACTTTTCATGATGTCCGCACACTGGACGATGCCCTGAGACGAGCGCACATGCACAAGATCCGGTCTACAACATTAGGATTTGGGCCCTTTTCGCTTTTCAATCGCCAGGTCCTCTCGAACAAAAAGGGGAAAGAGGTCCATGTCGCGCTGCAGCGGCTGGCTGACAGCGGCCTGCCAATCCTCAACGGCATGGGGTCGCACTATGTGGTGCTGGCTCAGAAGGTGGCTCTGCCGTTCCCGGGAGAGACCGACGTGCATCAAAATAGTTCGCTCGGGCCTGAGGGAGCTGCGCGCCGCTTGGAGGGCGCCTCGTAATGACAAACACCGTCGAACGTCCTGTCCTGGCCGATTACCTGAGATCGATTGGGGTAAAGGACATCGCGCCTCGCACCAGTCCGTTCGATCCTGGCTATGATCCTCTCACGGTCGAGAGTCACCTCGATCAGAGCGCACATCTCATGTCGTCGCTGAAGATCTCGATGGCGTGCTGGCTGATCGCCGGCGACAAGGCGACGCGCCGTAAGTTTGATGCGGCGCGGGCGCACGGTGTCGACACCGTGACCGGGGGCGGACCCTTCGAAGTGGCGGTGGCACAGGGTGCACTGGATGAATATCTCGATCTTTGTGCGAGCTTGAAGGTCGCCCGGATTGAGTGTGGAGAGGGCTTTACGACTCTCTCGATAGCACCTCGTACCATCGTGTCAAAGGCGGCGGACCGAGGCCTCGAGGTTCAATTCGAGCTCGGCAAGAAACACGAGGGCCCATTTACGGAGGAGGTGCTGGAGGACACAATCCGCCAGGGACACGCATGGCTGGAGGCAGGCGCACGCCAATTGGTGGTCGAGGCACGCGAGAACGCATCCGGTGTCGGCGCCTTTGACTACGACGGCAGTCTCAACACCACCTTTGTAGATCGATTTGCGCGGGACTTCGGTCTGGACACCGTCATTTTCGAAGCACCGAACAAGCCAAGTCAGTTCGCGTTCATCGAGCACTTCGGGCCCGACGTACGTTTGGGGAATGTTCGTCTCGAGGAGCTCCTACGCGTCGAGATTTTCCGTAGAGGCCTGCATTCCGATGCCTTTGAAAAGCCGAACCTTCGGCCCATGCCACCCCTGCGCGCGGCCGGCGACTCGTAGCATCATGGGAAAGATCGTTGCCATTGACTGCTTTGTGGAAAGCGTCGGGAATTATGACGAGACTTGGACGATCGTGGCGGTCGATGTCATTAGAGCGACGACGACCGCCGTCACCGCGGTTGCTCTCGGTCGGAGATGCTTTCCCGTTCCAGCGGTCGAGTCCGTTGAATGTGTCGCGTCTGGGTTAACAGACCCCCTGCTGGCGGGCGAGCTCGGAGGGAACATGCCATACGGGTTCCACATCAACAACAGCCCTGCCGATGTCGTGGCACGGGATGACATACATCGCCCGATGATTCTTCTCTCCACCTCCGGCACCAGGCTGCTCTGCTCCGCGGGCGAGTCCCGGGTTGCCTTCGCCGCGTGCCTGCGTAACGTGCGAGCGCAGGCGGAATACCTGGCGCACCGTCATGATCGTGTCGCGATCATCGGCGCCGGCGCGCGTGGTGAGTTCCGCAAAGAGGACCAGATGTGCTGCGCCGGGATTGCGGAGCTTTTGCTCCAACAAGGATATCGTCCGGTCAACTCCCGCACGTGCGAGATTGTCGAGAGATGGAGTGGCGCCTCCGTCTCAGACATTGCCTCGGGGAAGAGTGCGGAGTATCTGGTGCGGACGGGACAGACGAAAGACCTCGAATTCGTTCTCGGGCACATCGATGATCTCGAGGACGTCTATGCCTACCGGGATGGTGAGCTCGTGCGGCAAAGCGTGGAGGTGCTGGCGGGGTGAGCAAGAACTGGATCCCGCCGGTTCGACATCGACCTGCCATGGACGCCTCCGTACCGGTCGTCGTGCTGGCGACTGGGCATGTCGGTCATGGCATTGCCAGAAGTCTGGGACGCCTCGGCGTCCGGCTTTACGGCGTGCATGCCGATCCTCGCTCCCCGGCGGGACGATCTCGCTTCTGGCACGAGCGTCTCACGTGGAATTTGATGGAGGAGGATGAGGCTGAGTCCGTGGCCTGGCTCCTCCAGCTCGCCGAGAGAATCGGGACCCGTCCCGTTCTCATTCCCACCGGTGATATCAGCGCTCTGTTTGTCGCCGATCACGCGCTCGACCTCGAGGAAAGCTTCCTGATGCCACCTCAGACGGCTGGGCTCTCGCGTGCCCTCTCCAACAAGCGGCAGATGTACGTCCTCTGCAAGCAGTACTCCGTCCCCACGGCCGAAACACGCTTTCCCGCGAGCCGAGGCGATGTGGAAAACTTCGCGGCGGAGGCTACCTATCCACTCATGCTCAAGGGCATCGATACGGAAACTCTGCGACGGCGCACCGGCGTGGGAATGGTGATTGTGGATGATGCGGCATCCCTTCTTGCCCGCTACGATGAGCTGGAAACGCCCGGCGTCCCGAATCTCATGATTCAGGAGTACATCCCCGGCGGCGCCGAGGAGGTATGGATGCTTAACGGCTACTTCGACCATCACTCCGATCTGCGTTTTAGTTTGACTGGCAAGAAGATGCGGCAGTACCCCGCATACACGGGTCTGACCAGTCTCGGCGTGTGTGTCTGGAACGATGCAGTCACGAGGCAGACCGTCGAGTTCATGAAGCGTATCGAGTACCGGGGCGTTCTCGACATCGGTTACAAGCACGATGTCAGGACGGGTGAGTACAAGCTCCTTGACGTCAATCCGCGAGTCGGCACCACGTTTCGATTGTTCGTGGACAGCGCCGGCATGGATGTGGTTCGCGCCCTTTACCTTGACCTGACGGGCCAACGCGTCTGGCGCGGACGCCCCTGCGAAGGTCGGAAGTGGGTAGTGGAGAACTTCGACATCATCTCGTCGTTGCGCTACTGGCGCGACGGAAACCTGGGATTCCGCGACTGGCTGTCGTCCTTGAAAGGTCTCAGGGAGGCATCCTGGTTTGCACGGGATGACCTTGCACCTTTTGCGATGATGTCGCTGCGCTCGGTGGAATGGGCTTTCGAAAATCTGCGCAAGTCATAAAGGGCGCGCGTGTGCTCCCTCTGGATCGACTCAAGCGGCCTCCCACACGTTGCGCACGGACTCACAAATACCAAGCACGATCTCGTCGTCCATGCTAGACCAGGCCGGCAGGCTGAGGCTGCGATTGGCCAGCATCTCCGTGTTTGGGAGCTCCGCGTGATCCGCAAATTCCCGGTATGCCGTGTGACGGTGCACGGGCGGTTCGTAGTATTTGCGCGTGTCGATATTGTCGTCTGCTAGCGCGTCTGCCAGCGCGTCCCTTGTGATGCCGGCCTCTTCGGCATCGATCGTGATGGAGAAGTCCTTGTAGGAATTGCGATTCCCATTCCTGACCTCCTGAAAATCGATTCCCGGCAAGTCCCGTAGTCGCCATTGGTACAGATCAACCACGGCATTCCGGCGCTCAGCCGCCTGCTCGAGAATGTCGAGGCTGCGCATGCCCATGACCGCATTGAATTGGGGCATCCGGGCATTCATTCCGGCAAAGGCGCTGTCGTAATTTCCGGCATTGCCATACTCACGTCCGATGCGGATCTTCTCGGCTAGCTCATCGTCGTTGGTTGCCACAATGCCCCCCTCGCCCGCGATGAGCAACTTCGTCGGGCTCAAGCTGTATACCTGCACGTCTCCTTGCGGGCCGACGGGCGCGCCCTGGTAGAGCGATCCGAAGCCATGGGCGGCATCGAAAACGAGCTTGAGTTGGTGCCGATTGGCTACCGCCTGCAGCTCTTCCGCATCGGCGGGGTTGCCAAAGATGTGCACGCCGACGATTGCGCTTGTCCGGGGAGTGATGGCTCTCTCGGCGGCGACCGGGTCAAGATTCGCAGTACGAGGGTCGACGTCGGCAAAAACCGGACGCAAACCGGCCCAAACGAGAGCGCTGACCGTTGCCATAAAGGTGAAGCTCGGGACAACGACGTCTCCCTCCAGGCCAAGCGCTTGGTACGCGAGCATCAAACCGGTGGTGCAGCTGGACACGGCTACCGCATGTTTCACGTTCAAGTGACGGGCCGCGGCCGCCTCGAAGTCCCGCAGGAAACTGCCCTTTGTGACCATGCCGGTGCCCACGATACGTCGTATGTCCTGCTCGAGGACCTCAAAAGGCGGAAGAACAGGTCTGACAAGCGGGACCATGGAGTCGAAAATGGGCCGACGAACTTTCACGGGGGTATCTACTTTCATGCTGCGCGTTCCCTTCCGGTCATTGATTCGTTGTTAGTCGGTCAGCGGCAACGAGCCCCGCTCGGGAGCCCGGTACTCGGGGAAGAAGCTCGGGGACTCGCTCACGTGCCCGTTCTGTTCCCTGGAGAGGTACATGGAGGCGTTCAGCCGGGCATACCGCTCGGGAAACAAGACCCACTGCCAGGTAAAAAACTCCTTTTTGCAGTCGGAAAACCCCGACTTGAAGCGAAATAGCGAGTCGTCTCGTGCTCCGAGTCCGCCGCCAAGATGCAAGAGCCGCATGTGACGCGAATTCGCCCAAAGACGGGCCGCGTCTATCACAAGCTTCATGGGAGAGGTTTGCAGAAAGGCGTCTGACGTGCCACCGAGATGATATTCCGCGATTTCACCGCAGCTCGTGAATATGCCGCCGGCGATCACCGTGCTCCCCTGGCGCGCGATCATGAGGTGAACGTGTGGCCGTAGCTTGGACACCAGCTGCTCGAAATACGACTGATCAAAAAAATACTCGGGGGACGCGTGAACTCTCCGCATGGTCGCGTGATAGACATCCACAAACTCTGCCAGAGATGAGTATTCCCGGTCCAGAGAGCAGGTGACGCCCTGTTTCTCGAGCTTCTTGATATCCCGCCTGTGATTCTCGCGATAACCTCTCCATTGCTCATCGGGAGGAAGCGTCAGGTCGACGGCAATCGTATAACCCAGTCGGCGACACTCTCCCAAGCCCCCTAGCAACGGACGCTGGTGCATCAGGGGATGGAGCCTGGAGAAGACGGTGACGACCTGCATGTCGCTGAGCGCCGAGTGGAGCTCGATTCCAAATTGCTGAATGACGCGCTCAGGCAGGGCGTCGTGAGATGCGATCGGACCCGCATACCCGTACACGGACGTGGCGTCCATCCACCCCTGAGTTTCAAGAGGGCGCAACAGGAGGGGGACCGCAACGAAATAATCGTCGCCCGTGTAGACGAAGAAGTGCGCCTTGCCGTCGCCCCGATCCTCCGCTAGGGCCTGATATGCCGGGAGGTCGTAGACATCATACTGATAGGCGTTGTGCAGGACCCGCATCCATAGATCATCTTGATCGGGACGAATGATGCTGAGGCGCGTCATGCTTCCGCGCCCCAACCCTCGGCCGCGGGTGCCGGAAGTTCTAGCAGGGCCCCTTCCAGGGACCCGAGCGAGGCAATCGTGGCATCAGGTCGATGGGCGTCTGTGAGGGGCTGAAGAGTGCTGTACTCTCCCCCGGGCCTGCGTACGCGAATCGATGCTAATCCCGCGGTGCGCGCCCCCAGAAAGTCTTTCGATGGGTTGTCGGCAACATAGACTACGTATTCCGGCGCCGGACCACCGAGCCGCTCGAGCAGGGCGAGAAAGGGCTTTGGACTTGGCTTCCAGGCGTCGCGCCCCAGCTCGTCCGACAGCACAATCGCGTCGAAGTACGGCGTCAGCCGGAGAGCCTCGAGCTTGCCTCTCTGAACCTCCACATAGCCATCGGTCAATAGGCCCAATTGGTGCTCGCGTTTGAGCGAGGTCAGAAGAGCGGGGACCTCGCGAAAAGGTCGCAGGACGGGCCGGTGAGCACGATACGCGTGAACAGCGGATGCGATCAGCGTCTCGTCGAGGAAGCCGTGCGACCCCAGCCATCGATTGAAGGTGACTCCGCGCACACCGTGCTCAAAAAGCTCCGTGAGCTCCGCAAAGCCATGTGAGCTTGGAATACCGAGCTCGGCCTCCGCCCAAGAAGCAACAGCTTTCATTCCTCCCAAGACGTAGTCGCGCTCGGGGTAGAGGGTGTCGTCGAGATCAAAGACGATGGCGTTCCATCTGCCCATAGTCGTCCCCGGACAGGAAATATGACTCGTCAAAGCGCGTGAGGTACAGCCCCTCCTGAAATGTGCCGAGAGGCGGCACGTCGACCTCGATGCCCGCCGCCGCTGCAATCAGCCATCTGGGCGCATCGGCGCCCGCGGCCAGCGCTAATGGAAATCCACCGCCGAACCTTGCATTTACTTCAGTAAAGTATGGCCGGCCGTTCTTCAGGATGCACTGCACGCAGATGGGTCCCTTCGCAGGGAGATAATGGGCTATTTTCACGCATATGTCAATCAGCTCGGGATCGCGAATGGTGATCCCCTTGCACACTTCTCCACAGCGAATGTCGATCCGCTTGCGCCCCACCACACTCAAGACTTCGCCGTCTAGACCGCAGATGACGTCCAGGGTGATCTCCGGGCCCGGAAGGAACTCCTGGACAATCGGGTCAGGGACATAGTCCAGGAAGAAGCGAAGCTCCCGCTCGGTCTCGACCTTGTACGCGTGCTGGCTCGCGCTGCCCTGCCGAGACTTGACGAACAGGGGATATGGCGCCGAGGCGGGGTCGAGGGTAGAGGGCAGCCACGTTTCAGGGGCGGGCACTCCAAGGCGCTCGAACATGCTCTTTGTCTGCCACTTGTCGCAGGTGACGACCGCTGCTCGAAACGGAACGGATGCAATTCGGGCCCCGGTTGCCTGAATCTCACGTTCGTGGCGCGCCAGGACCAGAATGTCTGGGTCTATCAGTGGGAAAATCATCGTGACGAGCTTGCGCTCACATATGTCGATCAGATGGGGAAGGAATTGATCGTCGTCGCCTCGGGGGACGAGGCACGGCTCATCCGCCATCTCCAGTGCTGGCGCGAGCGGGTCCACGTCGAGCGCGACAATATTGCTTTGCAGACCCAGGCCCTCATAGGCACGGCGAAAGGATCGGAGAAGCTCCACCCTCCGCCCGGCGCTCGTGAAGAGAATGCAAGGTCCGGCGGGTTTCGTCAACGACATCGGGTCCCTAACAACGGCCGCGTCCAGGTTCGCGCCGCGCGACCGGTTACTGCTCCACTCCCATGAACTCTTCCGCGGACACGTACCCTTCCTGGCTGATGCCCTCGCGTGTGAACGTCTTAATAATGGTCCAAGCGATGATCTTCAGATCAAGGCGGAGGCTCAGGTGGTCAACGTAATACACATCTAGCGCGAACTTCTGGTCCCAGAGCAGGGAGTTGCGGCCACGCACCTGTGCCAGACCCGTGATTCCCGGCTTGACCTCGTGGCGCCTCCGTTGCTCATCCGTATATCTGTCAAGATACCGAATGAAAAGCGGCCGCGGCCCGACAATGCTCATCTCGCCGCGCAGCACATTCAGGAGTGTTGGAAGCTCGTCGAGACTCGTGCTCCGCAGCCACAACCCAAATGAGGGGGTGCGGTGCTCGTCCGGCAACATAGTGCCGCCGTCGTCGTACGCGTCGATCATCGTGCGGAACTTGACAACCCGGAATCCCTTGCCGCGAAAGCCTCCTCGCTCCTGCCGGAACAGAGCGGGTGCTCCCAGCTTGATGCGCACAAGGAGACCGACAAAGAAAATGAGTGGGGCCAGGACGATGAGGGCCGGAACGACGATGGCGAGGTCGAGCGCGCGCTTTCCCCATCGTCGATACATCCATCGAATCGGCCCCGACCTGGCACGCGGCTTGGTTCCGGGTGATGATGTGGGACAGAGAATGTTCTTTTCCTGGACGAGACGCGCATACTCGCGTATCACCGTGTGGAACACGGCGCGCTCGTCGAACCGTTCCTCCGCGAGACGCCTCCCCTCTTCCCCCATGCGGCGAGCGGTCGGTTGATCCGTAAACAGACGCACCACGGCGTTCGACAACGCCGTCACGTCCCGAAGGGGGACGAGTAAGCCGTTTCGTTCGTGCTCGACAGCCTCGCGACAGCCGCGGATGTCGGAGAGGATGCAAGGGATCTTCATGGCCGAGGCTTCCATGGGAGTGCGCGGGAACCCCTCGCGATGCGATGGCAGCACGAAGAGGTCCATCAGCGAATACAGCTCGGGAAGATTGAGTCGAGGGCCTACGAAGTGGCAGATGTCTTCCACCCCGTATTGCTCCGCCGTGCGGGGGTTCAGTACGTCCGCCTTCACCGTGTCCTGAGGTCCGATGAACAAGAAACGTACATTGGGCACCCTCTTACGAACGAGCCGTGCCGCTTCGAGGATTTCCAGGATCCCCTTTTCTTGCACAAGACGCGCGACGCAGCCGACTACGAACGCGTCCTCGGGCAATCCGAATTCCTCGCGCAATCGAGCGACCGCGGCCGTTGAGACGCGCTCGGGATCAAAGCGACGGAGGTCGATGCCGTTTCCCAGACGTAGGATCTTCTGCGCGTCGCAGATGTTCTCTTTGATCGCCGTCCGCACGTCTTCTCGGTTCTGAGAAAGAATGATGTCCGAGCAGAGGGCTGCCACTTTCTCCACAAGCACGTAAAAGCGCCGGCCAGTACGACTCATGTGATCGTGGAAGTAGAAGCCGTGGAGCGTGTTCACCACGATCGGCACGCCGGCGAGACGAGCGGCTATTTGACCGAGTAGTCCCGGCTTCGGATTGTGCGTGTGCACGATCGTGAAGCGCTCCCGTCGAATGACGCGATACAGGCGCCAGAGGGAGACGAGGTCGTGCAGCGGGGTGAAGTTGCGCGTCATCGGTACCGCGATATGACGGATGCCGGCCTTCTCCACGACGGGGGCCACGACGCCGGGAGACGATATGCCGGTCACGTCGTAGCCCTCGGCCTGAATCGCGAGGAGCTGGTTCAGAAGAAGGCTCCGAAGACCGGAATCGATGGTCGTGATGTGGGCAACTTTGATCGGGGTCAACGGGGTGAGCTGTCCAGATACATGCGGTGCCATAGCTCGAAGTTGAGAAGCAGCCACAGCTGTCCGTGTCGCACCTCGCGGCCTTCTACGTGCTCGCGCCAGAATCGCTCCACGACCTTGTGATCGAAGTACCCACGCCGGCGGGTGCTGTCATCAAGAAGCACCTCGAAGGCGAATGACTTGAGGTCTTCTCGAAACCAGGGATCGATGGGTACCGAGAACCCGTGCTTTCGCTTGCGTAGGACAAAAGGCGGGACGATGTCCCGGACGGCCCGCTTGAGAATCCGCTTGGTCGACCAACCTCGGATCTTGTACGTCCCCGGCAGCTGGAATGCCAGCTCTACCAGGCGGTAGTCGAGCAAGGGCAAGCGAGCTTCGAGACTGCATGCCATCGTCGCCTTGTCCGTCTTTTCCATGTAGGTGTCTGCCAGCCACGTCTTTACGTCCACATACATCAGGCGGTTCAGATGATCCGCCTCCGTGGCGCCGTTCAGTCGGGGATAGTAGTGTGGATACGGCCACGCGGGATCGTACGAGTCCAGCTGTTCCATGATGTCCGGCTGCAACAGCTCGGCTTGCATCTCCGGCGTGAAAGACACGAGCCAGCTGGCATAGCGCCGAGCCGGGTCCTTGATCGGCAAGCTGCGTACCGAGCGCTTGATGCGCCGCAGCCTCGGCATTCGCTCGACCAAGGCCGGGACCCACGATTCGGTAAGCGTGACCGGCAGGCGCTGGTACAAGGGGGCGAGCTGATCCGCGCCGTAGCGTCTGTACCCGCCGAACAGCTCATCTCCGCCATCGCCGGAGAGAACGACCTTGACATGCTCGCGCGCAAAGCGGCTGAGCAAGTACAGAGGGAAGCTCGCCGCGTCTCCGAAGGGCTCGTCGTAGTGGTGCACCAACGTGTCGAGCGTTTCGATCAGGTCGACATGCTCGACATGCAGCTCATGATGCTCCGTTCCCAGCTCTCGCGCCACGCGAGCCGCATCCGATAGCTCGTTGTAGGCGCCGCCCACGGTGAATCCGAGTGAGAAAGTCTTGACGGCGCCCGTGGCGTGACGCTTCATCAGCGACACAATCGCGCTGGAGTCCAGACCGCCGCTGAGGAATGCCCCAAGCGGCACGTCCGCGATCATACGGCGTTTAACCGAGTCGTCAAGGAGGGCGAGGATGCGCTCGGCGGCTTCATCCTCCGAGATGTGCGCCCCGGCGGACAGCTGAGGGTCGTCCCCCACATCCCAGTACTGGGACGTGGAGACAGTACCGTCTCGTATCACCAGGAAGTGGCCCGGAAGGAGCTTGTGGACGCCACGGTACATGGTGTCCGGCGCTAGAGCGTGCCCGAAAGCCAGATAGTTCGCGAGGCCCCGCGGGTTCAGCGCGCGGGCGACCCCGGACTCGGCGAGGATAGCCTTGATTTCCGAAGCGAAGACGAACCGCTCATCATCGCGGTAGTAGTACAGCGGCTTCTCGCCAATCCGGTCTCTAGCGAGAAATAGCGCTTTGGTTCGAGTATCCCAGATCGCGAACGCGAACATTCCGTTGAAACGGCGTAGGCAATCTTGGCCCCACTCCTCAAAGGCGTGGAGAACCACCTCGGTGTCGCTCTGGGTCTGAAATGCGTGACCCCTGGCTTGCAGGTCCGGCCGCAAATCGAGATAGTTGTAGAGCTCGCCGTTGTAGACGATGCAGCAGGTCCCATCCTCATTCCACATGGGCTGGTGGCCGCCGGCAAGATCGATGATGCTGAGGCGCGTCATCCCCAGAAAGACACCCTCACCGTTCCAGACCCCCTCGTCGTCCGGACCTCGATGGTGCAGGGCCGCGAGGGCACACTTCTCGAACGAGGCCGAAAAGCCGTGTTCAGATAGTTGACCGACGATGCCGCACATAGTTGTGTGTGTTGGGAATCCCGAAGGATGTGTCCTGAAAGGTAACCCGCCAGTGTATACGCTAGCCAGCCACGACCTACGTGCCAAGCGGGGACGGGAAGTCCGGCCGGCCGCGCGATCGGGTGGCGTTTAGAGTGGCGCTTATGGGGGGGTGCCGGCGCGTCAAGCCCTGACCCGACGAACCAGGCCTCGTACTTTCCGGGACAGGAGCAGCTTGTCATCGAGGAAGGCGAGATAACCGAGGGGTAGAGTGATACCCCACAGCATCCGTCCGACGACGTTGGTGAGGCGTCGCCCCTGTTCCGCGGGCCCCCTTCCCACGTGGAAAGAGAAGCGCGCGTACCGTATGGCGGCAAGCACAAACTCGATAGGGGCATAGCGAAACCAATCGACGCCGCTCGTCAACAGGTCTTCACTCACAAGGACGTTCCCGGACGCGTGATACCCGGGTGCCGGGCCGCGAGAGAGGCTGACCGGCGTCGAGTGTACGGTGCGAAGCGCTTCGTTGACGTAGCGCGTCTTGTAATGACGGGCGATGGCATTCCACACCACGCCCTCGGGAATGTATCGCTGTCCCTCGGATACCGGAAACCGAAAGCGGCGCATGACATCCGTGCGCTGGAATCCCCACTTCTCACCCCGGACCTTGTAACGAAAATGCGTCTCGAGAGAATCGGAGTCGAGCGGACTACGGGGAAATGGTGTGCCGATGACTTTGCCCTCCGTATCGGAACACAAACTTGTGACGGCGGAGAATCGCTCCCTATCGGCGCCGGTGATAGAGCTCCAGTGGTAGTTGAGGCGTTCGAGAGCGTTGGCGCTACAGGTGT
Source organism: Chloroflexota bacterium (assembly GCA_003244175.1). Classification (GTDB taxonomy): domain Bacteria; phylum Chloroflexota; class UBA5177; order UBA5177; family UBA5177; genus QHBP01. The sequence continues at coordinate 8,229 of QHBP01000136.1, read as the reverse complement.
CGTCCGAATCCAGGGTGAGAAAGAGCTCGCCTCGGGCCTCGTCCGCTCCGCGATTGCTGGCTATGTGTTTACCCTGACTGGCTTGGTAGATATAGCGAATGGGGAAGGAAGCTTCGCGCTGCCATCCTTCTACGAGGCGGCGGGTGCCGTCGGAAGAGCCGTCGTCAACCACCAGCCATTCGAAGTCGCGAAAGGTCTGATTGCAAAGGCTCTCGTACACGCCCGAGAGCGTGTGGGCCCGATTGAAGGTGGGCGTGAAGACCGTGAACGTGTACTGGAACTTGTCTTCCACAGGACTTGTTCCAGCGGTCGCCGGCATCACCTGCCCCACCGCTCCAGCCACGCCTGGAACATGAGCACGGTCCACAGACTGGATGACCAATCCCGCTCGCTCGCCAGGTGCTGCCGCCACCGTTCAACGATGGGGGCCGGATCGAGGAATCCCTCGTCGCGCAAGCGCTGTTCGCTCAGCAGCTCATCGGCCCAGTTGCGTAGGGAGCCGCGAAGCCAGGCATGTATGGGGACGCCAAAGCCCATCTTGGGACGGTCGATCAGGTTGGGTGGGACGTATTTATAAAGAACCTGCCGAAGAATCCACTTTCCGCTCCCGTTTCGAATTTTGAGGTGCAGAGGTAAACGTGAGGCATACTCGACGACACGATGATCCAGAATGGGCACCCTCGCCTCGAGACTTACCGCCATGCTCGCGCGGTCGACCTTCGTCAAGATGTCGTTCGGCAGATACGTGACGGTGTCGAGGTACGCCATACGCTGGGCGAAGTCCGGAAAATCGACCCACGACCGCCTGTCGGTCAGGGGTGTGGGAAGCTCACGTCCGCCGGCCACGACCGCGGAAGGGTCCTTCCAGGTAGAGATCAGCCGCTGATAGAAGGCCTCCTGCGTGTCAAAAGCCATCACCTCGGCAAGCTTATGAAGCGAGTCGCCCACTGATCCGCTCGCGGAGTAGCGGCGAGCGAGCGTGTTCAGGGAGCCAAGCCACCGATTGTAGGTTGAGGCGTCAAAACGTGTGACCACGCGTGCGGCGCTTGACCGAAGGGACGGGGGAAGCCACCGAATCTTTTGCCAGATGGCGGCGCCAAGAAAATATCGGGGATAACCCGCGAAGACTTCGTCCCCACCGTCTCCGGAAAGGCTAACCGTCACCTGCCGGCGGGTCAGCTCCGACACCAGGAAGGTGGGAATCTGCGAGGAATCCGAAAACGGCTCATCGTACATGTCCGGCAAGCAGGGAATGACGGTTTGGGCCTCGTGGGGCGTGACGTACAGCTCGGTGTGGTCGGTGCCAAGATGCCGAGCCACGGCTCCGGCATAGGCAGCCTCATCAAATCCGGCCTCGTGAAACCCGATGCTAAACGTTTTGACGGGCCGGGAGCTCTGTGCCTGCATCAGGGCGACGACCGTGGACGAGTCCACGCCTCCGGACAAGAAAGCGCCGAGGGGCACGTCCGCGACCATCCTCAGCTTCACGGCGTCACGCAGCAACGAATCAAGCTGCTCGATCGCCTCCTCGTCTGATCCCGAAAACATATGCGCGTGCCCCGATTCCACCACGTCCTTTGTCGACCAGTAGGGAGTGGGCTGCTGATCTTCTGCCGATCGCGACGAGAGCGTCAGTATGGAGCCCGGCGGAAGCTGGCGCATCCCCTCGTAAATCGAGTAGGGCGCGGGCACGCATTGATAACGCATGTAAAGGGTGAGCGCGTCGCGGCTGATCCTGGGCTGAAAAGTCGGATGACGGCGCAGCGCCTTCAGCTCCGAGCCATAGAGGAAAGTTCCGCCCATCCAGCCGTAATACAGAGGCTTGATGCCAAGCCGGTCGCGGACGAGCGAGAGGCGCCGGTCACGCCTGTCCCAGAGCGCGAAAGCGAACATGCCGATGAACCGCCGCACCGCTGCCTGCAGTCCCCATTCCTCGATCGCGGCAAGCATGATCTCGGTATCACTGTGCCCGCGGAACGCGTGCCCCAGCGGCTCCAGCTGCCGCCGAAGATCCGGGTAGTTGTATATCTCACCGTTATAGGCGACGACATATCTGCCGCTTTCGGAACACATTGGCTGATGACCGTGCGGGGACAGATCGACGATCGCGAGGCGGCGGAAACCGAGACCGATGCCTACCTGGGGATCGGCCCACTCGCCACTATCGTCGGGACCGCGATGGGTGAGGGCGTCCGCCATGCAGCGAGCCCGCGCGCACAAACCGGCGGCATCCATGCCCTCGGGTTCCCAGAATCCAGCCCAGCCGCACACGTCAGTCACCCACCAGAGACAGATACAGGTCCTGATAGCGCGTCACTACGTGGTCGAGGCTGTAGTGCTGCTGGACGCGCTCTCTGGCCTTGCCGCCCAGTACGGATCGTTTTTCCGGTCCCAGATCGAGCAGCCGCAGCCAGCCGGCTGCCAGCGCGGTCGGGTCACGAGGCGGCACCACGATTCCCGAATCCGCCACGATCGCGGCGGAATCGCCGACGTCCGTCACGACGCAGGGCGCCTCGCACGACATTGCCTCGCCAATCACGTTGGGAAACCCTTCGCTGTGTGACGAAGACAAAGTGGCAATGTCCAGGGAGCTGAGCAGCTCCGGCACGTCCTCACGCTCTCCCAACAGGTGCATTCTGTCCCGCACTCCCGCTTCGTCGATCCACTGCACCAGCGTGTCGTTCGCCCAGGTTACGCCGCGACCGGCCAGGAGAAAGTGCACACCCGGGCGCTTGGTGTTGAGGGCCCCCGCCGCTCGCACGAAGGTTTGATGGTCCTTGGTGGCATCGTAACGCGCTACCATGCCTACGACGAGTGAGCTCGGATCCAAGCGCAGCTCCGAACCCACTCGCATCCGCGCCCGCGGGTCGGCCTTGTAGCGCCCGAGGTCGAAGCCGTTTGGAATGACAAGCCATTGCTTAGGGTGATATCCCAACGCGGAGTGGAATCGCCGGCCCGCGTCCGAGTTGACGATCACGGCATCGGGATACGCCGACATGGTGGCACACGCTTTTGAAACCCAGCCGGTTGTTCGCCGCGAGCTATTCCCGACAAAGTCTGAGCAGCGCACGTTCCACACGACGCGGGGCACGCGGCACAGACGTCCCATCGGGAGACCGACGAGGTCCGCATGATACATCCAACTTTGCAGGACGCTTGGCCGCTGTCCCCGGAGCAGTCGCATCAAGACCCGCAGCGAGCGTGGGGTTGGCCGCCCGGGCCGCATGCCCAGACCGTAGACCGGCAAACCAAGCGAGCGGATGCGCGCTCCTACCACTCCGATGTCCGATAGTGACACCACGTGATTCTCGAAACGGCCCGCATCCATGTTCGACAGCAGTTTGAATAACATGGTTTCGGCTCCGCCTACGTTGAGCCCGGTGATCAGGTGCACGATCTTGATGCGGCTCATGCTAACGTGCGCGCCAGAGACTGCTCAATGGATGAGGTACAGGGCATGTTTTCGAGCCCTTCGACATTGAGCGACGGTATCAGACCAACGACCTCAGCACAATCCGTCATGGGAAGGATTCGAGGATTTCTTCGGTTCGGGTAACCAGTTTCATTACGCCGAACTCGCGAACGACGCGGTCGCGAGCCCGGTCGCCCGAGGCCACGCGCTCTTCCTTGGGCATCCCTAAGAGACGACCTACGGCCGAGGCCAGGGCACCGGAATCCTTGATCGGAACGACCTGACGTCGATCGCCAACGATCGCGGCCGACTCACCAACGTCTGTCACGACGCAGGGAACCTCGCACGCCATGGCCTCCGCCGTCGCGTTTGAAAAGCCCTCGCCGTAGCAGGACGACGACACGGCAACGTCAAGTGCGCTGTACACAGCCGGCATGTCGGTCCGGGCGCCGGCCCACCGCAACGTGGATGACAGCCCCAGGGAGCCGGCCAACTCGCGCATCTTGTCGGCGTACACGGCGGGTCCATCTCCCACGCAAACGAATCGAACGTCGCTCCTCTCGCCGTGCAATTCCGCCGCCGCTCGAAGGAAAGTGGGATGGTCTTTCATCGGCTCGAGTCGAGCCACCAGGCCCACAAGCTGCACGTTCGGCGCGATACCCCACTCGGAACGGACCCGGCGGCCGGCTTCGCACATGCGTCGGTGCGTGTCTGTGTCAATGCCATTTGGGACCATCACCACGCGCTGGGCGGCCGTCTCGCGCACGATCGTCTCCTTCGCGGCCGTGGAGTTGACCATGATGACATCCGGATACCTGGCGAGAAAGATGCTTAACCGTGACAGCCAGGTGAACGTCCAGTCGTACTCGGAGGCGTCCATTGTCGAAGCCCGCACGCCCCAGACCACCCGTGCACCAACCAATTTCCCCAAAGGCACGGCCAGGTGGTTCGCGACCCCCATATAGCCGTGAATCACGCGCGGGTTGAAGGTTCGAGTCAACCGATAGAGCCTCGGTAGGATCGCGATGAGATCCCAACGGCTCGCCTTGTGTAGCGAGAACACCTCGATGTCCGGAACGCGCTCCAGCTCCGGACGGAGGCTGCCGCCGTCGTAGAAGGTGACAACAGCCACGCGAAACCGGGTCTTGTCCAGTCCCTTGACGAGTTCGATCAGCTGGCGCTCCGCGCCGCCGCGCTCAAGTGAGCGAATGAGAAACAGGATCGATATCACGATTTGCGGAACCGAACTTTCACTGGACCACTTCCCGAATGATCTCTTGCCACTTGGTCATCACAGTATCCAATCCAAAGCGCTCCGCGACACCTGTGGCTCGGCACCCGAGAAGGTCTCGCTCCTTAGCGTCTGTCATAAGACGGTCGAGCACGGTGGCTAGCCCAGTTACGTCCCCCGGGGGCACAAGTATTCCATTAACCCCGTGGCGTATGATGTCGCGCGGTCCGCTCATGCAGTCAAAGCTGACTGCTGGAAGTCCGCACGCCATGGCCTCGCACAGCACGTTTGGGAATCCCTCAAAGCGGGACGACAGTACAAAGAGGCTGGCTCGCCTCATAACGTCGAAGGGCTGTTGCGTTCTGCCGCACAGATGTACTCGGTCTTCCAGGCCAAGAGCCCGAGCACGTGCTTCTAGAGCTGAACGAGATGGGCCTTCGCCCCAGATGTCCAGCTTCCAATTTGGATTTCGGAGGGCTACCTGGGCAAATGCATCGAGCAGCATGTCGAAGCCCTTCTGCGGCACCAACCTCCCCATTGACAACACGGTAGGTTCGGACCCTTCCACGCGTCCTGCGCAACTGCACGGGTTCGGAGGTACTGAGACTGGGTTCGGGATGATACGGCTTCGCCGCCGGACGCGGGCGGAAAAGCATGGGAGTACGTCCTGCGTCTGAACGACCACGCGGGACGCATGTGGATATGTCCATCGCCGCAATCTGTCCCACACGCGCGGGGCTCCGCCGGCCCGCGGGTCCACGCGCTCCGATACGATGAGCGGCACTCCCAGCCCAGTCACGGCGGCCACAGACACGACGTTCGTACTATCTCCGAAAGATATGACCACCTGCGGAGCCGTAATCTCAATTGCCCTGCGGAGCGCCACGACCCGTCGTGCATTGTTCAGCAGGGCGTGCAGGGAATTGGTCGATGCCACCTCAAGACCGAGGGGACGATAAATCACGCGTGGATCGAGGGGGTAGAAGGGGCGTTTTCCCTGGCCCTCCCACGTAAGTACCGTGATGATCCAGTCGCGAGCAGCCCAATAATTCGCCATGGTCGACAGCACGCGCTCCGCTCCCCCGGAAGAGAGACCTGAGATCACCAAGGTTAACCGAATGGGTTGAGGCTGTTTCATCCAGGGTTACAGACGCGCACGCGCGACCAGCGCGTGAAAAAAAGGTCGTGTTAGCGAATGTACGACCGCGCGATCATAGGTGTCGAAGCCGCGGAAATACACATACACGGCGTAGATGCAGACAAAGAGAGCGCCGTCGACGACGACAGTCATTATTGCGGGCTCCGCCAACAGTAACTGCATCGCAACTACGGTCGCAAGCGCAATCAGCGCGGCAACTGCTGGTTGAAGGAAACTGGAGCGAGCTAAATCCGGAACCGCTACGCCTAAAGCTCGCGCCCCGGCAGTATAGACGTACATGCGTGTCATGACAAGAGTGGCGCTTGTTCCGATTATGGTGCCGTAGAAGCCAAAGCGCCAGATGAGGAAGGCACTGATTGGTATGTGGATCAGGAGGAAAGACACATCGGCACGCATTCGGATCTCCGGCCGTCCAAGCCCGTTCAAGATGTCCGACGTGGCCTGACTGGGCAGCCAGATCGCGTACCCTGCCAGCATGATCATGAGTGAGAGAGCGACACGGGCGCTGCCGCCGGCTAGCTCGTGACTCAAGAGCAGCTTCGTTATGGGATGTGCCATGCCGGCCACGGCCGCGCACAATCCTAAATCGATGATCATCAGGTAACGCGTGGTACGAATGTACAGTTCTCGCAGCCGCGCCGTCTCCTTAGCGGCCGCCAGATCAGAAGCCGCGGCCATGATGCCAGACATGAGGCAGAGGGAGAAGCTCCTAACGCCAAAGGCTATGCGTGCCGCGAAGGCAAAGTATCCGGCCTGTCTCTGTCCAAGCGCATACAGGATAAGGGTTTGATCGACCTGGTCGTTCAGCGTCAGGGTCAATGTGGTTACCTGCACTTTGGCGCTGAAGTGCAGGATCATTTTGAGGCGGGCCAGGCGAAATAAGAATGGGTTGAGCCTGAGCGGAGGGAACAGTCGCTTCGCGATCTGCCAGTTCAGCACAAACCCCAGCGCCGCCGTGAACAGCCAGCCACACGCCAGGCCGCCGACGCCGTAGCCAAGGCTGACCGCGGTCACGTTGAACACGGAGCTACTGAGGTTTACGATGAGACCCCGGCGAGCGATTAGGTCGGCTCGCTGCAGGCCTACAACCAGGCTGCTTAGGACGCTGAAAGACAAGGCGAGGACGAAGCCGCCGATCACCGCGATGTAGAACAGGCGAAGCGAAGCGAAATCATGAGAGCTGGCGTGAAAAACGTGATGGAGGATCCAGCCCGACGCGAGGACCATGCTCACGAAAAAAGCGCTCCCAACCGCTAGATAGAAGACCATGGCGGTGCTCACGAGAACATTGATTTCTCGGCGCCGTCCCAGAGCCATATACTCCGCGACGTACTTAATAAGCGGCGTGCTGATCCCGAGCTCCAGGAATCCTCCATAGCCAAGAATCGTGGTCAGACTCGCCCACACGCCGAACTGCGCCCATCCGATGCGGTGCACCACGTACACGCTGACGAAAAAGTTGACGGGCAGATACAGCATGTACGCGAGGACGCTGTAGGCCGAGTTTGACATAATGCGTGACCGAGACGTTTGCGATCCCGCCAGATCTGGTGCTGATTTCTCGGTGACCGTCATCGCTGTTTCGTCGTCCGTTCTCCGCTGTAAGTAGGCCCGGGCGCGCCGTGGGCGATTCTAGCCGATTGCCCGGGTACATCGCTTAATTCCCCTACGCCGTGCATCAGCTTCGATTCGAGACGATGGTCGAAGGCCCCGGAAACCAGCTTGATGGGGCAGCCGTTGAACGTAATCGGTTGGCCCAAAGGTCCTTCAGTTTTCGGGACCTACTCCTCTATGGACGCGGGAACTAACCGAGTACGGTAGCGACGGACAAAACCGCTGTCCGAAAAGGCAAAGCCGTCGCGAGACGGTGACGCAAAGCCACGGAGCTCTGTGGGAGAGCTCGCCGGGTCATCGAGACGCGCACTCACGCTGTTCTCCTTGCGTCACGGCGACAAATCAGTGAGGGGGAACGGTGAGAAGCGTGGACATTCTTACGGACAGACGTCGCCGAAAAGGCGACGGACTTCTGCGCCGGGCTCTTTCCGTAAGCGCAACATTGGCCATTCTTTCCGTCTTTGTACTTCCCGTAAGGACCCAGGTCTATGCGTCCGCGGGTCTTCCCGACACGACCAACAACGTGCACCTGGGTCTAGTCTTCAACTACAACGTGCCGACGGTCAACGGCGTGAAGCAGGCGGAGATCGGGTCAGTCGACTATGTCTGGGCCGCGGACGGCTCGGGGCCCGGTAACTATCCGAACATCCCAGGCACGCCCTGGCACGGGTACTATATTCCGTGGTCGCAGGATAATACGGACAACACCTCTCGCATTACGTGGTTTCAGCAGAACCACCCGGACTGGTTGCTGTATCGAAGCGACCGCACGACCCTGGCATGGTACGGCGGCTCGGCGGGGGCAAGTGGCAA
>QHBP01000008.1 GCA_003244175.1 Chloroflexota bacterium | reverse complement strand
CAGCCAACCGGCCGTGCTCGAGCGGACCTTCCAGGCCCCGATTGGCCTCGTCCCAGGCGCGGTGCTGCTGCACCTGCGCATCACCGAACTACTCGTCCACGGCTGGGACCTGGCCCATGCCACCGGACAACCCGCCCGACTGCCCGATGACCTCGCCGAAGAAGAACTGGCCTTTGCCCGCAGCCCACGTGCTCCCGACGTCCCTCTCACCGGCCACCCGTTCGGTCCGGCTCAATCGATCCCCGACGACGCCGCCGCCATCGACCGGCTTGCTGCGTACCTCGGCCGGCCCATCCCTACGGATTACGCGGAGGCTGATCGTGCCTGACCAGCAGATCCCGTCGAGGCACCTGGTCAACCCCGAGGAGCGCTTCGCTGCGCTGGTTGACGCGCTCGCCGCGGAGCCCGGCGTGACGGCACCCGGCGAGTCGGGGCGCCGCGAGTTCGGTTCCTCCGCGCTGAAGGTCAACGGCTCCATCTTCGCCATGCTCACCCGAGGCCTCCTCGTCGTCAAGCTGCCGCGGGACCGGGTCAACGCCTCTATCCAGGACGGGATCGGCGATCCGTTCGACGCCGGCAAGGGCACCCCCATGAAGGAATGGCTGACCGTCGCGGGCGACGAGGACACCTGGCTGACGCTCGCCCGCGAGGCCCTCGACTTCGTGGGACGCCCTCCACGGCGCTCCTGAGCCCCACTCCGAGATGACACCGTGATGACCGAGCACAGCCGGGACGCGCGGGAGGTGTTCGAAGACCTAGCCGCCGAATGTCTCCGCTGGTCCGGGGAGGGTCGTCGCCGCATGTTTGGCCGCGAGGGTCTGAACGTCAACGGCAAATTCTTCGCTTTCCTCAACCGCGACCAGCTGGTGGTGAAGCTGTCCCCCGCCACGTCCGCGGCGCTGATCGCTGCCGGCGAAGCCCAAACCGCCGAGACCTTGAGCCGCACCATGCGCAAGTGGGTGTCGGTACCCATGCCGGCCACACCGGCCGGCCACCACCGCTGGCGCCGGCTGCTGGCTGAAGCACACGCGTACGCCGGCGTAAGCCAGAACGATCCCGGTGGCGCAACCGAATTACCAGGAGGATCATTATGACCACGCAGACCGCTTTTGACATCGCCACCGCCTTCTTGGACGCATTCACCGGGAAGGACTGTGAGACGGCGGGGAGCTATCTCGCCGCCGACTTCGCCTTCGACGGGCCGATTGCACACTACAAATCCGCCAAAGATTGCCTCACCGGGTCCCGGGCGTTTGTCGTCTGATACGCCTCCGCGGCTCGGCGCGTCCCGGGCCGATCACGGCAGCGGCTGGCCGTCGCTACGCGCCCGTTGACTGATCAGCCCGGTGCAGCTATGTCTCTTTCACGGCATTACATTTGGGAGTGCCGAATCCTGACTCGCTAGGTCCCCCACGCCCCTCCAGAGTTCAGCGAAACGACCAACTGAAGAGTAGGCGAGGGGTTGAGAATGCCTATTCCGGGTGCGACCGGGCGCGTGATCCTGTCAATAATTCGGATGATGCTAAGTACTCCGTCGTTCTTCTGCAAGTGCTTAGGAGTTCTTTACGAACCCTAACACTAGACGGCTCAAACTTGATCTCCTGATTGATGGGCCATCCTCGTCGTATTCGAAACCGATACACGGCTTTCTCGAGGGCGAGGTAATCGTCTGTGAGGACAACGGAGATGCATAGGTACGGATCTGATCGCCCAATGTGCAGGCCGGGATCCCCCGAGTCGTCCGCATAGGCCCGCATGCCCTACTATCTCTGATCCAATAACCCTTCTGCCCATTCGACCGCCCGTTCACGAGCCGCCACATCTACCGCGTTGGTCGACAACTCGTCCTTGAGCGTCTGCCCGTTCCCCCACACCTCGACCCACTTCCCATCCCTCTCGCCCTCCCACACCTTCACCGTGCACCACTTTCGCAATAATTTCTTCCACAGCTGCGAGTTCGCGAACGTCTCTTCATCCGAGCTGAAGAGATTGAAGACCGATCGGGACGCGACCAGGATCATTTTATGCTTGGCACGGCTGAGGGCGACGGTGAGGCGGCGGGGATCGAGGAGGAAGTCGCTGGAGAGCAGCAGGTAGTCGCGGTCGCTTTCGGTAGCGCTGACCATGATGGCGTCGCGTTCGTCACCCTGAAAGCGTTCCACGGTGTCGACGGCGGAGAGGGAGATCGTGCCGGTGGTCGGGTCGAGCGTGCTGAGGCAGGGGACGGCTTCCTGGAGGGCGGCGCGCTGAGCGCGGTGCGGCACGACGACACCGAGGCCGTGACGCGGATCGAGGTGATAGGGTTGACCGGCCAGTGCCTCGAGCACGGGTGTGATCAGCCGTTGCTCGAACGGGTTTCGCAGCATACTGCCATCCTCGTTGTGCACGATCACCACGATCGTGTGCTCGGCCGCGAGGACACTGGCGACGAAGGGGTCGGCCTGCTCTGAGGGCAGGAGCTTCTCACGCTTCCGTGAAAAGTAGGGGATGCCGTCCTGCGCGTAGACCTCGGCGCGTAAGAACTCGGCCATATCGGCATGGAGGCGGAAGCTCTCGGCCAGCTTGACCATGGGCGGCGCGAGCGGTAGCAGCGCGAGGAAGAGCGACTCGTAGGACCGGAATTCCTGAAACGTGCGCCGCGGCTCCTTGCTCCAGTCGTGCTTCACGATCGGCGGCATCTGCCGGTGGTCCCCCACCACGATCAGCCGCGCCTCCCGCTTCAAGGGCAGCGACGTCATGATCGCCTCCGGCAGGTTCATCTGTGACGCCTCGTCCAGGACCAGGCAGTCGCACAGCTCGCGGCCGAACAGCGACCCTCCCTTGTCCTTCAGCATCCGGTACACGCCCCCCGGAGTCGCGGCCACGATGCAGTGCGGCTCGACGCGGATAGCGTCGAGCGCCAGCGGTTCGCCGGGCGCCCTGTCCTCTTTTTTGGGTAGGGCGCGCACTCCGTCCGGTAGCTTCGACTTGGGAGCGGCGCGGAAGAGTGGAACCGAAAGTACGTGCTCGTCGAAATGCTGGGAGAAGATCTCGGGATGCTTGCATCGCATCTCGAGGAGGAGATGGCGGACCTCGACGAGCTTCTTCAGCAGTACGTCGGTCGCGGCGTGCGTCTTGGCGGAGACGATCACACGGTAGTCCAGGCCGGCGGAGAATGCTCCCTGCAGGCGTGCGAGCAGCGCGTAGGCGGTCGTGTAGCTCTTTCCCGTCCCCGGTGGACCCTGCACCAGGAGCGTCGCCTCGGCGCCGTACTCGGCGATATACGCCCGCTGGCGGTCGTCGAAGGGGTGGAGCACGCCGGTGCGCTGCAGAGCGTCGAGGCCATCGAGGAAACGCAGCTGTGCTGCCTCCGCCTGCGGCGGCCAGGACACGCGGACGGACCTCGGTCCGGCCAGCCGGTCGTACACGGCGTTGTGAGCACCGGGAGAGGACGCTTCGAGCCCGCACAACTCCTCCGTCACCTTCGCGCAGAAGAAACCGTACCAGTCGTTGGGATCCGAATCGAGCGTATACAGCTCACCCGGATCGAGGGGCCGCTCGTTGATGGTTCCGAACGTGAAGCCGCGATCGCTCGTGCCTCCCCTCTGCCCTCCCATCTCCACTTCGGCAAAGGCTCGCACCGCCCCGCCTGATGCATTCCGCTCCGCGACGACGCGCTTCAGCGTGACTCGCATCGCATAGAGCAGCTGTTTCGGCGTTGGCTGGAAAGGTTTGCGCTCCGCCTCGGGTAGGCGCGAGTCGACGGTCCAGCGCTCGAAGAGGCAGAGGTAGTCGCCCTCTCGAAATGTCGTCAGGCGCAGGATTTCATCGAGATCACAGTCGACGCCGGCGCACTCGAGGCGCAGTCGAAAGATCATGCCTTCCTGCGACCATTTGCATTCCGCGTTCTGCTCCTTTGTCAGCTTCAGCCTCTCGTCCGGATGCTCGGCCCTCCACTCGGCGACAATCCGGTCGCGAATATCCTTGCGGCACGCGTTCTCGCGGTTCCGCTCAGCGGCCCCCGGATCCTGATCTTCCTCGAGGTACCGCACGATCAGGGCGTCGCCCGCCAGTACACGCCTTTCCGGCGCCAAGAGGCGGCGCGACTTCCAATCGGCAAGCTCAACGTGACGCTCAACCGTGACGAACTCGTCGATGGCCTGCGCCAGCGTGTGTGCCATCCCCTCGAAGACCGAGAGGTCGGGCAGATCGAAGGACGACTTCGCCGTGTACTTGTTTCCGGCGAAGTCTTTGGCCACGTGCTCGAGTGCCTCGAGCCGTCGCTCGTGAAAGCCCTCGAGGTTCTCTCGCGTGGTGCCCCGATAAGACGCGAAGTCATCCCTCTTCGCCTGCTCAGCGATCGGCAGTTGATCCCACGCTGCATACGCATACTCGAGCGGGATTTGGCTGTTGAACCGCGCTCGGCTCGTGTACCAGGGGGTCTCCCCAGGCGGCGGCTCGTCGAGCTTGCGCCAAAAGTCGAACATCCGCGCGCGGAAGATTTCGCGATATTTCACGCCCTCGTTCCAATCGAATCCCAGAAAAGCCGCCACCGCCTGTAGCGATTGACAGACCATCGGGAAGTTTTTCAGCTCCCGAATCTCCTCGTCGAGGAACGTGACGATCGGCGAGTCGAACGAAGCCAGCTGCGTCACGAAGTCGTAGAGCGGCGTCGCCTCCAGGATTGTCGTGAAGTGGCGTGAGAGGGCGTCCAGGAGGAGCCGCTGATCGAAGCGGTTGAAGAAGATGAGATGGATGGG
>QHBP01000340.1 GCA_003244175.1 Chloroflexota bacterium | reverse complement strand
CAGGGTGAGGGGGGTGCGTAGCTCGTGCGAGGCGTCCGCGACAAAGCGCTTCTGAGCCTTGAATAGCGCTTCAAGGCGATTCATCATGCCGTCGAACGTGTACGCCAGGCGGCTAACCTCGTCTTCGGGACCGCGAAAGTTAATGCGCTGGGTCAGGTCCTGTGACACGCCGATGTTGTGCACGCGCCGAGAGATGCGATCGATCGGCCGCAGGGCGACCCGAGCTATCCACCATCCCGCCACCAAAGCCGCCAGCACGCCTAGTGGAAGCACGATCAGCAAGATGATCTGGGTGACGCGCTCGATATCGAGAAACGTTCGCTCAACCTGGAACACCTCCAGGACCGCCTGAATCTGCTGCTGACGCAGCTCGGGCGGGACGGGCATCGGCGTGATCAGCCACCGCGTTACGGTGTGCTGAATGTGGAGGGTCTCAAAGCTAGATCTGGCGGACTGTATGGTTGTGAAAAAGGCGTGAGGATTGATGTCGGATAGCGGAAGAACGCCCTTCTTGACGAATCGAGGCCGGATAACGGGGAAGAAGGGTGGGGCCCAGATCTGCACCTGCTCGAACTGTCCGGGGACGTGTCCGGGAGCAAATATCTGAGTGGAAAACGTGTCAAGCGTCTGACGCACTTGTGCACAATACCGCTGCACGGCGACGCTCGTTCCCAGGCAGTCCTGCGGCACAGAGAAACGCGTCCCCACGTGTTGTTTGAGACTATCGACGGCGATTTGAGACGCGCCGGCCCTCAAGTCTGCGTCGATAGTCGCCTGAGTGCGGCGTTCAAGCTCGACCCACAGGGTCAAGCCGACCACGGTCAGCATGAGAGCGCACATCAAACCGTAAAGCAGTGTCAGCTTCCAGCGGACCGAAAGGTTCTGACCGACCTTGCCACGCGTCCACAGCACCGCACTGTCGACCCAGTGCGCCGCACCGACGATCGGCACAGCTCCCTTCTTGAGAGGCTTCAGCCCAATATTCACCCTGACGACCTACCGTATGACCGTGAACTGCCCAAAGCCATCGCCCACACGGTCCTCCAGGCGCGCGTTGACCCGCACCATGGCTTTGAGGCTCTGGGCAGAGTGCGGCACGGAGAGCTTGACCGGATACTGAAGATCGCGATGGCCCGCGTAGTTCAAGCGCACGATCGTCCGGAACAGGGTTTGGCCCGCGCGGACCGTCACGGTTACCTGCGCTCCCGGCCACGAGTCCAGACTGACGCGCTCGACCATGCCCGAGCGCACGTGCCGAGGAACGGTTCTTACACGGACACAAATGCGACGCGAGCAAGGGTCTCGCCCACCAGCCGGCAAGATGGTGAACTGTCCCGTGAACTGCGTGGCGAAATAGTTCGATGGAGAGGAAGCATAGAGAGCGCAGGCTATGGGCAGCTTGAGACCGGTCACCAGAGCCGACAGAACGGGAACGGTCCATCCGGCGAACTGGCCTTTGGCGTCGGTCTTCCAGCCGTTCTCCTGCTGACGCCGATCGGGCTGAGGACCCGGGTACACATGGACCTGATAGCCCTGTGGACCGTGGTACGTTTGCGGGCTGGGACAGATGGTAGACAGATACTCCTGGGAGTTCGCCTCGAAGCCCTTGGCGCCCACGTCGAGAATATCTCCCACGTGTACCTGAGCAGGCATGACCCAGACGACCCGGTTCATAGGCGTCTGCTGTGCCAAGCCGTCCGTTTGCGCTCCCAGACCCACATCCACCGAGAGCACGACCGTCACCGCCATCACTGCCCGGCGGAACAATCCAACCACCACACGCCTGCTCCGTCGCTCATGCTAGCACGGTACTGTACGCAACATTTCCGGCACGTATCCTGCACGGACCTCCACCAAATCGAGGGTAGCGCGGCGACAACAAGTATGACTAGTTAGGAGCCAATAATGGATGATCCGCGACCGAAACCGCAACCGCGCTGCCGCAACGGGTACCAGCGAGACCTTGCTCCGTACTTCATACCCGGCCAGAAACTGCAAGGCCACAGTTGACAATCACAAAATGAGAGGGACATCATGACCGAAGACACAAACGTGGATAGCGGCGAAGACCTTACCGGTGGCTACGGGGGCGACCCCACGGCGACCGACGATGACGATAGCGAAGATACATCGGGCCCAAGGGGAAGCACCGAAGCTGATGATCTCGGTTCCACGTCCCTGGATTCGGGCTTGACCTCCGGGGGCACGGACACCTCGATTGGAGGGAGCACCGGCAGCGTTGACGGCTATTCCGATACAAGCCTCGCTGACATGGACCGCTCGTAGGACATCGCGGGCGACATCTGTGTTCGCCGTAGGCGATGTACACCCCATCGTGCAACAGGGTGCCGCACCGGCTACCATAGAACCTGGCGCAAGAGCGCCGATTACCTGGGGCAACCATTGCTAGAAACGCCGGCTACAGCAGAGCTTCGCGGGCACAGGGGAACTTGGCGCATCCAACCCGATATTCCCTCTGAGCTATTGAGCCGCTTCCTTGACCTCAGTCCCATGCTGTGCCACCTGTTGTACTGCCGGGGCTATCAGACGGAAGAGGACATCTACAGCTTCTTCACCGAGGGTCCGCCCTCTCACGATCCGCTTAAGCTGCCGGACATCGACGCCGCGACCGGTCGCATTCGGTCCGCTATCGAGCGACACGAGTGCGTGGCGATCTATGGGGACTTCGACTGCGACGGACTGACATCTTCCGCCGCACTCGAGGAGACGTTGCGCGGATACGGCCTGGATCCATTGGTCCATATTCCGAGCCGCGAGGAGGGCCATGGCCTGCACCCGGAGGCGTTGGTAAAGCTCGCGTCTACGGGAGCGACTCTGCTCATCAGTGTCGACTGTGGCGTCACAGCCATCGACGAGGTACAGGTGGCGCGCAAATTAGGCATGGACGTCATCGTCACCGATCATCATGAGCCCCGCGCCGATGGCTCGCTTCCCGATTGCCCGGTGGTCGACCCGGTACGCCACGATTCTCACTACCCCTTCCGGGGTTTGTGCGGGGTGGGAGTCGTCTACAAGCTGGCTCAGGCGCTCGCCCTGCGCATACCCGCCAACCTTGATCCCGACGACCTGCTGGACCTCGTGGCGTTGGGAACGGTGGCGGACGTCGTACCCCTGAGAGACGAGAATCGGTTCCTTGTAATGCAGGGACTTCGACGACTGCAGAAGACATCCCGCGCCGGATTACGAGCACTGTTCGAGGTGGCAGGGGTGGATCCCGCTAGGCTGGACCCGACATCGATAGGTTTCTATCTCGCGCCGCGGGTCAATGCCGCCAACCGTCTGGCGGACCCGAATATCGCCTATGCTCTGCTGACGGCGCGGGACCCGGACGTTGCAAAACAGCTGGCTCGCACATTGAGCGCGTTCAATGAGCAACGACAATCGCTTGTCAATCAGCGCGCCGACCAGCTGTACGAGGCAGTTGGAGATCCCGAGGTCCTTCTCGCGGAGACCCGCCTCGGCGTTCGTCCTCCCGTTTTAATCGAGGTGGGCGAATGGACCGCGGGCATCTCCGGATTGCTCGCGTCGAAGTTGTCGGACCGATACGGTCTGCCCGCCTTCGTCGGCTCCGAAAGCCGCGACACCGTCTCCGTTTCGGCTCGGGGGGTCGGTGGCGTCTACATTGACGAGATTCTCGAGGCCTGCGAGCTCGCCGTGCCGGGAGGTCTATTTCATGGCTACGGGGGGCATGCGAGGGCCGGCGGGTTCAGGGTTTCGAAGGACAGATGGGAGCTGGCGCGGATCACACTTGAGGAACAGGCGCGGCTGCACGTTCCGCTGGACGTCGTCGGCACCGTCCTCACAGCGGATGCGGACGTCCCACTGCGCAAGCTCACCGCGTACGCGGCCAGCCAGGTCCTCACATTGGCCCCGTTCGGAAACGAGTTCGGCGAGCCTCTATTCCTCGTACGCGACGTCAGCCTGAT
This sequence comes from Chloroflexota bacterium, assembly GCA_003244175.1. Taxonomy (GTDB): domain Bacteria; phylum Chloroflexota; class UBA5177; order UBA5177; family UBA5177; genus QHBP01. The sequence goes on along the minus strand of QHBP01000340.1, from coordinate 2,392 downwards.
GCACTGCAGGGTCGTGAGCGACGGCAGCAAACACGTGAAGCTCAAGCTGCAGCAGGGCGACATGCGTATGAGCGCGGTTCACTTCAATTCCGGCGACGAAATCATTGGGCTATCCGCCGGAACCCGTCTGGATATCCTCTGCCACGTGCAGCTCAATCACTGGCGCGACATGGTGAAGGCTGAGCTTTGTGTGCGGGATTGGCGACTCGCGGAATAGACGGATCAGTTGCCTTTCACGCATACCGGTCGCTCCAATGTTTGCCTCCTACTCGAGCGACACGCCGGCCACCAGAGAGCAAGCGCACGCCGGCGAATGATGCTACCGATCCCAGGCAGGTTCCGGCAACGCCGTGATTCCCTTCTCGCCCCGACTCAGCACCGAAAAGTGCCGAAAATCCGTAGTGAGCACGCGGCCGTTGTGACGCTCCGCACACGCGGCGACCGCGGCGTCTGCAAACCCGAGCGGTAGATCTCCGTATTTCCTTATCAGTACCTGGATACGCTGGATGTCGTCCTGATTCCAGTGGAGAGTGTACGCGCCGTCTCGGAGGTCATCCAGGAATGCCTGCTCCACCTCGGCCGCAAATCGCGCCTCGAGAATCCACGCTATCTCTGACAGGATGCCGGCGGGCACGATGTACGGCCCGCCGTCCTCCCTCATGGCGCGCAAGCAGTTGCCGTGGTTTTCATCCTTTACGTCTATTAGCGCGACGATACCCGAGGTGTCCAGAGTCATCACTCTGGGTGCCAGGCGGCCCGCAGATAGTCCTCGAGATCGGCACTTTGCACGCTGCCGTCGGATGCCATGCCGATCGAGCGCGGCCATCGCCTGGGCGGTGACGCATCAACGGCCTCGGTTTCCTCTGTCAACGACCCTATCGTCGCACCCGCACCGATTTTCGGCGCCCTGGGAAACTCGGACAACTTCCGAACGTCTTCAGCCTGTACCAGCCTCGACCGCCGATCCAGAGGATTCTCCACCGCGTAGAGCACCCCGGCCTCGATCAGACGCCAGACCCGCCTGCGGCCAACTCCCAGCTCATCGGCCGCCTCTTGCACGCTAAGATACTCTAATTCGTCGCTCATGGCATCGCCCTCCTGTGAAGATAGTCTACGATAATCATCATTAGTCGTCAAATACGAGATCATAGGAGCACTTATCGCACACGTCTCGGGAGCACGGGGCCATGCACCCTCTACCGGATGCCCAAAAGATCTACGTGGGTCGAAGCGGAACCGTGGCAACAGGTGGCTAACTAACTAGGTGGGCTCGATCGGGAATGTCCGAGTTCGATCGATCGGGTGAATATCGGCACCGGTGCCGTGACCAAGTTCCCGATTCCCACCGCGGACTGCGGCCCCGATGGCATGGTCCTGGGTCCGGATCAGAATGGCCGGGTTGGCAAGGCTTTGTGGTTTGCCGATTACGTCGGGAACAGGATTGGGCGACTTGAGGTTAGCGGCACGGGTGCGGTCACCATGAAGGAGTTCTCGATCCCGACCTCGAACAGCAGCACGGACGACGTGGGACTCGGTCCCAACGGAGATCCCTGGTTCACCGAACAGAACGGCAACAAGATCTCATGGATCAACCCGGCGACGAACCACATCACCGAGTACAAGATTCCGACGGCCAATAGCGGCCCGTTCGATATGATCACCGGCTCCGACGGCAATGTTTGGTTTACGGCACGGTACGCCAACAGAATCGGCCGGTTCTCGCCCACCGGCACGAATTACGCGTCTGTCGCCGTCTGCAATTCCTGCGGGGCCAATCTCGCCCTCATGGATCGAGGGCCGGATGGGAACGTCTGGTTCGCCGAGCCGGGCGTTAACAAGTGGGTCGAGTCACTCCGAAACTTGCGCTCACCCAGTACAACGCGGGCAGTGGCACGAAACCGTTCGGCATGACACGCGGACCGAGCAGCGATACCATCCACATGTGGTTTACCGAATCAGGAGCGGGGAGTATTGCCGGCGTCACTACCCAGTAGCGACAACCGGGGGCGTCAGAGAGGGAGAATTCAGGCCGCGAGAGCCGGCTCTCCCGAGCCGGCCTCGCTCCCTACGGGATTGTAAAATCTGTACGGCTTTTGTCAGTGCCTTTGTCTGCGCAGGGATCCCGAAGTAAGACTTCGCTGGACGGTGAGGGCTGATCTCGACTCCCCTCCTTCGGCGCGGATCCAACCGGCTTCCAATAGTCAGACCAGATGGTTAGGTCGGCTCGAGGCCACCGAAGCCGGCGCCGAGGATCACCACGTGGGTTCGCAAACACGCACCTTTCCCCTGTGGAGACGATCGGCTCACGCGGTTGGCCGCGTGATTACTGCGGCTGGGACACGACGCGGATGTAGGGCTTCGGCGACTGCCACTCGCCGAAGAGCTCCTTCGC
>QHBP01000370.1 GCA_003244175.1 Chloroflexota bacterium | reverse complement strand
TTTCCAAAACTGTGCCCATTGAGGCCCAGGCCGCGATCGAAGCGGTACTCGAAAAGCTGCCTGAGGAGGAGGCTATCCTCGTCCGAGGCGAGCGCAACCAAACAGCGGCGAACATCGCCCGGCGGAAGGTACCCGAACTCGTCGCGCAAGCGTCCCGAGCTGCCTCCGTTGTCCGACATCGAGACGATGGCGGTGATATTCGAGGTGTAGTGGCGCAGACCGGTCAGGACGGCGTAGATTCCGGTTCCACCCCCGATGACCACGGCACGCAATCCGTCGTTTCTGTCCGACTCCATGTTTCCGCTCCCTCCCCAGACCGGAGTGATGGACCCCCGGTATCAATCAGCAACGGGTAGATGTGACGCCTCACATAATAGCGGCCAGAGTACCACGACGCATACCTCGTGGCTAGTCCCTATTGACTCTGCCCCGTGCGTGCTTGCGCGAATCATTGTTCCTTGCCGCTACCCAAAGACATGTGTTCGATTACGGTGAAAATGCGCCTCATTGACCCGATACAATACTGTGCCATGCGACTAACCGCTCTGCTCCCGCTCGTCCTGCTTCTAACTGCGTGCGCATCGTCAGCCCCCTACACACAGGAGGATGTCCGGCAAGTGCACGAGGGGCAGGTGTTGATCGTTCCGGTGTACAAAGACTTCAAACAGGCGTACACGCGCAGCGACTGGAAGGCGCTGCGTTTCTGGTATGACCGTGAGCAGAAGGACTGCCGGTTGGTGGACGTGATCGACAAACGCGACAGCATCGATCCAAATGTCAAGCTCTTCGAGGCCAGTGCCTTACTCGTCAGCCTGTGCAACGATATCGAGGTTGGCTGGGCCTTCTGGGCGAAAGCCCACGGTGAGAAATACGACAAGAACCTCATCCCGCCGACCATCGCGGACGTCTGGAAGGATGGAGCTTACAACATCAAGAAGATGCACGGCTTGTTGCGTCATCCAGGCGCCCTTGCGTGAGTGTGCGGCGGCGGCGGGTAGATAACGCGGAGCTTCTCGACGATCCCGCCGCAGTACAAAGCGACCTTGCCGCCAATCTCGCAGATATTCGGCGCCTGAATTCCTGGTTTGGGGGCACCGAACTGATCTTGGACTATGTCAGGCCCTTGCTGCGCCGGCACGATGTGTCCAGCCTTCTCGACGTTGCCACGGGATCGGCGGACATCCCTGTCGCGATTCATCGGTGGGCGGAGGAGGAGGGGCTGCGGGTCCACATAGAGGCAGCCGATATATCCACCGAGGTGCTGAGCCAGGCGGAGAAGCTCGTGACTGGGACGCCTGTGCGGCTGAAATGCGCGGACGCCCGTGACCTTCCCTGGGCGGACGCAAGCGTCGACGTCGTCACCTGTTGTCTGTCACTGCACCATTTCCCTCCCGCCGAAGCGCGGCGAGTGCTGGCCGAGCTCTGGCGCGTTGCGCGCGTGGCCGTGGTGGCCACGGACCTGACCCGAGGGCTTGTGGCGTACGCGGCCGCCATTTTGGCAACGCGGACCGTGGCGCGGAATCGGATGACGCGACACGACGGTCCTCTGTCTGTCTTGCGCGCTTACACGCGAGCGGAGCTGCAGGACCTGGCGATGGATGCTGGGCTGCGCGACGCGCGTGTGCGACGGCATCCGTTCTTCCGCCAGGCGCTGGTCGCTCACAAGGGCGTTACGAGCGATGCCTGAAGATGCCGACATTGTGGTCGTGGGCGCGGGACCCGCGGGAGCAACCTCGGCGATTCTGCTCGCGCGCCTCGGATACCATGTCGTCCTCATAGATCGACAGCACTTCCCGCGCCCCAAGCCGTGCGGTGAGTACATGAGCCCGGGCGTGGAGGAGACGATGCGGCGGCTCGGACTTTTCAGTGCATTCCGGCAGACACCGCCTCGGCACGTACCGGGGATGCGAATCATCGCGCCGTCGGGACTACCCCTGGAGCTGCGCTACCAGCGACTCGGGAACACCTGCCCGGCGATCACGATAGATCGGATAACGCTTGACGCGCAGCTGGTGGGTCTCGCGCGGGAGAGTGGCGTCGAGGTACGCGAGGGCATGCGAGTGCGAGCTCCACTGATCGAGAACCGCACCGTCACCGGTGTTGCCGCCGTGTCCGGGGACCGGGAGGTGACTCTACGCTCTCGGCTGGTCATTGGCGCCGATGGCAGCCGATCCGTGCTGGCGAGAGCGCTCGGACTCGCGCGGCCCGCACATTGGCCCGTGCGTCTGGGATTGATGGCTCACTATCGTGAACAGGAGACGGCTCCTTTTGCCCTTGGAGAAATGCACGTATCCGCAGGCGGCTACTGTGGAATCGCCCCGCTGCCCGGGGGTCGTCTGAACGTGGCGATGGTGGTGCGCGAGGACGCGCTGCGGCGGGAGCGAGTGCGGGTCGCCACGTTCTTCGACCGATGGATCGAGTCCCAGCCGCGACTCCGCGGAGCTCTGGCGGGTTCGGAGAGGCTGACACCCATCCGTGGCATCGGTCCGATCGGATCTCGCATCCAGCGAGCCTGGTACCCTGGACTCATGCTGGTCGGCGACGCCGCGGGCTTCTTCGACCCCTTCACTGGGGAAGGAATCTTTCGAGGCCTGAACGGGGCGGAGATGGTGGCCGATGTCGCACACCTGGCTCTTCGGCGTGGTGACGTGGGAGAGCGCCAGCTCGCTCGCTATCAGAAGATGCGCAGGGAGCGTTTCAGTCACAAGCAGGCGGTCACGACCCTGGTTCAGCTCTTTGTTCGGTACCCCCTGTTGTTGCACTACGCCCTTCCCCGACTGGCGGCCCGACCTGGACCCTACGGGGCCCTCGCGGGAGCTCTGGGTGACGTCGCCGACGCTCGCGAGTTTTTGCGGCCGGCGGTGCTGGTGTCCGCGTTTCTTCCGTAGCGAAAGGCCACCCTTCATGCATACCGAGAATGTCATCGACATCCGCGCTCCCGCCGAGGTTGTTTTCGACCTTGCCGCGGCCGTCGAGAGGTGGCCGGATATCCTGTCGCACTATCGACGGGTGTGGCACATGGGTGTACGGGGGGCCAGCCCTTTCGCAACCGGACCGATGTACGCGATGGAGGCCACGCGCAGTGGGGTTCCATGTCGCTGGGTGTCGATACAGGAGCAAGATCGTCGCCGGCTTCGCATCCTGTACCACCATGTGGCAGGCGTGACGGCGGGCATGAACGTCATGTGGCGGATCGAAGCTGACGGCGACAAGACCGTTGCCACGATCGATCACGACCTTGCGCCGACCCTGTGGTGGCTGAAATCGCGGGCGGCGCAGGATATGTTGGGACGCCAGTTCGTCCAGCATATAGCACAGAACACGCTCATCGGCATCGCGTGCTACGCGGAGAGCGTCGAGTCCGGACGTCCGGGGGTGCCGTGAAACGACGCGTGGTGATCACGGGCATCGGCGCCATGACCCCGATCGGGACGGGAGCAGGTGGTCTGTGGTCGGGAGTGCGGAGGGGGCATTCGGCCGTGAGGCGTCTCACACGGTTCGACCCCGCCCCGTTTCGCTCACAAGTGTCCGCGGAGATCAATGACTTTGATCCCCTGACATGGATGAACCACAGAAGCGCTCACCGTCTCGATCGGTTCGCGCAGTTCGGCGTGGCGACAGCACGACAAGCACTGGACGACGCGAAACTCCACATCGAAGCCTGCCGATCGGGACGCATCGGAGTGTCCCTTGGGTCCGCTCTCGGTGGCATCGCGTATGGCGAGCAGCAACACGAGGAGTTTGTTTCCGGCGGCATGCGCCGTGTCAGCCCCAACGTCGCGATCGCGGTGTACGGCGGCGCGAGTGGGGCAAACATCGCGATCGAGCTGGGCCTTCGAGGTGCAAATCTGTCCAACGCCAGCTCGTGTGCCTCCGGCGCAATTGCCATCGGCGAGGCACTGCGACTCATTCAGCGAGACGAGGCCGATATCATGCTGGCGGGAGGGGCCGAAGCTCCCCTGGCGCCCCTGACCTTTGGCTCGTTTGCCCTCATCAAAGCGATGTCGACGCGTAACGATGAGCCCGAGTCCGCCTCCCGCCCCTTTGATGAGGACCGTGATGGGTTTGTCATGGGCGAGGGCGCCGCGCTCTTGGTGCTGGAGGAGCAGGATTCTGCCATCGAGCGAGGAGCACGCATGTACTGCGAGCTCGTGGGTTACGGCCACACCAACGATGCCTACCACATGACGGCGCCCCGTCCGGACGGGAGTGAGGCGGCGAGAGCGATCCAGCTGGCCCTCACCGACGGGGCGGTCTCGGCGGGTGACGTCGACTACATCAACGCCCATGCCACGGGCACGCCGCTCGGTGACGCCGCCGAAAGTCGCGCCATTCGGTGTGCTCTCGGACCGTCGGGGCGTGCCGTTCCCGTCAGCGGAACCAAGGGACTCTACGGCCATGCCCTGGGCGCCTCCGGAGCGATCGAGGCCGCCATCACCGCCATGGCCATCGATCGTGGCTTCCTGCCGGGAACGACCAATCTCTCCCGACAAGCGCGAGACTGCCGGCTGAATCTTGTCCCTGCGTGTGGAAGGGAAGCTTTCGTCGAGCGAGCTCTCAGTACATCCTTTGGCTTCGGCGGATCCAATTCAGCTCTCGTGTTCCAGAGCGTCCGCATCTCCGCCTGAGCCGCGCGCACGCGGCGTTAATTGCGCATCGGTTGGATAGAGAAGGATCGGGCGGGCCCTGGGCCGGCTACAGTCGACGCACTCCGCCTCCAGCGTCGCATGCTCGATGTGAAAACGGCGGTGCAGTAGAAGTTTGACATCGTCGAGCAAATTGGCCGTATCCCCGAGGGACTGCTCGGGGACCGAGACGTGTGCCGACAGCAAGCGAAAACCGTCCGAAAGAGACCAGACGTGCAAGTCGTGGACGCCCTGGACGCCCGGCACCTCCATCATCCCGTTCTCGATTGCGTCAAGCTCGACTCCCTTGGGCGTGCTCTCCATCAGGATGGAGAGCGTCTCGCGCAAAATCTGCCAGGCGCCGAAAGCGATGAGGGCGGCAATGGCGAGGGACAGCAGCGGGTCGAGGACGCGTACGTGCCAGACGGCGATGGCAATTCCGGAGAGGATGACCGCGATCGACGCCGCGATGTCCCCCACCACATGCAGGAGCGCCGCCCGTACGTTGAGATTGCTCTTCTCGTGGCCGTGCAACTCCGACGCGATGTATACATTCACCAGAACCGCGGCGACGGCGGCCCCCGCCATCAGACCTCCGGATACGGTTTGGGGATGTCGCAACCTCTCGACCGCTTCGAAAGCCACCACAACGGTCACGATCAACAGCGTGGCGGCGTTCGCCAGAGCAGCGAGGATGGCGGTGCGGCGGTAGCCAAACGTGTTGCGTGGATTGGCCGGACGTCCGGAAATACCGATCGCGGCCCAAGCCAGTCCGAGGGCGAAGACGTCCGTGAGGATGTGTCCGGCGTCGGAGAGAAGCGCCAGGGAGTTGGCACGATAGCCGGCAACGACCTCCACTCCCAGGATGACCAGAGTGAGATAGAACGCCGTGCGCAGCTTGGCGCTTGTCAAGGCATGTGTGTGTTCGTGATGTGCCATCGAGCCTCCAGTGACACCGCTTCCCCTGTCAATTTTACGTGAGGGCGGCATTCCGGGCCGTCGCCGGAGGCCCTCCCAGGCACATTGTTTACCATCGAACATGCACGCGGCCCTGACCGGCCTGCTCTGGCTGGCTGCCCTTGCCCTTACTCTGGTCGCCGGCCACTATCTCGTCCATGCGCTCTCCCTCCTCGGCGCACGATTTCGAATATCGGATCCTCTTCTCGGGCTGATCGTCGCCCTGGGAGCTGATGCACCCGAGGTGATCTCTGCGCTTCTGGCCCTATCCCGCGGCGCCAATGACATCGGCATCGGCGTCATTGTGGGGTCGAATATCTACAACCTTGCCGGCCTTCTCGGTCTGGCCGCGGTCGTCGCTGGCCAGGTTCCTCCTGGACCCGCACGTCTGTCATTGGATCGCGCCGTCAATGTTTTTCTGACGGTGGGCCTGGGAGCCCTTATACTCGTGCCGCTCTTCCACGTCCCGATTGGTGCCGTGCTGGTCCTGGCGTTCACTGCATACGCGTTGGCGGAGGCAATGATGCCGGAACGCGCCACCGCGGTAACGCCGGAGGACAGCGACGAACCGCGAACCCCAAACCGGTCTTCCACCCGGAGCCTGATAACTCTGGTCGTCATTGGCGCCGCCGGCATCATCGCCGGAAGCGACTTGCTGGTCAGCGCGTCCATCTCCCTCGGGCCAGATCTCGGCATTCCCGAGAGCGTCATCGCCACCTTCGCGCTTCCCATCGCGACCAGCCTGCCCAACACCTGGGCCGCCGTCCTCCTCGCCCGCCGGGGAATGGCCGTCGCTGCTATCGCGACCACTTTCAACAGCAACTCCATCAACGCCGCACTGGGTGCGGGATTGCCGTCCATAGTGCTGGTTCTACATGCCTCACATGCGGCGAGGGTGTTGGACCTGCCGTGGCTCGCGCTCATGACCTTGACGGCTCTGATCCTGGTTGGCATGCGCCGCGCTCTTGGTCGCGTGGAGGGATGCGTCCTGATCGGAATGTACGGGTTGTTTGTGGTTCTGCGTCTCCTCTGGTTTGGCTAGGCAGGGGCCGGAGGGACTTCCGTCACCTACCTGTCGCGAAGACCGAGCACCGGGTCTCTCACACTCGGTAATATGCTTTGCGTTCGTTCTCTTCTCAGCGTTGCATCCGCGGCAGGGATTCCGTTTGAGTAGACGAGCCCTAGCGAACCAACAAACCGATAGAGGGAGACCATGTACCGTCTCTTCATAATCGTGGCCACACTCTTGGCAGGTCTGTTCGGCGTGAGCGCCATTGCTGCCGGAAACCTGCACGCTGAAGGGTCCGCCACCCCCACCACCATCGCGGGCACTCCCACCGTTCCCCCCGATCCGATTCAGCACATCGTGATTCTGGTCAAAGAGAATCGCTCATTTGACAACTATTTCGGCACGTTTCCGGGAGCGGATGGAACGGTGCACGGTCAAACGTCATCCGGCATAGTGACGCGGCTGACGCACACTCCCGATCACACGCTGCTGGATATCGGCCACGCCGGCGACGCCGCACGCGTCGCCGTGGCAAACGGGAGGATGAACGGGTTCGACCTCCTGCCGGGAGCCGTGCAGGACGGGCGTGATATCGCCCTGTCGCAGCTCTACCAATCGGATATCCCCAACTACTGGGCGTATGCGCGGACTTTCGCGCTCGACGATCACTTCTTCTCCACGATCAACGGCCCCAGCTTCCCGAATCATCTGGTGCTGATTGCGGCGTCCTCCAACAACACGGACGACAATCCGATTCTGAACTCGTATCACTCCTGGGGGTGTGACGCGGGACCCTACACGCGGGTGGAACAAGTGAACCCGCAGACCGGGACCCGCCGCTTCATCAAACCGTGCTTCGACATGACGACCCTGCCGGACCTTCTGCAGAGGGCCGGCGTCACCTGGCGATACTACGCGCCCGGGAAATATCAATCGGGGTACATCTGGTCCTCGCTGGACTCGATCCAGCACATTCGCCAGTCGTCACTCTGGCAGACAAACGTTCCGGACACCGGGCAGTTCATCAAGGACGTCAAAGCGGGAACTCTCCCACAGGTGAGCTGGCTGGTGATGAACGAGGGGGTGAGTGAACATCCACCGCACAGCACCTGTGCCGGCGAGAACTGGACGGTCCGCCAGCTCAATGCGCTGATGAAAAGCTCTCTGTGGCCCTCGACTGCGGTATTCCTCACATGGGACGACTTTGGCGGGTTCTACGATCACGTGCCACCTCCCCATCTCAACTTCATTGCCTACGGGCCCCGCGTCCCCATGATCGTCATCTCTCCCTATGCCCGTGCGGGGTTCATCGACCATCGCCTCTACGACTTCGGCTCCGTGATGCGATACGTCGAAGACAAATACAATCTTCCGCGCATGAGCGAATATGATCGCCGCGCGAATAGCATTGTTGGCAGCTTCGACTTCTCCCAAAAGGCCATCTCTCCGCTGCTTCTGAAACCGCGCACCTGTCCGCGTGGCGCGTACATGACGACGACCGACCTGCAAGGTCGGGTGAGCGGCATCCTCAGCACGACGGAGCAGCGAGCAATCTTTGTCCAGACGCCTACCTCGCCCGATGCCGCCAAGCTGGTGGTCGGGTCCACCTCTCAGCTCATCGGAGCCGACGGACATGTGCTCAGGCTCAGGGACTTTCAGATCGGCGACAACGTTACGGCCGCGGGGATTCCGTCACCGGATAGCGCCCTTGTCTATCTGGGCAGCGAGCTGCGGGATTTGGACGTGGTATACGAGCAGGAACAGGTGGCGGTTGTGGAGCGCTCCGGGATGCAGGGACGGTCCCTGATTGTGCGAGTTACGGGAGGAGGACCGGCGAGGCGAGAAACCGTCGTAATTGGCCAGGAGACCAAATTTATTGGCTCGCGAGCCGGCAGTGTCCAGTCACTGCGGCCGGGTGACGTCGTAGTCTTGAGCGGGGTGGCCAACCTTCGGCTTCACCGCATGACTCGAACCGTCTCCCTGAGGGCGTACCCTTCATCCCCTTGAGGCCGCTTACCGCTTCGATTTGCTAGAGTCCTAGCAGAGACAGACGTCTATCTCAGGTATTAGAAAGCTGACTATGCCATGAATGGTCGCGGCTCGGACCAGTATCTTCCCGATGCTGCGGTATTCATCGACTGGGACAATATCAAGGTCGGCCTCAAGAGCGTCGGGCGAACCCCCAATGTGTCGTCCCTCCTGGACGCCGTTGGTCACCGCGGGCGCATTGTGGTGGCGCGTGCCTATGCCGATTGGCAGCAGAAGACTCATGCGTTCGACCCCCCGAACCTCTACGCCGCCGGCATAGAGCCGGTCTACGTGCCGGTCCGCATGCAAAGCGGGAAGGTGCTCAAGAACAGCGCGGACGTGAAACTGGCGGTCGATTGCATTGACTTTCTGAATACGGCTCCGCACCTGAAGACGTTCTTCCTGGTCTCCGGGGACTCCGACCTGGTCCATCTTGTCAATTTCATCCGAGCCCGCGGGAAGCGGGTGATCGTCATCGCGGTGTCGCACACGCTTTCTCCCACCCTCAGTGAAAACGTCGACGAGCTCCTGATCTACGATGTGGACATCGAGCCGGCCAAGACGCCGCAGCCCGAACCGGCGCGCGCCGAACCAAAGCCAAAACAGGCGCAGAACGGCGATCAGGTTGAAGAAGCCTTTCAGGCTCTCAACGACCTGTTGCGCAATCGCAGCAACCGCGTGGGATCGCTGTTTTCTTGGATCGGCGTGCAGCTTGGAAGGCGAGGCGTCGATCACCGACTGATGGGCTTCGAGCGGTTCAAGGACTTTATGCAGGAGGCCGAACGTCGCGGGCACATTCAGATCGTGACCCGAGGCCTCCAGGATTGGGCGTACCTACCCGAGCAGTACGACCATCTCACGGAGACCGAGGAGGAGGCTGAAGAGGAGGAGGAGCGCACCGTCGGTCCCGATCTCCCATCCGGCGTGCCGGTGGGCGCTCTCGCCGAGGAAGAGCAGAGAACCTTCGTTCGGTATCTCGAAGACCTGGAAGACCGAAGCGAATACCTCATTCCTCCGTACATCGTGTCTCACCTCGTCCGCGAAAGCGTCCTGCCCTCACTTTCCCAAAGTCAGCTCCGTTCATTGGTACGCGACGCCGTCTCGGAGGGACTGCTCGTCCCGTCGACACACACCGTCACGCACAAGACGACGGGCAAGCCGCACGAGCTGCGCACGCTGCGCGTCAACACGGAACATCCGCTTGCGGAAGGTGTCACGTCGTCTTGAGGCCGGTACATCAAGAAATCATTTACATGCCGCCGGCTTCACCGTGAACAGGAGTTCCGATCCAACCAGCTCCAGGCCATTCGTTACCTCGAACGCCGCATCGAGGGAGCCATCCAGCTGTCGCGCGCGAAAGCGCACGTCCACCGAAAAGCGCGTGTGTCGCTTGGGCAAGGGTGTATGCATCATTCCTACCCGGTAAACGGGTCCATCGTATTGCCGTCGGCGACCGTGCCCCAATATTCTCCGCAGACGTAGATGGGCGCGCGGTGCCTGCCAGCCGGGATTATCCTCCCGGAAGACCAGCACAAATCGGCCGACTTCACAGCGCCGGAGGACTGCAGTCCGATTCCACTGGCCCTTCACGCGGTGATAGAGGGCTGGATAGGCATGGATGACAGGAAGACCGCATCCCTTGCAGCTAGGCCTGGGAAGGGGTGTACTTTCTGGTGCGCTTGTCGATGCCGGCGCGGTGCCCAGCGCCACCCGAGGGCCGCTTGCGAGCGCCTGGCTCTCGGAGGACATGACATCGGTCCTGACATAGCTTACGCATGCAAGAGAGAATGTAATCGTGAGCATTAACTTACCCATGTCCCCTCCCTTCTGTCTGACCCAGGCTCGCAACGTCTCAGATGACACCTCCAGCTGCCGCGCGATCTGTGCGGTCGACTGACCACTGGATCGGACAACGCACGGCTTCGACACGAAAGTC
>QHBP01000201.1 GCA_003244175.1 Chloroflexota bacterium | reverse complement strand
CTCGCGTTCCTCGAACGTCAGTGGACCCTGTTTCAGCAGGATGTCGTTGCTGATCCCGATCTTGCCCAGGTCGTGCACCCGGGAGGCGAGAATCACGTCGTTGGTGTGCTCGGGCGTCAGCCGCAACCCCTCGGCGAGCAGCTTCGTCATGTCCGCGATCCGCTTCGAGTGATCGGACGTGCCGGTGTCGCGCAGGTCAATGCTTTCGGCCATCTTGATCACGGCTTCGACCGTCTCTTTTCGCAGCCGAGCGAGCGATTCAAAGGAGCGGATGCTCATGAGCACGGGCACGATGACGAAGAGCGACAAGCCCGGGCGAAAGTGCCAGAGGATCGCGAATATGATGCCCGTCAGCACCAGCGACATCTCCGGCAGGAAGGTGTCCTTGGCGATCCGGAGAAAAATCCCGGTTATGCGGTCTTCGGTCGACAAAGTGATGGCGCCCGCAACAACGGACATGCCGACGAAGTGATACGTGAGGGCGAGGACAAGCAATCCCGGAACGGCAAGCACGGCCTCAGGTCCGTTCCGCCAGATGTAATGGTCCCCCTGTAGTAATTCATATATCGCAAGACACGCCGCGTTGGCGAGAAGGGTACCGCTTAGATTGACGGCGATGCCGCGCAATGTTCGGCTCCGGTACCTGACGAGTATCGTTAGCTCGCTCATTGACTTCGCTATGGCGATCGTGAGAATCGCGGCGGCCGGCAGGGGAAGGGAAATGAGTGTCGCGATCTGGGCGGTCGTTCCCATAACATGGTCGCTGGACTGGCTCACCAGTACCCTTCGCTGGCTGCCTAGCCACCCGAGGCCGGCGAACAAGAGTACAAGGCCCAAGAGCTCCAGGCGATGGCCTCTGTACTGAACCGTCGTATATGCGCAGTAGAGGAGTACGGCGACGGTAAGGCAGCTGATGCCGGCTATGTAGGCCAGCAGTCCCTTGTCCCTGGTCACGTCATCCCTCCCGTTTTCCCGCCTACCGTATCGCGCCGCCTACCACGCCACAATCCTCACTTCGTGGCATTGCGCCTGGTACTTTCGTGCCATCTGGACGAGGCCCGCTATCGAATCGTGGGCCGGCTGCGAGCGGTTGTGCCATTGGCTGGGATGAGAAACCGGAGGACGCGACACATCGCGGACTATAGCATGTGTTGTTTCCGGTGTACAGAAAGGCGCTCTATGCGCTATTGTCGTCACGTTCCATGGAGGTACTCATGGTGTCGAGCGACCCGCAGTGGCTGGAGTGGGCGAAGCGGCTTCAGGCCGCCGCCCAGAGTGGCCTCACCTATGCTCGCGACCCGTTCGATCGCGAGCGATATCGCTCGGTACAGCAGGTAGCCGCCGATGTCATGGCGCAGCACACCGATGTCGATTCCGGCACGCTGAGTGGACTCTTCGATGCCCAGACGGGGCACGCAACGCCGAAGGTGGACGTGCGCGCCGCGGTGTTTCGCGCTGACAAAATCCTCCTTGTCAAGGAGCGCGACGACGGTTGCTGGTCCCTACCCGGCGGCTGGGCAGATGTTTACGACACGCCGAGTGAGGCCGCGGTGCGGGAGGTGTTCGAGGAAACAGGCTACCGAACCCGCGCCGTCAAGCTGCTCGCGGTTCTGGACCGCGACAAACAGGGGCACACGCCGATGCCCTTTCACGCCTACAAGCTGTGCTTTCGGTGCGAGCTGATCGGCGGCAATCCCGAATCAAGCCTGGAAACAGAAGAGTCAAGGTTTTTCCCTCTAGAGGCCCTGCCGCCGCTCTCCCCCGGGCGCGTCACGATGCGGCAGATCGAGCGGTTTTTCGAACATTACCGCCATTCGGAGCTGCCCTCGGATTTCGACTGAGGGGCGAAGTTTCTCACGATGCTCGGTGGAAACGTGTCATCCGCGAGAGAGGTCAGCAGGTTGCGCAACACGCCGCGCGCGTGACGCTCCTGATCGAGAGTTAAGTGTCCCGCCGCGACTGCTTCCTCGAACTCGTCCTCGTCCAGGACAATCACCTTTCCCCGCGGCGTAATCCACACGTCCAGAAACAGATCGACAAGGGTTTCCAGGGTCGCCGGATCATCGTTCCGCCATCGCACCGGTTCCAGGACATCGACGTAGTATCCGGTCCATAGACCATCCGGCCGGTAAAAGCGCGCGATGTCCCAGGGCATGTTCTTATAGAGGAACCACACCATCCAGTACCCGCCGGCCATGACCTCCTCTCCCTCGAGGCGGAGAGGCTGCGACGGGTGAGCGCGATCGGCCAGCACGATGTGATCGCGTGTCGCATCGAGGAGTATGGAGTGAAACGAGCGCGGCCGGCTCGGCGGCCGTAGCACCGTGAAGTCGATGTACCCGTGGGAGTCGTCGATCGAGAAAGGGCTAATCCTTGAATCCCGTCGCAATCACCGTGATTCGCACTTCGTCCCCAATGCGCGGATGAACAACCGCGCCGAAGATGATGTTGCAGTTCGGACCCACCTGCGCCGCCACGTCGTTGGCCGCCTCGTTCACCTCGAAGAGGGTGAGGTCCGGACCGCCGGTGATGTTGAGCAACACGGCTCGCGCGCCGTGAATGGAGGAGTCGGCCAGCGGATTGCCCATCGCGAGCTCGGCGGCTCTGCGTGCTCGTCCCTCGCCCGAGGCCCGGCCCATGGCCATAAGGGCTGGGCCCGCCCGGTGCATCACGCTCCGCACGTCTGCATAGTCCAGGTTGATCAAACCGGGCGTCAGGATGAGATCCGCGATGCCCCGGATCCCCTGATTCAGCGTCTCATCGGCCCTGCGAAAGGCCTCGTTGATTCCGGTGTTCACAGGAGCCGCCTGCAAGAGCCTGTCGTTGGAAATGACGATGATCGAATCGACGAGCCCGCGCAAGCGTTCCAGACCCTCTACGGCCGTCGCGTGTCGCCTGGTCCCTTCGAAGGTGAAGGGCATGGTCACGACGGCGACGGTGAGAGCTCCTATCTCCTGGGCGAGGCCGGCGACGAGCGGCGCCGTGCCGGTACCGGTGCCTCCACCAAGACCCGCGGTGATGAACACCATGTCCGCGCCGCTCAACGCCTCACCCAGCGCATTCCGTGCCGCCTCCGCCGCCCGCTCACCGAGCTTGCAGTCGCCGCCGGTGCCGCGGCCGTGCGTCAATCCTTGACCCAGCTGAACCTGCTTGCGCGCCAGCGTCCGTTCCAGCGCCTGTGTGTCGGTGTTCACGGCGATGAAATCGATGCCCTGCACGCCCGCCTCGATCATGCGGTCAAGGGTATTGTTGCCGGCTCCGCCCAGTCCCAGCACCTTGATTTCGGTGAAGCCTTTGGCGAGCTGCTCGGTGTCGGATGAGAGAATCTGAGGGATGACCGGCCGATCCCTCCTGGGTGGGGGTACGCGCGTGGGATCGAATCCCTGTCTAGACACGGCCGAGCACCTCCCTGGCCAAGGATCTATACGTTTCCACGGCTCGCTGGGATCCGTTGAGCTCGATCAGGGGCACGCCGGAGGAAGCCGCCTCGAGAATCTTGGAGTTTGTGCCGACGCTCGTGGAGAACACGAGGTCTCCCCAGTGCTCGCGCAGATACGCCGCCACCGTTTGCTCCTCTCGCAGCCGCCGGTCGAACTTGCTCAACAGGATGCCGACAATGCGGAGGTGGGGATTGATATACAGAATCTCGTCGATGCTTTCCTGGAGCATGTGCAGCCCTTGCAGGGAAAAATACCGGGCTTCGGTCGGCACGAGAACCAGCTGGGCGGCGACGAGGGAGTTAATGGTGAGCAAGCCCAGCGAGGGAGGCGTGTCGATGAAAATGAAGTCGTAGCGATCGGCGAGCGACGCCAGCTGCTCCCGCAGTCGGAATTCTCGCCCCAACTTGTTCAGTAAGGCGGCTTCGGCCGTCGCCAGCGATACCGCCGCCGGCACCAGATCGAGAACTGCTCCGTCCCGCGAATAGACGGTCTGAACCGGAACCGACACCTGCCGGTCCAGGAGGGCATCGGCGATGGTCGTAGACGTCGGAGATACACTTCCGAAGCTGGATGAGAGATTTCCCTGTGGGTCCATGTCGACGAGAAGAACCCGGTGTCCCATGTCGAAGAGGGACGTGCCGAGATTCGTGGTAGTGGCCGTCTTACCGACCCCACCTTTTTGATTGGCGACCGAAATAATACGTGATGGCATAAGTGCGGGGGAGGCGGCACCGGGGCGATCGGTACGGCGCAATTGTACGGGAGAACAGCAAACCGGGCAAGAGCGCTACAATTCGATACCGACGCTAGAAACGAGGAAACACCATGGGATTGTGGAGCCGGTTCCGGTCCATCTTCGGCGCCAAGGTCAACAAGGCCCTGGATCGAGTTGAGGACCCAACCGAAACACTGGATTACTCTTACCAGAAACAGCAAGAGCTGCTTCGCAACGTCAAGCGAGGCCTGGCGGACGTCGCGACGGCCAAGCAGCGGTTGAAGCTGCAAGAGCAGAAGCTGCGGCAGGAAGATGACAAGCTCGGGTCACAGGCGCAGAGGGCGGTCGAGCTGGGACGTGATGACCTGGCACGCGAGGCGCTGGGCCGGCGCCAGACGTTAGAGCCACAGATCACGTCGCTGCAAACCCAGGTGCAGGATCTCGACCAGCAGCAGGTCAAGCTGACTCAGGCATCACAGGCCCTTCAGACCAAAATCGAGATGTTCCGCACCGAAAAGGAGAGGCTCAAGGCCCAGTACAGCGCATCCGCCGCGCAAGTCAAGATCGGTGAGTCTTTCACCGGGCTGTCCCGGGAGATGAACGACATCGGTTCCTCGGTGCAGCGCGCCCAAGATCGCATCGAGCAGATGCAGGCGCGTTCCGGAGCCCTGGATGAGCTGATCGACTCGGGCGCTCTGACCGATTACACGGCTCAGCTCGGCGGAGGCGGGGACGACCTTGATCGACAATTGCAGCTTGCCGGTGGAACCGATAACTCGGTGGAAGCGCAGCTGGCCGCTATGAAGGCGCAGCTGGGCCAGGGAGATACCCCGCCACGCCTGCCTGACGGATAGCTCTAGCGCTTGCGAGGCAGCGCGTAGCCCGCGACGCAGCAGAGCAAACCCGCGGCGCCGCAAAGATCTGCCACGTTTGTGAGGTAGTGGCCGATGCGAAGCCAGTCCGTCGCGTACCCATAGCGCACGAGCTCCATGCCGTTGCCGCATAAGCTGCCGAACATCATGCCGGCGCCCACCGCCAGGATCCGCGAATATGTCAGCCCCAGGCCGAGCAGGAGCACGCCCACCAGGACGAGCACGTATCCCGGTGTATGCGCATGGTTGTAGGCCACAATCGAGTGCGGAGCGTTCTTGCTCAGACTATCGGCGGCAAAAACCGCGGCTGCGGTCGCCAGCCACAGAGCCAGGCGAATGGCGGTTCGCTCCCCGGCGGACGAAGGCAGACTGACGGCGTCGCTATCGGGCCTGTTCGCGAGCATACGTGTCCAGTCGTGCCAGCTCGTCGGCGTACAGGGCGGTGAGAACGCGGGGCGCGAACGTGCGTTCGAAGAAGCCGCCAATACCGCCGCTCCCCTGCCAGCGCGTGTCAATCGAGACCCTCGTTTTCGAGCCCGCGGGCTCGACCGTCCACGTCTTCACCAGGCTGGACGCCGTGTCGGCCTCCTGGATGGTACGCCCGCGTTCCGGCTCGGAGATGCGCATGGAGTAGTCACGCTCCCGCCGTCCGGTCTTCAAGTGATAGAGTACCAGGACCTGGCCCGGCTGATCCGCCTCCTCCGTGCGATATTTCGAGTACTCGGGCGGCAGCCACTTGCCGTGATGGTGCTGATAATCAGCGATGCACTGATACACGGTGTCGGCAGGCGCCGAAATCTGGCGGGGCACCGTGACGGAAATTTGCGCCATTTCCAGCTGTCCTTTCTGTGTCCTTCCCTGGTTCAGACTAGCAGCGCAGCCCCTCTGCCGGTGTTTGTATGAGGACCGCTTGCATCACGAGACCGCGCTCACATTCAGACGTCCTCCCTACCACATAAAGCTGACGCTACGCCAACTTTTTTTGCGCGAGGAGCTTCCGGCTCACCTCGACGGGGCGGTCGCTGAACACGATGTCGTCGACCTCGGAGAGATATGCCGCGAAACATACCGGCTTGCCGAGCTTCTCGGTTAGATCCACGGGACTGAGCCCGTCGAGGAGGCGAGAGCCGGTCTTGTCCAGCATGACCTGCGGGAGCACAATCACGTCGCCTGAGTATCGATGTGCGTTGGCGAGGATATCCTGGCCGGTAAGTAGACCGGAGACTCGCACCCGCGGGCCAAAGAACCCGTTGTCCAGAACCTCCAGACGCGCCTCGGCACCGGTGATATCGTGCCATTCGCCGGCCAGCGTGCCGAGCTGGTCGCCGATCATGTCGGCACAGACGAGAGTCGCCGAGACGGATGTTTGTGTATGTGGTTGTCGTAGGAGGCGACGTCGCAGGCGCTTCCAGTCGTCTATGAGGTCGCGCACCATGCCGATCCCGTTTTCGAATTGCGGATAGTCGTCGTACGAGGCAGCGGAGGGAACGGGCTCTTGGCAAAGCAGGTAGAACTCATCCGAGGCATGGACGAGACTGCAATCGTAGTCACGGCGAAATTGGCGTTGCCAGACGCGCACCTGCCGTACCACCTCGCGTGCCTCTCCGGGAAAAAATGTTCGCAACGGCAGGTCGGCGGCACTCGGGAGGATGCGGCTACACGAAGGATCGGGACCCGATAAGATTTCCGCCGGCGTTCGCGTCAATCCGACCGGCACAACACCGATCGAGAGCACGTTGGGAAAGTGCTCACCCAGATCCTCAATCGTCCGGTCGAGATAAGCGCCGTCGTTCATGCCGGGACAGGTGACGACCTGGGTGTGCACGCGGATGCCGAGAGAGAAGAGGCGCTCGAACTGCTCCATGATGTCGGGTACGCGGTCGTTGCCGAGGAGCAGACGCCGCATCTCGAGGTCGGTGGCATGGACGGACACGTAGAGCGGGCTGAGTCGTTGCTCCGCCAGGCGCTCCCAGTCCCGCTCGTTCAGGTTAGTCAGCGTGACGAAGTTGCCGAACAAAAAGGAGTATCGGTAGTCGTCATCCCGGATGTAGAGGCTGTTGCGCATGCTCGCGGGTAGCTGGTCGATGAAGCAGAAAGGGCAGTGATTGTTGCACTCGCGAATGGGGGAGAACGTCGGCTCGGTGAAGGTCAAACCCAGACTCTGCTCCAGGTCGCGGTCGACCACGACTACATGAGTACGAAGCGGCTCGACGTGCGAGGACACCTCGAACTGGGGTGTCTCTTCATCCGCGGTGAAGAATTGGTAGTCAACCGCGTCACGAAGCTTGCGCCCGTTGATCGCCAGGACCACGTCTCCCGGGCGGATGCCGGCATGCTCGCAGGGACTTCCGGGGTCGATGGTCGCGACAACTCCGCCGCGCGGCTGCCCTCGCCGCCCTACCTGTCGAGCCTGTACCTTCGCCTGGTCGAATTCAACGCCTTTGAGAAAGTCGCCAGGCGCGCCGATGGGCTGTAAGCGAGGGTTGGGCACGAGGAACAATCTCCCAACATGAAGTATTCGAGGTTAAATGTACGGACTTTTCTCTGAATATGTCAACTGAGAGGCGATCGGTCAGCACCACGTCAGGACTTGTCCGCCGGCCTTCGTTGCCATGACCGTGTGTTCGAACTGCGCTGCCGGCTTCCCATCCGCCACTCGCACCGTCCAGCCGTCCGCTGCCACGCGAGTTTTGGGACTTCCAGCCACCACGATTGGCTCGATAGTGAAGACCATATGCTCCACGATTCTGACTCCGGTGCCGGCCGGCGCCACGGCGGGAATGGAGGGCTCTTCCCACAGTCGTTTTCCCAATCCATGCCCCGTGAACTGCGCAAGCAAACGGAACCCGAGAGCCTCGACATACGTTTGCATTGCGTGGCCGATGTCCCCGGTATGCGCGCCGACTTCCACGGCGGCCACTCCGCGTTTCAGCGCTTCCCGTGCCGCTTCCATGACCGCGCGCCGTTCCGCAGGGAGACTTTCGGGGCGTCCCACGCCCATCGTCACGGTCGCATCCCCGCAGTAGCCCTTCAGCCGCATGCCGCAGTCGATCTTCAACAAGTCCCCGTCGTGAAGGACCCGCTTGCCGGGTACCCCGTGGACGGCCTCATCGTTGACAGACGTATTGATACGTCCGGGAAAGCGGTTTTGCGTGTGAAAAACCGGCTCGCCTCCGATTCGGAGAATGTAAGAAGCTGCATAGTCGTCCAGCGTGCCGGTCGTTGAACCCGGGATCGCTCTCGCTGAAAGCTCACTGAGCAACCGGGCTGTCTCCGCGCTTGCCCTCCGGAGCCCCTCCCGGTCGCGTTTGGTCTTCGCTACCACATTCTCTCCTTCTCATCTCACGATCAAGACATTCATGATAGCCCTCGATAGCGAGTCAATGACCTGTGTGGTCGGGCGGCAGAGCCGCTCGGTGTAGGCGGGTCGCTCCGTCGCCCGCCAGTCTCGGACCACGGCGAAATGCCTGCCGGCGGTGAGCCACCAAAAGGGGAGGCGCGCTTCGACGGGATGATATCCGCCCTGATGAAGGAGTTTCACATCGAGAGGCAGAGGCAACTCGCATGAATGGACCGACCGAACACGTACATCGATTTGCGGCCTACCTTCAACGGTTTGTGGAGGTCGACAACCGCGCGGCACTCGCTGCACTGCGGCGCGGTCTGGGCAAGACTCTGGGCGAAGCCCCGGAAATGTTCCCCTACATCGTCCCCTGGATTCGGACGGAGGCGTCATGGCGAGTGGAGGAGTCATACTATCTCGTCGCATCCCTGTTCGCCATGCACGGCGGTGAAGGATTTCTCCCGGCTCACGAAGGGCGCCGCAATCTGGGCGCGTCGGTGGCGCTCGTCAAGCGGGCAGGCAGCGAGAGCATCGAGGCGCGATTCGTCGCCATGGGGGTGATCCGAGTCCGACGACTCCGGCGGGTCCACCTGGGCCGCTGTCCCCACGCACGTGGGGTGATCCCATGAGATGATGATCCCCTTGTACGCCTTATTCTCTGCAGGCGAGGGTATTTATTTGGCCCGCACTAGGCTCTTCTCCCCCCTGGAGGCATTGATATAGTTGGCTAAGAACGTTCCCGGGGTTCGCGCTTACGCATTCGCAGTGGGCGATATCCGTGTCTAAAGGCCGCATCATGACCGTCGAAGAATTGATCGCCGCAGCCGAACAGCTTCCCCTGAAGGACCAAGTCCGCCTGCTCGACGAGGTAACGCAACTGGTTGCTCAGGCGCCCAAGACATTGGGACCCGCGACTGCGCTTCGCGGTGTGGGGCACGCACTTCGCAACAGCGTCGACGCGCAGGAGTACGTGAACCACGAGCGCAACTCGTGGGGTGGGTAGACCGCCTTCATGGGCATCTGGTCGGTCTTGATACCGCGCCCCTGATCTATTACCTGGAAGAGGAGCCCGCCTACGTCCCACTGGTGGCTCCCTTCTTCAGCGCCATTACGGACGGCAATCTCCGAGCGGTGACATCGACCGTTACTCTCGTGGAGGCGCTCACGAAGCCGTTGCGGGAAGGGCATTTCGACATTGCGAAACGGTACAGGGATCTCCTCCTATCCAGGGCCGGGATTGTTTTGGAGCCGGTGTCAGCAGTGATTGCGGAGGAAGCGGCACAGCTACGCGCTCGACACCGGGTGCGCACACCCGATGCTCTCCAGGTCGCGACCGCACGCCTGGCTGGCGCTAGCCATTTCCTAACCAACGACATCCATCTTGCGGGTATCCCAGGTACTGCGATTGGCCCCGTTGAGGTCTCTACGCTCAGGCCTCGTCGACGTGCCCGTGTCCCGGCTGCTATCGGGACTGCTCGAGGCAAGGGCGTAATGCCCGACGCGTTCGCCCTGGGCACAGGCGCGTAGATGTGGCGCGCCCTCGCGTAGGGCCATCTCCAATCCCCGAACACCTCCGCGTGTCGAAAGGTACGGGATACCTCGTGCGACGATGCGACGCAGGAGCGTCACGTCGTCCGGCGTACGGCCCAACACTATCGCGAGCCCGAGTGCCGAAACGTCCACCTCGTCGGGCGCGGGACTCGCGGATTGCAGTGGGGTCGCAACAATTACTCTGCAGCCGCTCGATTTCAGCAGCCGGCTAAGGCTCTCCCATCTCTCGGGCTCCAGAGCCTTTTCCGTTTCGGATATCGAGAGATACACCGGCCGCCCGAATGGCAGTCCCGTCATGCCGGCGCCCAGCCATGCCTTCCAGTACGCTTCGCCAAAGCTCCGCCCGATTCCCATCGACTCGCCCGTGCTTTGCATCTCCGGCCCGAGGAGGGGCGGCAGCTCCGGAAACACGCGGAAAGGGAGCACCGCGTCCTTGATGCAAACCCGATCGGTGCGAGCCTCGTCGATGTGCATGTCGCGCAGTCGCTCTCCCAGGATCGCTCGCACCGCAAGGTCGGCGAGGGGCACATGGCTCGCCTTGGAGGCGAAGGGAACCGAGCGGCTGGCGCGTGGATTGACCTCCAAGACGTGCACCTGGCCATCCAGCACGGCGTACTGGACGTTCAGCAAACCCACGATTCCGAATGCCCGTGCGATGCGGCGCGTGTACTCCTCGATGGTAGCCAGTATCGAGGGAGGAACCGTCTGGGTGGGATAGACTTCGGTACTGTCCCCGGAGTGGACGCCCGCTTCCTCCAGCTGTTCCATCACCACGGACAGCGTTTCCTCGCCGTCCGACACGGCGTCGACGTCCAGCTCGGTCGCCCCCTCGAGGAAGTGATCTATAAGGAGCGGTTTGGACAATGGCGTGTGGGCATGGGTTCGGATGTAGCGGTCTACCTCATCCCAGGCACGGACGACGGTCATCCCACTTCCGGATAAGACGTACGAAGGTCGAAGGAGCGCCGGGAATCCAACCTCCGTGACCGCGCCCTCCACGTCTTGCCAGTGACCGACGGAGCGCCAGCGCGGGGTGGGGATACCGGCGCACGCGAGAGCTGTGGAGGCCCGTCCCCGGTCCTCCGCGGCGTCAATGGCTTCGTACTGGGTGCCGAGAATGCGGACGCCGCGCTCGTGCAACGCCTGGACCAGGTGAATCGCGGTCTGGCCTCCGAACTGAGGAATGACGCCCCGGAGTCCATCGCGCTCGTTCGCTATCACCGCCATAACCGCTTCGATGTCCAGAGGTTCAAAGTACAACCGATCGGACGTGGAGTAATCGGTACTGACTGTCTCGGGGTTGTTGTTGATGATGATCGACTTGATGCCGGCCGAGCGCAGCGCCAGGCAGGCGTGCACAGTCGAGTAGTCGAACTCGACGCCCTGTCCAATGCGAATCGGTCCCGCTCCCAAAATGATGGCCTTGGGTCCGGTTAGAGCCGTGGCTTCGTTCTGACTTCCGGGGGCGGATGTGCTGTAGAAGTACGGGGTCCGGGCCTCGAACTCAGCGGCGCAGGTGTCGACCATCTTGAACGCATGCCCAATTCCGCTGCCCTGGTCCACTACGTCGCTCATCGCCGCCAGTCGGTCGATGAACCACGGATGGATTCCGGTGAGATGGGCAATCTCGGTCGCCGCCCATCCTCCGTCCAGGGCGGACAGAATCGCTTCGAGTCGACGGCCGTTGGGCTCTCGCAGCAGCCGTGCCAGATCGCCGGCCAGTGGCGATGGTGTGGCATCCAGGCTGCGCATGGCCTTGCTCACGGCCTCCTCGAAAGTCCTGCCGATGCCCATCACCTCGCCCGTGCTGCGCATGCCGGTACCAATTCCCGAGTGCACATCCCGGAACTTGTCGAACGGCCAGCGCGG
>QHBP01000288.1 GCA_003244175.1 Chloroflexota bacterium | reverse complement strand
CGTGTCGAGCGTCGCGTTCGCCGTGACGCGGGCCTTGCCGGCGACGAAGCGACCGGCCTACACGACGACGGAGCGACCGGCCTACACGACGACGGAGCGGCCGCACCAACACAACGCGGCCCGCGCTGTTTTTTCGTTTTGAACGATGCGACACATAGGTATAGAGTGTACATAAGTAAAGGGCAGTACGTGCACGAACTTCGGCAGATCCCGGATGTTCCCGTCCCTGGTGATTGCAGCTGCGTGGGCGCTCAGCCCCGCAACTTCATTTTGCCTTGCCTTCTTCTCCTCCTGCGGGAGGGTGCGGCCCACGGCTATGACCTCGTAGACCGGCTCAATCAGTTCGGATTCGCGAGCGAGCCGCCGGTCGAATATCGCAACCTTCGCCGGATGGAGTCCGAGGCCCTCGTGCGCTCCTCGTGGGACACCACCGGCAAAGGACCCGCGAGGCGGGTGTACGAGCTGACGGAGCAGGGAGAGCGCAATTTAGACGCCTGGACCCTGGCTGTCAAGTACCAACGTGACGTCCTCAACTGCTTTCTCGTTCGGCACGCCGCCGGCTTCCAAGGCTGGGAAGCGGCATCTCAACAGAGTGGAGCCGGAGGCTGAGTAACACAATGGAAAACAACGCCAAGAGTGACGGTTGTCCCGCGGTCACTCCGGGCCGCGGGGCGAATGGCACAGCGATGAAGATTGCCGTATCTGGCAAAGGAGGCTCCGGCAAGACGACCATCGCCGGGACGCTGGCCCGGATCCTGGGACGGCAAGGGCAGCGCGTGCTTGCGATCGACGCCGATCCCGCTCCCAATCTCGCGATCACCCTCGGGATCTCTCGGGAGCAAGCGGAGGCCATAACGTCTATTCCCCGAGATCTTCTCGAGCGCCGCGCGGGCCTCGAGGGCGACACCGTTCTCGTGCTCAAAAAGACGACGCGCGAAATCATCGAAGGCTTTGGAGTTGAGGCGCCGGACAACGTCACCTTACTCCTCATGGCCACCGTCGATCACGCCGGCGCCGGCTGACTGTGCGGGTCACATGCCACCGTGCGTGAGCTGATGGGGCAACTGATGACCGACGAGACCGGCATCACGGTAACCGACATGGAGGCGGGCCTCGAGCATCTGCGCCGTGGCACGACCCGCTACGTCGATGCCATGCTGATCGTCGCCGAGCCCTATTACAAGTCGCTTGAGGTAGCGGGTCGCACAGCCGAATTGGCTCGTGAGCTAGGCATCGACCGCGTGTACGCGGTCGCCAACAAGGCACGGGACGAGCGCGACCGCGAGGCGGTCCGCGAGTACTTCTCCCGTCATGCAGTGCCCCTTCTAGCGACCGTGCCCTTCGATGAGGCGGTGATGGAGGCTGATCGGCGAGGTATCGCGCCCATGGACGTGGGGCAGACTCAGATGCTGACCGCGGTGGAGAAGGTGGCTCAGGAGGTCTTTCGCGGTGCAAATGGAGCGTAATCCCATCCCCTCTCCTCTCGACGATCTCTACTGGCAAGACGAAATCCTCCAGGTGATGTACTGGCTCCTGGGCGAGGGCTTCGCCGACAAGGTTACAGTTTCCGATCTGCGCCGATTCTTAGAAGCAGATCCGGGAGTGCTGGCGCAGAACCTCGAGCACTTGCACGTCATTGATCTTCTCGAGAGGGCCGGGCCGGCCTATGTTCTGACGGAGGTTGGGAAGGAAGAAGCCAAGCGCCGTTTCGTCGACGAGTTCCGCCCGTTCCTTGGACGGAATGGACACGGCGAGTGCAGTGAGGATTGCTGGTGCAACGATCCCGATCATGCGGGAGAAGCGTGCCCGTCGACCGTTCACGAGTCCCAATTGCGTCCTGAGTCAGGAATTGGAGCAGGGTTATGACGATTCGATTGATGGCCACCCCCGTCGAGGCGCCTCCAAGGCCCTTAGAAGTGCCTCAGGTCCCGATGCCACCTCCCGAAGAGAAACCGCCGGAGGTCGCCTCCCAACCCGAGCGCCAGAAGATGCATGCTCCCCAGGGGCCTCTCAAGGTGGTGCACGCTTTCTGGTTGGCCGGCATGAGCTGTGATGGTTGCAGCATCTCGACGACGGGCGCCACCAACCCCAGCGTCGAAGACCTGCTGACGGGAACGATCCCGGGATTGCCAAAGGTCGTGCTGCACCACCCGGTGCTGTCGCTGGAGGTCGGGGAAGACTTCATCCGTCCCTTTGAAATGGCCGAGAAGGGCGAGCTTGATACCCCGTACGTCTGCATCTACGAGGGCTCCATTGCCGACGAGCGGATTGCGAAATCAACCGGTGGCTACTTCTCGGCGATGGGCGACCAGGTCATGGAGGATCATAAGGATCAGCCGTTCCCGACGGCCGACAGGCTCAAGGTCATGGCGGAAGGTGCCGCGGCCGTCATCGCCATAGGCACCTGCGCCACCTGGGGCGGCATCCCCGCCGCGACCGGAAACCCAACCGGCGCCATGAGCGTCATGGATTTTCTGGGCAAGGACTATCGCAGCGCACTCGGCCTGCCCGTGATCAACATTCCCGGCTGTGCCCCCGTCGGTGACAACTTCACGGAAACCGTTGCCGTCATCCTGATGTTCCTTCAGGGACTGGGCCCGTTGCCCGAGTTCGATGAGCTGGGCCGCCCCGCATGGTTGTTCAACGAGACCGTCCATCGTGGATGCACCCGCGCCGGCTACTACGAAGAGGGCGTCTTCGCCGAGGAGTACGGCGACAAGGAGTGCCTCGTCGAGGTCGGCTGCTGGGGGCCAGTGGTCAACTGCAACATCGTATCTCGCGGCGCACAGTCCCACATGGGAGGATGCATGGCGGCCGGTGGACCCTGTATTGGCTGCACGATGCCTGGTTTCCCGGACAAGTTCGCCCCATTCTACAAGACTCCTCCCGGGTCATTGATATCGAGCACCGCCTCGCGAACCGTCGGCTTCGGAATCCGCCGCCTGCGCGCAATCAGCAACCACGATCGAAACCGCGAAGTCCGCTGGGACAAAGCACCGGGAGGGGTTGTGCCCTCGGGTTGGGGAGATGTGAGGAAGCCCGGGGCGCTGGACAAGTCGGTTCATTTCTTCTACGAGAAGCTTCAGTTCATGGGCTCGAAGCGGCCCGGGCGGAACGACAAGCACCGTTACAGCACGGACCTACCCCCCCGAGCTCGAGGCATGGAGACACCTCACGACGTCTCCGAGTCCGAGATCAGGGACTAGATCGTGTCAAACAGCCATCTCTTCACCGTCTGGGGGATCAGCCTCGTCATAGCCGCCATCGTGGTGCTTATAGCCGCTGTTCTCCTCATAGCGATCCTGTTGGTCGCACGCAGCATCCTGAAGCACGGAGCCGAAGGGCTTCAAGCGCTGGAGAAGATCGCGGACGACACCGGTGTCATCTGGGCGCTGGCCGAGACCAATCGACTGGCGGAAGAGATTCTGGCTGCGACCGAGAGCATCGGTTCTCGCGGGGGCCGCATCGTCGAGGGACTTCACGCCTCACACACCGATTCCTGAGCCAGGAGGGAGCCCGCTATGAATGTGATTCTGGTGACCGAGGCAGCGGCCTCGACAGTGTGGTGGATCTCGCTTGTTCTCGGGCTCGTGGTGATCGTCGTCGTGGCTGTGCTCTTGACTCTCATCGTCCGGACGGCGCGACAAATCGACGAGGCAGCCTCGGCGATCTGGACCGTGGGGCAACGGGTCGCGAGCAATACGGTGCACATTCCGATGCTTCACCAGACAAACCAGGCGGTGGATGGGATTTTGTCCCAGGCAGCGGCGATAGATCGCGCGACAGGCCTGATCGAGACACACGCGAGCGAGTGTCCTGGCTGACCACGATGCGCCCTGGCCGGTGGCCAGGTACGGTGAGCACCTCGTCGCATCATGGTTCGCGAGCCAACGCAAGGAGGATGACGTGGCCGTAATCTTGACGATTCTCTCAGTCCTCGCCGTGCTGATCCTTTTTGGGGCGCTGGTCTTTTACCTGCTGCGAATCATCAAAGCACTCGAAAGTATTGGGGGAGAGCCGGTGGGATACAGCAGCCGTGCCAGCTATCTGGGCAAGATCGCTTTTGGCGTGCGCGCGATCGAGCAGCAGACCAGCCATCTGGCTCCCGAGGTTGTCCGCCTGAACGAGTCTTTAACGAAAGCCGCCGAGGGGCTTCGCAGCATAGACGGTCACCTCGTGGGGACTATCGAGGCAGTCGTGCGCCAGGAAGGAGCGTAGCATGGACATTCCCGGGGCCGTCTATATCCTGTGGTGGATAACGCTTATTGTTGCCGTCGTGATTGTGCTTCCGCTGGCGGTCTATCTCCTGCATCGGACGCTGCTTGCCGCGCGGCAGATCGAGAGGTACGCGGCCACAACGCTAACGGCCGGCGTTGGGATCGCCGGCAACACCGCCAACATAGAAGCGCTCAACGCCACCATTGCGGTTGCAACGGGCCTCCTGGGCTCGGCCAAAGCGATTGAGGAACATACAGGAGCCATTGAAGAGGTGCTCGGTACCAGAGCGGCGGCAATAGCGCCATGATACTCACATATTTGACGCTGGCGGCAATCGCACTGGTCATCCTTGTCTTGGTCGTGTACCTCGTCGGGACCGCGTACTATCTGCGCCGCGCCGACCAGCATCTGACCCAGCTCGTCGGGGGCCTGCGGGCCATCCAGGGGCACGCGGAGCCGCTTCCCAAACACCTAACCACCATAAATGGCGCCCTTGCCGCACTCTTGCATGACCTCGAGGCGACGGACCGGCACCTTCTGGGCGTGAACCGCGTACTCGGACAGGAACAGGAGGAGCAGCACGATGTGCTTCAAGAATCTGCCGGTTGAGTTCGACGAACAAGGTCGGGCGTATTTAAAGGAGGATATTCGCGACCCGTACAGCATGGACCGCCGTCCAGACCTGAACGGCGGGTCGTTCGGGACGCTGACCAGGGACCAAATTGAGGACCTGCTGGCCCGGAATGGCCACATAAAGCAGAAGAACCTGGATCCGATCACCCGCGTGGCGGGAGCCCTGGCGTTTCACACCGTCGTTGACACGCAGGAGCGTAAGGTCATCGAGGCCCGCTCCGTTGCCACCCTCTTCCGTGGCTACGAGATCATCATGATGGGCCGCGACCCGCGCGACGCCATCTACATCACGAGCCGCGCCTGCGGCGTCTGCGGCGGCGTCCACTCGACCGCCTCCGCGCTCGCAATCGAGATGGCGATCGGCGTGCGGCCGCCGCCCCTGGGCATCGTGTTCAGGAACATGCTCCTCGCGCTCGAATACCTGCTCGACCTGCCGCTTCATCTCTTCCTGCTCGCCGGGCCGGATTACTCAGAGAACATCGTCCGCAAGACGAACCCCGCCCTCTGGGATCGGGCCGAGAAGACCCCGGCGCCGCACGCCAATGTCCACGGCTACGGCACCATCGGCGCGATCATGACCGACATGAACGCCCTCACCGGCTCGCTCTACCTCGAGGCGCT